>JBPPMN010000362.1:0-55769 GCA_051306055.1 Acidimicrobiales bacterium
GGGTCGCCCTCAACGCGGCGCCGTTCGTCGGCCGCTACGACCCGGCCCTCACGGCGGGTCTCCTGCTGCCGGTGCTCCTGGCGGGGGCCGTCGTGGCCTTCGGGCCCGTGGTCGCGCAGGAGGCGCGGTTCGCGGTCGTCGCCGGAGCCGCGGGGGTGGGCGCCAGCCTTTGGGCCGTCGCTCTGGCGGCCTCAGGAGGGTGGGACCGAGTCACGGCGCCCCTCGCCACCCGCCACGAGTACGAGCCGTTCGCGACCACCGTCGTGAGCCTCCGCGACCTCTTCGGCGGGTTCGACCCCACCGATGCCTCCCTGCCCATCCACGTGCGTGGGCACCCGCCCGGCGCGGTCGTCCCGCCGTGGCTCCTCGATCGCTTGGGCCTCGGCGGCGCCGGCTGGTTCGCCCTCCTGGCGCTGGCCGGGTGGGGGTTGGCCGTGGGTGCAGCCCTGGTCGCCGCCCGCACCGTGGCCGGCGAGTCCGCGGCGCGGCGAGCGGCACCGGCCCTGGTGCTGCTCCCCGGAGCGGTGTGGGCCGGCACGTCGGCCGACGCCCTGTTCGCCGGCGTCCTGGCGCTGGGCGTGCTGCTGGCCGTCCAGGCCCGCCACCGGGCTGCCGTCGGTGGGGGGGCGGTGCTCGGCGCCGGCCTGCTGCTCACCTACGGCGGGACGCTCGTGCTGGGGATGGCCGGCCTCCACGCCGTCCTGGCTCGACGCTGGCTCCACGCTGCCCTCATCGGCGCCGGCGCGGCCACCGTGCTCCTGGTGGTGTGGGCGTGGTCGGGGTTCTGGTGGCTCGACGGGCTGGCCGGCACCCGCGAGGCCTACTGGTCGGGTGTGGCCGCCAGCCGCCCGGGGCTCTATCTGACGGTGGCCGGCAACCCGGCGGCCTTCGCGGTGGCCGCGGGTCCGGCCGTGCTCGCCGGCCTCTGGACCGCGGTCCAGGGGTGGCGGCTCCCGGCGTCGCGCCTCCCGCTGCTTGGTCTGCTCGTCGTGGTGCTGGCCGATCTCTCGCAGATGTCGCGCGGCGAGGTGGAGCGCATCTGGCTCGTGTTCCTGCCCTGGGTGGCGCTGGCTGCGCCCGGCCACCGCCGGAGCTGGTTGGCCGCCCAGGCGGTGGTGGCCATCGGTGTCCAGGTGCTGCTGCGGTCGCCGTGGTGAGCCAGGCTGGTCGGGTGACCGCACCCGCTCCTGCACCGTCGCTCGCCGCTGTCGCTGTCATCGGGGGCTCCGGCTTCTACGAGCTCGGCGCGCTGGTCGAGACCGTCGACGTCGATACCCCGTGGGGGCCGCCGTCGTCGCCCATCGCCATCGGCGAGGTCGAGGGCGTCGCCGTGGCCTTCCTGAGCCGGCACGGGACCGACCACCGGCTCCCGCCCCACCGCGTCGACCACCGGGCCAACCTGTGGGCGCTGCGCGCCGTCGGCGCTCGCACCGTGGTGGCCTCGTTCGCCTGCGGATCGCTGGTGCCCCACCTCGGCCCGGGGACGTTGGTGGTGCCCGACCAGATCATCGATCGCACCCAGGGGCGAGCAGAGACCATCCACGACTCCTTCGACGAGGGGCCGGCCCACGCCGCCTTCGCCGACCCCTACGACGCCGACGTGCGCGCCGCGGCGCTGCAGGTGGCGGCAGACCAGGGCGAGCCGGCCACCGATGGCGGCACCGTGGTCGTGATCAACGGACCCAGGTTCGCCACCCGAGCGGAGTCGCGCTGGTACCAGGCCATGGGGGCCACGCTCATCAACATGACGCAGTACCCGGAGGCCGCCATCGCCCGCGAGCTCGACCTGCGCTACGGCGCCGTCGGCCTGGTCACCGATCACGACGCCGGGGTGGAAGGTCGCCCGGACGTGGGCGCCGTCACCCAGGAAGCCGTGTTCGAGGAGTTCGCCCGCCACCTGCCCCGCCTGCGAGCGGTGGTGGTCGGCACCGCGGTGGCCCTGGCGTGAGGGCTCCACGGTGAGGGTGCTCGTCACCGGTGGGCTGGGGTTCGTGGGCTCCCACGTGGTCGACCTGCTGCGGCACGACGGCCACGAGGCCGTGGTGCTCGACTCCCTGGTGGCCCACGGCGGTGCGCCGCCCGAGTGGACGCACCCCGAGGTCGAGCTCCACGTCGGCGACGTGCGGGATCCGGACGCCTGGCGTCGGGCGGCAGCCGGCGTGGACGCCGTGAGCCACCAGGCCGCCCGGGTGGGCCTCGGGGTCGACTTCGCCGACGTGCGGGCGTACGTCGACGACAACGATGCGGGCACCGCCACCGGGCTCTGGGCCCTGCACCACCTGGGCTTCTCGGGCTGTCTGGTGCTGGCATCGTCGATGGTGGTCTACGGCGAGGGTCGCTATGCGTGCGCTGAGCACGGTCAGCAGCTCCCCGGCCTGCGGTCGCGAGCCGACCTCGACGCCGGCCGCTTCGACCCGCCCTGCCCCGCGTGCGGGTCGCCGATGGGATGGGTCGCGGTGCCGGAGTCGGCCCCGCTCGACCCTCGGAACACCTACGCCGCCACCAAGGTGCACCAGGAGCACCTGTGCCAGGTGTTCGGTCGCGAGCACGACGTGCCCGTCACGGCGCTGCGCTACCACAACGTGTACGGCCCCCGGTGTCCGCTCGACACGCCCTACGCCGGGGTGGCATCGATCTTCCGCTCGGCCGTCGAGCGGGGCGAGCGGCCGAAGGTGTTCGAGGACGGTGGACAGACGCGCGACTTCGTGCACGTGCGCGACGTGGCCCGCGCCAACGTGGCCGCCCTCACGGCGGCGGAGCCCGTCGACGGCGCCCTCAACGTCGCCTCGGGCACCCCTCGCACCGTGCTCGACCTGGCGCGGGCGGCCTGCGCCGGCCACGACCTCGAGCCCGAGGTGGTCGGCGGAGGTCGGCTGGGCGACGTGCGCCACGTGGTGGCCAGCCCGCAGCGCGCCGCCGACCTGCTCGGCTTCCGTGCTGCGGAGCCGTTCAGCGTGTGAGTGCTGTTTGACCCAGCGCCATCTGGGTCAGGCGAGGGGCAGGCGGACGGTGAACCGGCAGCCGTCGCCCTCGTTGTGCACCGCGATGTCGCCCTGGTGCGCCTCCACGAAGCCCCGGGCGATGGCCAAGCCGAGGCCGGCGCCCCCAGGTGCACCCGGGGTGCGAGCGGTATCGCCCCGGTAGGCGAGGTCGAAGACGCGGTCGAGCTCGGCCCCGGGGATCCCGCCACAGCCGTCGGCCACCGACACCATGGCGTGCCCGTCGTCGGACGCCACCCGCACCTCCACCGCGCCACCGGGCGGCGTGTGTCGGATGGCGTTGTCGAGGAGGTTCTGCACCACTCGGGTGAGCTCGCGAGCCGATGCCTCGACCTGCGGTGGGTGGTCGGCCACCTCGCCGCTCACCCGTACCCCCTTGGCGTCGGCCAGCACCGTGGCGGAGGCGACGGCGTCGGACACGAGCTCGTCGAGGGAGACCCGCTCGAGGGTGAGATCGAGCGCAGAGGCCTCGATGCGCGACAGCTCGAAGAGGTCGTCGACCAGGCGGCCCAGCTGGACCGCCTCGCGACCGAGGCGCTCGTAGTAGGTGCGCACCTCGTCGGGTCGGTCGACCACGCCGTCGTGGAGGGCCTCCACCATGGCCTGGATGCCGGCCAGTGGCGTGCGCAGGTCGTGGCTCACCCAGGCCACCAGCTGCCGCCGGCTCCGGTCGAGGGCCCGCTCACGGGCGGAGGCCTCGTCGGCCCGCTCCCTCGCCCGGGCCAGCTCGTCGGCCAGCGCGAGGGCGGCCAGCACCCCGGCCGTGCCGGCGCCCGCCATCATCACCACCAGAGCGGAGAGGTCGTGGGCCGACACGAACATCGACTGGGCCGCGGCCAGTGCCCCGATGCCGAACGAGGCGATGGGGATGAGCGCCACGATGAGCGGGCTCTGCGAGCGCCGCAGGGCGGAGCGCCCCAACCCGTAGGCGGCCAGGGCGACCCCGAAGGACATGACGATCAGCTGCACGGTGTCGGAACCCGGCAGCCCCGCCGCCCGCGCCGAGGCCAGCGCAGCACCGAGGCCGACCAGCACCGTCACCAGCGCCCTCACGCGGTTCCCTCCCAGCGGTAGCCCACACCCCACACCGTGGCCAGCCGGGTGGGAGCTGACGGGTCGACCTCGATCTTCTCCCGCAGCCGGCGCACGTGCACCGTCACCGTCGACGTGTCGCCGTAGCGCGTCCCCCACACCTGCTGGAGGAGATCCTCCCGCCGGAAGGCCTGCTGGGGGTGGCGCATGAGGAACACGAGGAGCTCGAACTCGCGGGCGGTGAGGGGCACGACGTCGTCGGCGCGACGGGCCTGGCGAGCGGCCACGTCGACGTGGAGGTCGCCGTCGACGAAGGTGACCGGCCCACCGGTCGGCGGCGCGGCCAGCGGTCCGGTGGCCCGGCGGAGCACGGCGCGGACCCGCGCCACCAGCTCCTTTGGAGAGAACGGCTTGGCCACGTAGTCGTCGGCACCGAGCTCGAGGCCGATGACGCGGTCGGCCTCGTCGCCTCGTGCGGTCAGCATGATCACGGGCACCGGGGCCATGGCCCGGAGTCGCCGGCAGACCTCCAGCCCGTCGACGCCCGGCAGCATGAGGTCGAGCACGACGAGGTCGGGTGGGTCCTGGAGGGCCCGGTCGAGGGCGTCGCGCCCGTTGGCCACCGTCTCCACCGCGAACCCCTCCCGGGAGAGGTAGCGCGCCACCACATCCGACACGTTGGGGTCGTCGTCCACCACCAGCACCCGGGTCGGCTCGTCCACCACGAGGGCAGGCTACGGGCGGATTGCTTACGGCGATCGGAACAACCGAGCGTCGCCGCAGGGTGGGCGTCGGCTCCCGGGGTAAGAACGCTGCGTGGACCTCCTCGTGCTGGCCAAGGAACCGCTCCCGGGGCGGGCGAAGACACGCCTGTGCCCTCCCTGCACGCCGGCCCAGGCGGCGGCGGTGGCCGAGGCGGCGCTGGCCGACACCCTCGAGGCCGCCGTGTCGAGCGGCGCCGATCGGGTGGTCCTGGCCCTCGATGGCCGGCCCGGACCGTGGTGCCCGCCCGGGGTGGTGCTGGTCGACCAGGGGAGCGGGTCGCTGGCCGAGCGGCTGACCACGGTGTGGCGGGCCACGGCGGGCCCGGCCCTCCAGATCGGGATGGACACGCCCCAGACCACCGCCGCCGACCTCGAGGCCGCCATGGTGATGCTCGACGACGAGGCCGACGCCGTGCTCGGGCCGGCGGTCGACGGCGGCTGGTGGGCCATCGGCTTCCGACGCCCCGTCGCCGGTGCCTTCGCCGGCATCCCGACCAGCCGGAGCGACACCGGGGCCCGCCAACGCCGACGGCTGGAGGGCCTCGGGCTGCGGGTGGCGGGACTGGCGGAACGGCGCGACGTCGACACCTGGACCGATGCCGTGGCGGTGGCGGCGGAGCGACCGGAAAGCCGGTTCGCGGCCGTCGTGCGAGGCATCGAGGAAGGGCTGGCCTGATGACTCCCCAGCTGCGGACGAGCGAGGGCGCGACCATCGACCTGGAAGTAGGCCGGTGGCGGGCCGCGCCCGATGCGGCGGAGCTCAGCCTGCTGCACCGGCTGGCCGACCCCGTGCTCGACATCGGCTGCGGCCCGGCGCGGGTGCCGGCGGCGCTGGCCGCCGCGGGCCGGATGGCCCTCGGCATCGACACGGCCGCCGCGGCCGTCGAGAGCGCTGCGCGCAGCGGCGCGCCGGTGCTGCAGCGCTGCGTGTTCGGCCCGCTGCCAGGCGAGGGCCGCTGGGCCACGGCGCTGCTGCTCGACGGCAACATCGGGATCGGCGGCGACCCGCTGGCTCTCCTGGTCCGCTGCCGCGACATCCTGAGCGCCGGTGGTGCGGTGGTGGCCGAGGTGGCGCCGCCCGGTGCGGTGACCGCGCCCCTGACCGTGCGGGTCGAGGTGGGCGACGACGCGGGCCCCTGGTTCGCCTGGGCGGTGGTGGGCGCGGATGCCTGGCCCGGTCTGGCCACCGCCGCCGGTCTGCGCCCCGACGGCATCGAGGTCGTGGCCGACCGCTGGTTCGCCCAGGCGAGACGGCCGTGACCGCGACCTCGCGCTGGCGGCCCGGCGTGCTCGTGCCGGCCGTGGCCCGCCGCTTCACCAGCCCGCTGCACGACGAGCAGGTGGCCGCACGGTTGGGGGTGGCGCTGGGCGTCCTCTTCTCGACCTGTGCCCTCACCGGGGCGTACTCGTACGTGGTGCAGCACGAGCCGGCCTGGCTCACCGTGCCCTCGCGGCCGGCCGGGCTGTACCGCATCACCCAGGGCGTCCACGTGGTCACCGGGTTCGCCACCATCCCGGTGCTGCTGGCCAAGCTCTGGGTGGTGGCCCCGAAGCTGGTGACGTGGCCGGCGGTGCGCTCGGCCGGCCACGCCCTCGAGCGGCTGCTGCTCCTCCCCCTGGTCGGCGGGGCCATCTTCCTGCTCCTGTCCGGCGTGGCCAACGTGGCCCGCTGGTACCCGTGGACCTTCTTCTTCCCGCAGGCCCACCGCTGGGCGGCGTGGGTGACCATGGGGGCGCTGACCGTGCACGTGGGAGCCACCTGGGCCACCAGCCGCCGGGCCCTGGCGCCGGCCCCGGTCCCACCCCAGCGCCGCCGCGACCGACGGACCTTCCTGGGTGGCGTGGCTGCCTCCTCCGGCGTGCTGGCCGTGGCCGCGGCCGGGGGGACGGTGCCGTTCGTGTCGCCGGTGTCGTTCCTGGCCCAGCGCCGCCCCGGGGTGGGTCCACAGGGGATCCCGGTGAACAAGACGGCCGGCCAGGCTGGTGTGGTCGAGGCCGCCAGCGACCCAGCGTGGCGGCTCACCGTCGGGGGAGCGGTGGCGCGACCGCTCACCCTGTCGCTCGCCGACCTGCGGGCCATGGCGCAGCGCGAGGCGGTGCTGCCCATCGCCTGCGTGGAGGGCTGGTCGGCGTCGGCCCGGTGGCGAGGGGTCGCCGTGCGCGACCTGCTCGACGAGGCCGGGGCGGTCGACGGCGCCGAGGTCACCGTCACCTCGCTCCAGGAGGGGGGCCTGTACGGCAGCGCCGAGGTGAACCACCTCCACGCTCGCGACCCCGACCTGCTCCTGGCCCTCGAGATCGACGGCGAGCCGCTCCACCTCGACCACGGGTTCCCGGCCCGGCTGATCGGCCCCAACCGACCCGGTGTGGCGCAGACCAAGTGGGTCACCCACCTGGAGGTCCGGTGAGCGAGGCCACCCCGGACCGCCAGCCGCGCGGCTTCTGGGTGGGCCTGGCCCTCGGCGTGCCCGTCATGGCGGTCGGCGTGGTCGGCGCTCTCGACAACGCCGGCCGCGCCCATCCGGGCGAGCTGGCCCGCTGGGTGGTGGGCAGCGCGCTGGTGCACGACGCCGTGGTGCTACCGGTCGTGCTGGCGCTGGGGTGGGTCGCCCACCGCACCACGCCGGCCCCCGCCTGGCCGGCCGTGCGATGGGCGCTGGCCACCACCGGGGTGATCGCCCTCGTCGCCTGGCCCTTCGTGCGGGGCTACGGCCGGCGGGCGGCCAACCCCTCGCTGCTTCCCCGCGACTACGCCCTCGGCACGGTGGCGGCCGTGGCGGCCGTGTGGGCGGTGGCCGCGGCGTGGGCCTGGCTCGGCTGGCGGCGGGGCCGCCTCCGCCGCTGACCACGGCGCGACGGATCGGGAGTTGCAATGTGACAGTTGCTATGACACAACTGTTGCATGATCGAGATCGTGCTCCTCGGCACCGGCAGCCCCCTCCCTGACCCGAACCGCGCCGGCCCCGCCACGCTCGTGCGGGCCGGAGGTCGCAGCTTCCTGGTCGATGCCGGCCGAGGGGTGCTGCTGCGCACCGCCGCCGCCGGCGCGCCACCGGCTGGTCTCACCGCGCTGCTGGTCACCCACCTCCACAGCGACCACCTCACCGACCTCAACGACGTGATCACCACTCGATGGGTCTCGTCGTTCGCTCCGTCGCCCCTGCCCATCCACGGCCCGCCGGGCACCGCCGCGGTGGTGGCCGCCGTGCTGCGCTCGCTCGAGCCCGACGTGGGCTATCGCATCGCCCACCACGACGACCTCACGTGGTCGCCCGACCCCGAGGTGCACGAGGTGCTCGACGGCGAGGTCCTGGCCGCCGACGGCGTGCGGGTGCTGGCCGCCCCCACCGACCACCGACCCGTCGAGCCGAGCATCGCCTTCCGGATCGAGCACGAGGGTCGGGCCGTGGTGCTGGCCGGCGACACCGTGCCCTGCGAGGGCCTCGACCGCCTGTGTGCCGGCGCCGACGCGCTGGTGCACACCGTGATCCGCGCCGATCTGGTGAGCGCCATCGGCCTGCCCCGCCTCGACGACATCCTCGACTACCACTCCTCGGTGGAGCAGGCGGCCCAGACCGCCGAGCGGGCGGGCGTGTCCACCCTGGTGCTCACCCACTACGTGCCCGCCCTGGTGCCGGGGACGGAGGACGAGTGGCGGGAGCGGGCCGCGGCCCACTTCAGCGGCCGCATCGAGCTGGGCGACGACCTCCACACCGTCCAGATCGGGTGACCCTGTCGTAGCCTCGGGGCATGTGCCGGAACATCACGACCCTGCGGGGGCTCGAGCCCGAGGCCACCGATGCGGAGGTCGAAGCCGCCGCCCGCCAGTACGTGCGCAAGGTGAGCGGCGTGCAGAAGACCTCCGCCCACACCGAGGCGGCCTTCGAGGTGGCGGTGGGCAAGATCACCGCCGCCACCGAGGAGCTGCTGGCCCAGCTGCCGCCCCGGCAGCAGCCGCCGCCCACGCTGCCCCCGCTGCGGCGCATCGCCGCTCGCCAGGCCACGGCCTAGCGGCGTTCAGGCGGGCTGCGGGTCGCGGTCGAGCGGGCGGGGCTCCAGCCGGGCCGGGTCGCCGCCGGCGAGGTGCCGCACCGCCACGGTGAACGCCCAGGCCCACAGTGCGCACACGGCCGCCAGGAGCAGGTGCACCAGCGGCGACAGCCACACGCTGCCCTCTCGCGTCTCGCGGAGGAGGAACTGGCGCTCGCTGCTGAAGGGCGCCACGCGATCGACGGCGGGGATCTCCGCCTCGTCGATCTCGGGATCGTCGGGCAGGTAGATCGGCACCGCCATCATCTCCGAGCCCCGGTGGAGCCGCAGCAGGCTCTTCCAGAGTCCGCTGGTGGGCACCGGCGCCACCGACCGGAACTCGCCGGGGGCACCGGTGGGCTCCATGTCGGCCAGCACCAGTCCGCCGCCCTGCCAGGAGGTGGCCTGGAACCAGTAAGCGTCGTCGGCCGCGTCGGCGGGGGAGAGCGTGGCCACCACGACGGCCTCGTCACCGCTGACCTCCTCCAGGCGCACGTCGGCCACCACGTCGCCGGTCGGGCGGCGCATCGGCACCAGGATCACCGCCACACAGGCGGCCGCCGCCACCGCCAGCACGACGCCGCGCACAGGCGGCGTGCCCGGCACGCCGCGCTCGATGGCGCGGGCGAAGGCGACGCCGAGCACCGACGCGCCCACCGCGGCCACCAGCCCGAGCACGGCGGCCTCGGGCAGCATCGACGACGACCAGGGCTGCCAGGCGTCCTGGTTCCACGCCCACTCACCGGCCAGGCCGATGGTGCCGATGCCCACCCCGCTGAGGACGGCGAAGCGCGTTCGGTCGGCGGTGCCGGCCAGCCGGGCCACCAGCTCCACCACCAGCGCGCTGAGCAGGAACGTGGCGCCGAAGCGGGTGTCGACGGGACCGCCGTCCTCGCCGCCGAAGTCGAGGAAGCCGGTGACCTGGATGAGGAAGTTGACCACCACGAGGCCCAGCCCCCACCACTGGCCGTGAACGAGACGGATGGCGATCAGGCCCAGCCCGGCGGCCAGGCACACGAGGATGGGCGCGAACAGCAGGCTGAACTGGGGGACGCCGAAGGTGAACTCGCCCTGCGGGGCCAGCAACCCCTGCAGCGTGAGCCAGCCGCACACCAGGTGGGCGGCGCGCGCCCACGGGCCGTCGGTGGGCCGCACCCCCGACTCGGCCAGGATCAGCCAGGCGGCCAGGCCCGTGAAGGTGGCGCCCAGGATCATCAGCATGTGGGTGGGGCTCCACATCGTGACGTCGACGCCGTAGGCCAGGTGCCACACCTCGTCGAGGGGGAATCCCGACACCGCGCCGAGGCCCAGGGCCCACAGCGGCAGCAGCGAGCGGGGGATCCGCAGTGCGCCGAGTCGCACGCCATCGACCTGGTCGAAGGTGGCCACCAGCGTGCCCAGCACCGCCCCGCCCAGGATCATCATCAGCCCCAGCAGGATGCCGGCGTGGGGCGCAGTCATGAGCTGCTCGTCGCGGCCGAGCGCGATGTGCCACGACACGTCGCTGTAGAACCCCTGGCCGGCCACCAGCAGGCCGTAGAGCGCCATGCCGATGGCCACCGCCGCCCAGCCGGGGATCCGGGTGAGGCGGGTGAGGCCACGCGGGATGCGCGACAGCGGCTGGAGCAGCGGCCAGCGCTCCTCGGCCGGCCGGCCCACCGCGAAGAGCACGACGTTGATGGCCAGGAACACCGCCACCAGGGTCCAGAAGGGGGTCCACGACGCCAGCGCAGAACCGCCGAGGGTGCCTGTCGGGTCGTTCTGGGCGATTCGTGCCAGCATGGTTACCAGAGGTAACACAGGTGTGGCCCGGAGGCAACGGTCGATGGTCACGGCCGGGCTACCGTCGGTCGTCGTGACCCGCCACCTCCTGCTGCTGCGGGCCAGCGGCAACCGGGTCTTCGGGGCCAGCGCCACGGCCTTGGCCCAGGCCGAGATGGAGGTGCTCGCTCGCCGGTGCCTCGACGTGGCCCTGTCACCGGCTGGACCGGTCACCGTGGGCGGCGTCGACTACCTGGAGGTCGAGACCGACGGGCCGTTGGACGGCGCCGCCCTCGCGGTGCTCTCGAACCTGTCGTCGCTGCACGCCCTCTTCGAGGTCGAAGGCGACCTGCTCCGCCCGCGCGCGGTCGCGCCCCGCCGTCTGCTCGACGAGGACCTCACCACCATCCAGCGCTACGTCGGCAAGACCAACGAGGCGTTCACCCACCTGCTGGTGAACCTGGCCCTGGCGGCCGGCACGGGGACGTTCGCTCGCCTGCTGGCGGGGGAGCGGCTGGTGCTGCTCGACCCAGTGTGCGGGCGGGGGACCACGCTGCACCGGGCTGCGCTCTACGGCCTCGACGCGCACGGCATCGAGCTCGACCGCCGAGCCGTCGAGGCCTACGACACCTTCTTCGTCACCTGGTTGAAGGACAAGCGGCTCAAGCACCAGGTGGAGCGGGCCACCCTTCGAAAGGGACGCTCCACTCCGGCGCACCGGGTCGCGATCACCTACGGGGAGAAGGGCGCCGAGCAGCACCGGCGGGTGGAGGTGGTCAACGACGACACGCTCCGCGCCGCTGAGCACCTGCGCCCGCGCTCGGTCGACGCCCTGGCCTGCGACCTCCCCTACGGCGTGCAGCACGGGGCCGACTCCGGCGGCGGCCGCGCCCGCGGCCCGGGCGACCTGCTGGAGCGGGCGCTGCCGGTGTGGCGGGAGCTGCTGCGCCCGGGGGCCGGGGTGGCCATGGCCTGGAACCGGCGCACGCTCAGCCGGGAGCGGCTCGTCGCGCTGGTGGCCGAGGCCGGGTTCGAGCTCGACGAGGTCGGGCCGGATGCCTTCCGCCACCGCGTGGACCGGACCATCGACCGCGACGTGGTCGTGGCGAGGCGTCCAGGCGGCTGACGCCGGGCCGCCCTGTGGCGACGAGGCTCGATCGCGTACAGTGCACGGAAACCCAGGGGGACCGTCGTGACACTCGCCGTACAACAGGAGCGCGAGCTCCATCCCGCTCAAGCGCTCGTGGCGCTGGGCTCATTGGGCTGGCTGGCCCTCGCCGGCGCCGCCGCGCTCGGTGCTGGAGCCATCCACGCCGCTGCCATCGGCGTGCACAGCGAGCACCAGCAGGCCGTCGCCATGTTCACTGCCGTGGCCGCCGTGCAGCTGGCGTGGGGCGCGGGCCTCCTGGCCCGCCCAGGGCGTCTCCTGGTCGGCTTGGGGGCGCTGGCCAACGGCGCCTTCCTCGGCGGCTGGGTGCTGGCCAAGACCAGCGGCATCAGCTTCATCGACGGGATGGAGGAGGCGGAGGGCGTCCAGCTGGCGGACGGCATGGCCGCCGGGCTGGCCATCGTGGCCGTGCTCGCCGCCCTGGGCTCGCTGTCCCGCCGAGGCTCGGCCCTCGCCGCCATGCCGCTGCTCACCGGGGCGATGGCCCTGATGCTGGGTGGCCTGGCCGTGCCCGGGATGCTCTCCGCCGGCAGCCACAGCCACGCCGAGGGCGGTGCCGGCCACGGCCACGACGGGGAGACCGCCGCGGCCGCGGGCGACGACCACGACGACCACGACGACCACGACGACCACGGCGACCTCGAGGAAGCGGTCGTGCCGCCCAAGCCGTTCCACCCCGACCTGCCCATCGATCTCAGCGGCGTCGACGGCGTCACCCCTGAGGAGCAGGCCCAGGCCGAGAACCTCCTGGCCGTCACCGTCTACCGGCTCCCGCAGTTCGCCGACCACGAGGCGGTGGAGGCCATGGGCTTCGTGTCGATCGGCGACGGCGCCCTCGGCCACGAGCACTACCTCAACTTCGCCAACATGAACGACGACCGCATCCTCGACCCCGACTACCCCGAGTCGCTGGTGTTCGACACGAGCGTGGAGCCCAAGCGGCTGGTGGCCGCCATGTACATGCTCAACCCCGGGGACACCCTCGACGACGTGCCTCCGGCGGGCGGCGAGCTCATGCAGTGGCACATCCACGACAACCTCTGCTTCTCCGGTCCGCGGGTGGCGGGCCTCACCGACGCCGACGGCAGCTGCCGGGAGGGGCTCACGAAGGGCGCTGAGTTGCCCATGATCCACGTGTGGATCGAGCCCCACCCGTGCGGTCCCTTCGCCGCCCTCGAGGGCATCGCCGGGGGCTCCGTGCCCGAGGGCGAAGAGGTCCTCTGCACCCACGAGCACGGGGCCTAGGGACGCCCCTGCTCCGATCGTGGTGAACGCTCGATGAAGAGCATCCACCACTTGAGGCGAACCCTGGGTTTACGGTGACGTCGGATTCACATCTCGCCCAAGGAGGGCCCCGATGAACAAGGCCGAACTCGTCAGTGCCGTCGCCGAGAAGTCAGGCCAGTCCGCTGCTGCGGTCGGGTCGGTTCTGGCAGCCTTCGAAGACGTCGTCACCGGCGCCGTCGCTGGTGGTGAAAAGGTCCAGATCCCTGGCTTCCTGAGCTTCGAGCGCTCGGAGCGGGCCGCCCGCACCGGTCGCAACCCGGCCACCGGCGCAGAGATCCAGATCGCCGCCGCCACCGTGCCCAAGGTGAAGGTCGGCAAGTCCTTCAAGGACGCCGTCAACAAGTAGTGCGCTTCGCCGGGGTCGTCGCCACCTCCGGGTGATGACGACCCCGGCCGAACCGCCCCGCTCCTCGGTGCCGGTTGGCCGATGGGCTCGACGGGTACCGTCGGGCCCCATGGACCCGGCTGCCGTCGAGCACGACACCCAGGCCCTGGCTCGGCGCATCGCCGAGCTGGGCGAGGGAGAGCGGTCGTCGGTCTACCGGATGTCGTGGTGGAGCGATCGGATGATGGACTGGGCCATGTCGCGCCCGGCCTTCAAGACCCAGCTCTTCCGCTTCGTCGACGTCTTCCCGGCGCTCCACGACACCGACGACATCAGCCGCCACCTGAGCGAGTACTTCGACGGCGTCGACGTGCCCAAGGCGCTCGACCTCGGGATCGACCTGGCCGACAAGGTGCCCTTCGGTGCCGCGGTGGAGGCCCGGGTGGCTCGCAAGAACATCGCCCGGATGGCGGAGCAGTTCATCGTGGGGGAGACGCCCGCCGAGGCCGTGGCGGAGCTCCACGCCCTCTGGCGAGGTGGCAGCGCCGCCACCGTCGACCTCCTGGGCGAGAAGACCGTGGTGGCCCGCGAGGCCGATCGGTACCAGTCCCGGGTGCTGGAGCTCCTCGAGGCGCTCTGCGATGCGGCGCCCTCGTGGGCCCCCGACGACCGTCTCGAGCGCGACGACCTCGGTCCGATTCCCCGTGTCAACGTGAGCATCAAGCCCACCGCACTGGCCACCCACTACGAGCCGCTGAGCCGGGCCGAGGGGTTGGACAGCGCCAAGGCGCGCATCCGGCCCATCCTGCGCGTCGCCCGAGACCGTGGCGCCCACGTGCACTTCGACATGGAGCACTATGACGCCAAGGACCTCACCCTCACGCTGTTCCGCGACCTCCTCGGCGAGGAGGAGTTCCACGACGTCTCGGCCGGCGTGGTGGTGCAGGCCGTGCTCCGCGACGCGCGCGACGATCTGGCTGACCTCATCGCCTGGTCCGGTGCCCGGTCGAAGCCGATCACCGTCCGGCTCGTGAAGGGCGCGTACTGGGACGCCGAGACGGTGCAGGCTCGGGCCGCCGGCTGGGAGCCCCCGGTCTTCCAGCACAAGGACCAGACCGACGCCAGCTACGAGCGATGCTCCCGCCTCCTGCTCGACCACCACGGCGCCGTGCGGGCCGCCTTCGGGTCGCACAACCTCCGCTCGCTGGCCTACGCCATCAGCTACGCCCGGCACCGAGGCCTGCCCGACGACGCCTTCGAGGTCCAGCTGCTCTACGGCATGGCCGAGCCGGTGCACGCCGCCATCAAGCGGCTCGGCCTGCGCCTTCGCGTCTACGGCCCGGTGGGTGAGCTGGTGCCCGGCATGGCCTACCTCGTGCGCCGCCTGCTCGAGAACACCTCCAACGAGAGCTTCGTGCGGCACCGCTTCGCTGAGGGGCAGGCGCTCGACGAGCTGGTCGCGCCCCCCGATGTCGACGACCTGCCCGGCCCCACCTCGCCCCCGAAGGTCGATGACACCGACGCCGCCGCGCCGAGCGCCTACCTCCCCGAGCCACTGCGGGAGTGGCGGCGGGGCTCCGCCCGTGCCGCCTTCTCGGTGGCGGCCGACCACGCCCTCGGTGCCTCGCCCATCGAGGTGCCGGCCCTCATCGACGGGGAGCGGGTCACCACCGCGGCCACCATCGACTCCGTCGACCCCGCCCGCCCTGATCACGTCGTGGCCCGATCCGCCTCGTGCACGGCCGCCGACGCCGATGCGGCGGTGGCCGCGGCCACCGCCGCGCAGGAGCAGTGGCGACGCACCCCCGCCGCCGATCGTGCGGCCGTGCTGTTCCGAGCCGCGGCCTGGATGCGGCGACGGCGCGACGACCTGGCCGCCCTGCAGTGCGTCGAGGCGGGCAAGCCCTGGGATCAGGCCGACGCCGACGTGTGCGAGGCCATCGACTTCTGCGAGTACTACGGGCGCGAGGTGCTGCGCCTCGAGGCCGCCTCCGGGGACCTCGTGCAGTCGCCTCCCGGCGAGGCCAACCGGCTCACCTATCAGGGCAAGGGGGTCACGGCGGTCATCGCGCCGTGGAACTTCCCGCTGGCCATCCCCTGCGGGATGGCGGTTGCCGCCCTGGCCGCCGGCAACGCCGTGATCCTCAAGCCGGCCGAGCAGACGCCGGGAGTGGCCTGGCGCCTGGCTGAGGCGCTGCTGGCCGCCGACGCCCCGCCGGGCGTCTTCCAGCTGCTGCCCGGCCTCGGCGAGGACGTCGGAGCTCGCCTGGTGGCCCACCCCGACGTGGCCGTGATCGCCTTCACCGGTTCGAAGGCCGTCGGCCTGGAGATCCTGCGCTCGGCCGCCACCGTCGCCCCCGGCCAGCGGCACCTCAAGCGGGTGGTGTGCGAGCTGGGGGGCAAGAACGCGCTGATCATCGACGACGACGCCGACCCCGACCAGGCCATCCCTGCGGCGGCCTACTCGGCCTTCGGGTACGCGGGCCAGAAGTGCTCGGCCCTCTCCCGGCTGATCGTGGTCGATCGGGCCTACGACCGCATGGTCGAGCGCCTGGTGGGCGCCACCGAGGAGATGCTGCTCGGCCACCCGGCCACCGCCGGGGTGCAGGTGGGGCCGGTGATCGACGCCGAGGCCCACGCTCGCATCCTGGGTCACCTGGAGCGGGCCCCGGCCCAGGGCCGGGTGCTGGTGCAGCGCCACGACGTGCCCGACCAGGGTTGGTTCGTCGGCCCCACCATCGTGGAGGTCGACGATCCCTCCGTGCCGCTGGCCACCGAGGAGATCTTCGGGCCGGTGCTCACCGTGCTGCGGGCCCGCGACTTCGACCACGCCCTCGCCCTGGCCAACGACACCGACTACGCCCTCACCGCCGGCTGCTTCTCCCGTTCGCCCGTGCACCTGCGGCGAGCGGCCGACGAGCTTCGGGCGGGCAACGTGTACCTCAACCGCCACATCACCGGCGCCGTGGTGGGCCGCCAGCCCTTCGGCGGCTACGGCATGAGCGGCGTCGGCTCCAAGGCCGGCGGCCCCGACTACCTCCTGCAGTTCGTGGATCCACGGGTCAGCACGGAGAACACGCTCCGACAGGGCTTCGCTCCCGACTGACGGCTGCTCGGGCCCTCAGTCCACAGTGGCCTGGTCGCGGGCGCTCAGCTCGCCGGTCTGGACCCGCCAGAGGGCCGCGTAGAGCCCGCCGTGGGCGACCAGCTCCTCGTGGGAGCCGGCCTCCACCACCTCACCGGCCTCCAGCACGTGGATGCGGTGGGCGTGGCGCACCGTCGACAGGCGGTGGGCGATCACGATCGAGGTGCGACCGGCCGACACCCGGGCCAGGGAGCGCTGGATGGCGGCCTCGGTCTCGTTGTCGACGGCCGAGGTGGCCTCGTCGAGCACCAGGATGGCGGGGTCGCGCAGGATGGCACGGGCGATGGTGAGCCTCTGGCGCTGCCCCCCGGAGAGCTTCTGGCCGCGCTCGCCCACCACGGTGTCGTAGCCCATGGGAAGCGCCTCGACGAAGGTGTGGGCCTCGGCCAGCGTGGCGGCGCGCACCACCTCCTCGTCGGTGGCGCCAGGGCGCCCGTAGGTGAGGTTCTCTCGCACGGTGCCCTGGAACAGGAACACGTCCTGGCTCACGAAGCCGATGGCGCCCCGCAGCGACGCGAAGGTGAGCTGCTCGATGGGCACGCCGTCGACGCTGATGGTGCCGCTGGTGGGCTCGTAGAGGCGGAGGAGCAGCTTCACGATGGTGCTCTTGCCGGCGCCGGTGGCGCCCACGATGGCGTGGGTCTCCCCCGGGGCGATGTCGAGGTCGAGGCCGCGCAGCACCTCGCCGGCCTCGCCGTCGCCGTAGGAGAAGCGAACCGAGTCGAAGCGCACGGCGCCCTGCACCGGCTCGGCCAGCGTCCGGGTCCCCGAGCGGATGGTGGGCTGCACCTCGAGGAGGCCGAAGATGCGTCGGCAGGAGGCCATGGCCCGCTGGTAGAGGTCGAGCGTCTCGCCAAGGCGGGTCAGCGGCCAGAGGAGCCGCTGGGTCATGTACACGAGCGTGGAGAACAGCCCGACGGCGAGGGTGCCGTTGAGGGCAGCCTGGCCGCCCACCATCAGCGTCATGGTGAAGCCGGCGAGGATGGCCATGCGGATGAGCGGGATGAAGGCGCTGGAGTAGCGGATGGCCTCCGAGTTGGCGTCGCTGTAGGCCTGGCTGTCGACGGCCACCCGATCCACCTCGCGCTCCTCGGCGGTGAAGGCCTTGATGGTGGCGATGCCGCCCAGGTTGTTGGTGAGCGTGCCGGCGATGCGCCCGGCGGCCGCCCGCACGGCGTCGTAGCGCTTCTCCAGCGTGCGCTGGTAGCGCAGCGACCCCAGGATGATCACGGGGATGGGGAGGAAGGCCAGCAGGGCGAGGGTGGGGGAGATGATGGCGAAGACGAGGCCCACCAGCACCACGTTGGTGGTGGTGACGATCACCTCGTTGGCCCCCATGTCGAGGAAGCGCTCGAGCTGGTTCACGTCATCGTTGAGCACTGCCATCAGGCCACCGGAGGACTGGTCCTCGAAGTAGGCCAGCTCGAGCTCCTGGATGTGCCGGTACGACTCCATGCGGGTGTCGTGCTCCACGGCCTGGGCCAGGTTTCGCCAGGTGACGTCGGCGATGTAGTCGGTGACCGACTCGGCGACCCACACGATCACGGTGACCACGGCCAGGATGGTCAGCTGGTCGAAGCGGTCCTCCACGCCGAACAGGCGGCCGACGAAGCTCTCGCCCTCGTTGACGACCACGTCGACGGCGGCGCCGATGAGCAGCTCGGGAGCCACATCGCAGATCTTGTTGAGCACGGAGAAGAACGTGGCCAGGACGACGCGGGGGCGGTGCCGCCGGGCGTGGCCCCACAGCTGCCGCAACGGTGGTGTGGTCGAAAGGGGGATGACCCCCCGCTCGGGGTTCGACATGCCGGCGACCCTACGGGTGCACGGGCACCGCGCCCCAGGCGGTTCAGCGGCTGGCGCGACGGACCTTGCCGCGGGCGGGCTGGTCCTCGGCATCGTCGATCACCTGGGCCACCAGCGGCAGCACACGGTGGCGGACCTGCTCGCTGAGGGCGATCTGGGTGGTGGTGCGCATGATGCCGGGCACCTCGAGCACCCGGCCGAGGACGTGCTGGAGGTGGGCGTTGGTGCGGGCCACGATGCGGCAGTGCAGGTCGCCGGGGCCGGTGGTGGCGTGGGCCTCGAGCACCTCGGGGATGCTCTGCAGGTGCTCGATGACGTCGTCGAGCCGGCCCTGGGCGATCTCGAGCGTCACGAAGGCCAGCACCTCGTAGCCCATGGCCTGGAGGTCGAGGTCGGGGTCGAAGCCGCTGATCACCCCGCGCTTCTGGAGCTTGTCGAGCCGGGCTTGTACCGTTCCCCGCGCCACGCCGAGCTGCCGAGCCAGCTCCATCACCCCGGCGCGAGGCGTCTCGCACATCGCCTGGATGAGCTTGGCGTCGAGGGCATCGATCCCGCTGGGCAACATGAGCAGTATGTCTAGCAGACTGGCCAGTTCACTGTGCGTGATGCCCAATTGCATCGTGATCCCTTGACCTGCCCGGCGCAGTGACCTTGTCTGGAGAGAGCAATCCGTCCAGACCAGGGGGGTCCATGGTCACCACATCCACCCGTTCGTCGCTCGAGGCCTTCCGCGCCCGGGTCGACGATCTCGTCGCCGAGCACCCGGTGGTCACCGACAACCGCTACACCCGTTGGTTCGCTGGCGGCGAGGCCACGAGGGGCGCGGTGCGCCACCTCACCGTGCAGTTCTCGGTCTTCAGCCACCTCTTCGTGGAGGCCCAGCTGCGCAAGGTGATCAACGCGGCCGACCTCGACACCTACCGATCGGGCAAGGAGATCCTCCTCAACGAGCTGGGCGTGGTCTTCAACCCCGGCCGGTCAGCCGACGTGCCGACGGGAGCCGATCCGGATCTGGTGGCCACCGAGGGCACCGTCGACGGCGGGCGCTTCCGCTTCGGCGCCGCCCACTTCGAGTGGCTGCTGCGCTTCGCCGCCCAGCTCGACCTCGGCTTCGACGACATCGGCAAGCGCCGGCACGGCACCGCCCCCACCGTGTTCTTCTGCGACGAGCTCATCGAGGTCTACGGCTCGGAGGACGCGTCCACCGCCGAGGGCGCCAGCTACGCGGTGGAGCACTGGGCCGCGGCCGGCTTCTGGAAGGAGCTGATTGCTGGTCTCGAGGCGTTCAAGGCCCGTGAGTGCCCCGGCCTGCCGCTGGCCTTCTGGACGTGGCACGACAAGGTCGAGGACCAGCACGCGGCCCACACGGCCGACGAGCTCGACGAGGCCTTCACCCAGCCCTGGTTCGACGAAGAGCGCTACCTGGCCGGCGCCACCCGCATGCTCGACGGCGTGCAGGCCTTCTGGGACGGCCTCTGGGCCGACCACGAGGCGGGGGTGGAGCGATGACCGCGGTCGAGCCCACCACCGCCCCGCCCACCCTCGGCGGGATCGACCACCTCGAGTGGTGGGTGGGCAACGCCCGCTCCTTCGCCGGGTTCCTGGCCGCCGCCTTCGGGTTCGAGCCGATCGCCTACGCCGGTCCCGAGACGGGGCGGCGCGACCGCGTGAGCTACCTGCTGCAGCAGGGCCGCGTCCGGTTCATGGTGTCGGGCGCCCTCCACCCCGACAGCCCCATCGCCGAGCACGTGCGGACCCACGGCGACGGCATCCGCGACATCTGCTTCCTCGTCGACGACGCCACCGCGGCGTACGAGTCGGCCCTGGGGCGCGGGGCGGCGTCGGAGCGGACGCCGGGCACCGATCGCGACGAGCACGGCGCCATCCACCACGCCGCCATCCGGGCCTACGGGGAGACCGTGCACACCTTCCTCGACCGCTCCGCCTACACCGGCCCGTTCGCGCCGCAGTTCGAACCGACCGACCTGGTGATGCCCGTGGGGCCCGAGGTGGGCATCACCCGCCTCGATCACGTGGTGGCCAACGTGGAGCGGGGCCGGCTCGACGAGTGGGTGGGCTACTACCAGGACGTGCTGGGGTTCGATCAGCTCACGCACTTCAGCGACGACCAGATCTCCACCGAGTACTCGGCCCTCATGTCCACGGTGGTGTGGGACCACGACAAGGTGGTGCTGCCCATCAACGAGCCGGCCGAGGGGCGGCGCAAGAGCCAGATCGAGGAGTACCTCGACTTCTACGGGTCGCCCGGTGTGCAGCACATCGCGCTCCACACCCCCGACATCGTCGCCGCCGTGCGGGCGCTGCGGGCCCGCGGTGTGCGCTTCATGGACGTGCCCGACGAGTACTACACCGAGGCGCAGGAGCGCTTGGCCGGGATCGCCCTGCCCTGGGCGGCGATGGCCGAGCTGGGCATCCTCGTGGACCGCGACCACGAAGGCCACCTGCTGCAGATCTTCACCGAGACGCTCACCGACCGGCCCACGGTGTTCTTCGAGATCATCCAGCGCGAGGGCGCCCGGGGCTTCGGCGAGGGCAACTTCAAGGCGCTGTTCGAGTCGATCGAGCGGGCCCAGGCCCGACGCGGCAACCTGTAGCGGGGAGGCAGCATGGACGGCGTGCCGCAGTGGGTTTCCGGCGAGGTCAGCCGCCAGGCGCATGTGGGGCTGCCGCCGGGCACGGTGGAGGAGGAGCACGGCCGATCGGGCTTCTACGGCCCCGCCAGCCACCTCTACCGCCGCCATGCACCCACCGACTGGGTCGAGGTCGAGGGCCCCGGCGTGCACCACGCCTACGACACCAGCCGGGTGGACGATGTCGACGACCTGTGGCCGGTGCCGATCCTGGCCAACGACGATGTCGCCATCGGCTGGCAGCGCTACCGCGCCGGCCGTCCGGAGTTCCGTCGCGACAGCGACGGCGACCTGCTCTGCTTCGTCCACGCCGGAGCGGGCCGGCTGCGCACCGAGTACGGACCGCTCGACTACCGGCCCGGCGACTATCTGATCCTGCCGCGAGGGACCACCCACCGCTTCGAGCCGAGCGCACCCACCGATCTCCTCGTGGTCGAGGCGGCCCAGTCGCGCTTCTCCCTGCCCGACCGGGGGATGCTGGGCCGCCACGCCCTCTTCGACCCCGCCATGATCGAGGTGCCCGAGGCGGAGGCGGTCGACGAGGAGGGCGAGTTCACCGTGGTGGTGAAGCGCCAGGGCATTGACACCCGCATCGTCTACCCGTTCCACCCCTGCGACGTCGTGGGCTGGAAGGGCGACGTCGCGCCGATGCGCCTCAACGTCGACGACATCCGGCCCGTCACCTCCGAGCGATACCACCTGCCGCCGTCGGCCCACACCACCTGGGTGGCCGACGGCTTCGTGGTGTGCACCTTCGCACCGCGCCCCGTGGAGGCAGGCGAGGACGCCGTGCGGCTCCCCTTCTTCCACCGCAACGTCGACTACGACGAGGTGATCCTCTACCACCGGGGGCAGTTCTCGTCGCGCGCTGGCATCGACGCGGGGATGGTCACCTGGCACCCCTACGGCCTGCACCACGGGCCCCAGCCCGCCGCCCGCGATCGTGATGCGGCGGCGGCGGCCGAGGGCGGGGCCCGGCGCCACGACGAGGTGGCGGTGATGGTCGACACCCGCCGACCGCTCACGCCGGCGGAGGGGGCCAAGGACCTCGACGTCGAGGGCTACGCCCGCTCCTGGAAGCCAGACGCCTGACCGATGCGGCTGGCCCGGTACCTCTCGCCGCAGCAGGGCACCGTGCTGGTCGGCGTGGTGGAGGGGGAGCAGGTGACCCCCATCGGTGACGGGTGTGGCCGATCCGGTCAGGAGCGCCTCGTCGCCGCGGCGATGGCCCGCCGGCCCCCCGAGCCGGTCGGAGATCCAGAGTCGCTGGCCACCGTCACCCTGCGGTCGCCGGTGCCCGAGCCGCCGTCGATCCGAGACTTCTACGCCTTCGAGGCCCACGTGGCCACGGCCCGCCGCAGCCGAGGGCTCGAGATGGAGCCCGATTGGTACGAGCTGCCGGTCTTCTACTTCTCCAACCCTGCCTCGGTGCTGGGCCCCGACGACCCGGTGGTGGCGCCTCCCGGTACGGTCGAGCTCGACTACGAGCTGGAGGTGGCCGCGGTGATCGGGGTCGAGTGCCGCGACGTCGATCCCGAGAGCTGGGTGGAGGTGGTGGCGGGGTTCACGATCATGAACGACTGGTCGGCCCGCGACCTCCAGCGCCGCGAGATGGCCCTCGGGCTGGGACCGGCCAAGGGCAAGGACTTCGCCACCTCGTTGGGCCCGGTGCTGGTGACGCCCGACGAGCTGCTCGATGGCGCCGGGGTCCCCCAGGCCACGATGACCGCCCGGGTCAACGACCACGAGTGGAGCCGTGGCGAGCTGGGCGACCTCCACTTCGGCTGGGGGCGCCTGCTGGCGCAGGCCTCGGCCGGCACCCGCTTGCGCCCCGGCGACGTGGTGGGCTCCGGCACCGTCGGCACGGGGTGCATCCTCGAGCTCGGCCTGGTGCACGGCCGCCATCGCCACCCCTACCTCGTCCCGGGCGACGAGGTGGCCCTCGAGGTGGAGGGCCTGGGCCGCCTGGCCAACCCTGTGGTGGCCCCCTGACACACGGTTTCGCCTGGCGGGGGAGGGGGAAGGCAGACCCCATGTCCGATACCGACGCCACCCCCGACCCCGACGAGCTGCGTGAAGAGGTTGCCGAGGAGCTCGATGAGCTGTCCGAGAAGGCCAAGGCAGAGGAGGCCCAGCGCATGGCCGACCGAGACGAAGCGGGCGTCGACGAGCCCTCCTAGCGGCTTCGGCACCTCCACGACCGGCTGCTAACGTCATCCCTTCACGGGCCGTTAGCTCAGTTGGCTAGAGCACCTGCATGACGCGCAGGGGGTCAGGGGTTCGAGTCCCTTACGGCCCACCCGAGAAGCCCCAGGTCCAAGGCCTGGGGCTTCGTCGCGCTCGGCCTCACGGGCGTGAGCGCCCGCTCCGACGTGACGAGTTTCACTGGCGTACTAGAGGGCACCCTCTAGTACGCTGAGGCCGTGGGTCGCCCGCCGAAGTTCAGCGAGGACGAGATGCTCGACGCCGCCGGCGAGCTGCTGGTGTCGGGTGGCGAGCACGCCCTCACGGCCAGTGCCGTGGCGAGATCGCTGTCGGCGCCGAGCGGCTCGGTGTACCACCGGTTCGCCTCTCGGGATCATCTGGCCGCTGCACTGTGGCTGCGGACCGTGGAGCGATTCGATGGCGACGTCGTGGTCGGCCTCTCCGCCCCCGGCGACCCGGTCGCCGTTGGCGTAGCGGTCGCCGGCCTCGTCGTGGAGTGGTGCGTCGCCAACCCGCTCGACGCCCATGTGCTCACCGGGCTTTCGATGGCCGACCTCACCGAGGGCACCATGCCCGCTGACGTGGTTCGGCGAGCCCAGGCGCTCCGCCGCAAGCAGCGTCGAGCGATCGAGCACCTCGCCGCCCGGTTGGACCTCCCCGCGGACCAGGTGTCCTTCGCTGTCGCCGCCATCCCGCACGCCGCGGTTCGACGCGCCGTGGGCGACCGCCAGCCGATCCCGCCATGGACGGCGCCAGCCGTCGAGCGCGCCGCCCGGGCCGTGCTGACCGACGAGACAACCCCCTGAGGAGACCCATGCACACCCTCGACCCGCTCGATCCCGATGTCTGGCGCACGGTCCGACGGACCCTGGCCAGAGGGCAACGGACGTCGCTCCATTGCGCCATCGCCTCGACCGCCCCCGATGGCCGGGCCTACGTCTCGCCCATCGGCTCGGTGCGCCTCGGGCCGGCGGGCACGGGCACCTACCTCGACGTCTTCAACGCCCAGCTGCGTCGGAACCTCGAGCACGACCCTCGGGTGACGGTCATGGCCGTCGACTCCGGGCTCGTCACCTGGGTGCGGGCGCTGGTCACCGGCCGGTTCGCCACATCGCCGGGAGTCCGTCTCCTGGGGGAAGCAGGACCGGCCCGTCCAGCGTCGGACGACGAGAAGCAGGCCTTCCAACGGTCGGTGCGGCCGGCGCTCCTCACCCGAGGCGGCCGGGCGATGTGGGGCCGCTTCGACGATGTGGTGGCGCGCGACCTCACCTTCACGGACGTCGTGCCGGTCCGCATCGGCTCCACCACCGCCGGTCTCTGGGCAACGCCGCCACGGTCGCCGTCGCTGCCCTGACGCCGCGGTCTGCGGCCATCGCCTTCATGCTGGCTCCAGCTCGGGCGTGAGGGTGGGGACGGGCTGGGTCGCCGATTCGACCGTCACGCGAGGGACCACCCGGTCGAGCCAGCGCGGCATCCACCAGTTCCGGTCGCCGAGCAGTGCCATCGTCGCCGGCACGAGCACCATGCGGACCAGGGTGGCGTCGAGGAGCACGGCGAGGCCGAGTCCGAACCCGAAGAGCTTGATCTCGCGGATGTCCTCGAACACGAACGACCCGAAGACCACGACCATGATGGCGGCGGCGGCCGTGATGACCCGGGCGGTCGACGCCAGGCCGTCGGCCACCGATGCCGACGCATCGCCGGTGCGGTCGTACTCCTCCCGGATGCGGGAGAGCATGAACACCTCGTAGTCCATCGAGAGCCCGAAGACGATGGCGAAGAGCATGAGCGGGATGAACGGGTTGATCGGCCCTGCCTCGATGCCGAGGAGCGTGGCCCCCCATCCCCACTGGAAGAGGGCGACGACCACGCCGTAGGTGGCGGCGATCGAGAGCAGGTTCATGAGCACCGCCTTCAGCGGGACCAGCACCGACCGGAACACCACCAGGAGGACGAGGAACGACATGCCGAGGACAGCGGCGAAGAAGAGTGGCATGCGCTCGCCCAGGTAGTCGGTGACGTCGATGTTGGTGGCTGCGCTGCCGGTGACGTGGACATCGAGTCCGTTCTGGGCCGCAGCCGGGAACGCCTCGGCGCGCAGGGTGCGGACCAGGTCGGTGGTCGCCTCGGCCTGGGGGGCCGATGTCGGGATGAGCGTCATCAAGTAGGCGCTGGGGTCGGACGGATCGTCGGCAGCAGGTGGGGTGACGGCGGCCACGCCCGGGGTCTGGGCGAGGGCCGCGTGCAGCTCGTCGATGCTCCCGGCTGCTGTGTCAGCTCCGGCGGTCGCGATGACGACGAAGGGACCGTTGAAGCCCTCGCCGAAGCCCTCGGCGAGCAGCTGATAGGCCTCGTGGGTGTGCGACCCCTCGGGGAAGTTCCCCTCGTCGGTCCAGCCCATGCGAAGGCCCAGCACCGGTGCGGCCAGGATCACGAGGAGGACCGCCGCCATCGCCCCCCACAGCAAGGGCCGCCGCTGGATGGTCCGGCTCCAACGGTGCGACAGCGTGGCCTCCACGGGCTTGGCGGCCCGCGGGGGCACGGCCTGGCGGAGCTTCGGCACGAAGCGGCTGGCCAGGAGGACGGCGACGGCGAGACCAGTGCCGACCACGGTGAGCGCGGTGAGGCCGATGCCGATGCCGAGGATGGCGACGGCCGATGCGCCGGCTGCGAGCAGACCTCGCCACCTCGTCACCTCGAGCCGTGGTCCCGTGATGGCGATCAGCGCCGGCAGCAGCGTCATCGACGTGAGCATGGTGGCCAGCACCGTGGCCGAGACGCCGATCCCCATGCCGGAGAGCATCCCGAGGCCGACCAGCAGGAGCCCGAGCATCGAGACCACCACCGTGGCACCAGCGAAGACGACGGCCCGACCGGCCGTGCTCATCGCGACCACGGTGGCCTCCCTCGGACCGTGCCCCTCGCGCACCGCCTCCCGGTAGCGGGTGACGATGAAGAGCGCATAGTCGATGCCGACGCCGAGGCCGACCATCATGCCGAGCAGCATCGTGTCCTCCGGCACGGTCGCCACCCGGGTGAGCAGGATGATCGAGCCGATGCCGATGGTGACGCCACCCAGCGCCACGGCGATGGGCAGGCCCATGGCCAGCACAGAACCGAAGGCGACGATGAGCACCACGACGGCGAAGGCGATGCCGATGAGCTCCGTCTGGGGAGCCTCGACCGTGGCCAGGTACTGACCGCCAGCCAGGACCTCGAGCCCATCGACCGAGGGGGCCTCTGCGGCGATCAGCTGCCCGATCCGCGCCGACTCGGTGTCGTCCACGTGGGCCGCCAGGTGCACCTGGGCGAACCCCAGCTGGTCGGCGAGCGGGCCCGCAGAGGCGATCTGCCCCGCTCCCTCCTCCGAGTAGGGCGAGACGACGGTCGCGCCCGGTGCTCTCGGCACGCCGTCCTCATCGGGGAAGCCTCCGTCGACGGTGGCGAAGAGCTCCTCCATGGCGGCCACGACCTCGGGATCGTCGACGCCCTGCTCGGCCCGGAACACGATGGTGCCGGACTGACCTCCGGTACCGAGCTCGGGGAAGTGCTCCTCGAGCTCGGCGAACCCGGCGTCGCTGTCAGACCCGGGCACCGCTGCTCCACCCCCGAAGGCGGGACCGACGACGCCGGCGGCCGCCAAGACCACGGCGAGCACCGCCGCCCACAGGCCGAGGGTTGCTCGCGGGTGGTCGAAGCACCAGCCGCCCAGACGGCCGAGGAGGGTGGCAGGCGATGGGGTGGCGCGATCGGGATGGTTGGATGAGGTCGGCATGGCTGCCATCTTCGGGACGCCGGCCCGCCCGCGCATCGGACGTCCGGCCACTTCGGAGCCGGCCGATCGGCTGGCCCGAAGATCGTCCTTTCGGCCGATCCACACCCCGTGGGGTTCTCGTACGCTGGCGCCGTGGTGTTGGACGAGAGTCGCCCCTACTGGGCGGAACCACGGGTGGCCGATCCGCCCGGGCCGACACGGCGCGACTGGTTGCTCGTCGCTGCCGTGGCCGTCGTCGCGTCGGTCGAGGCGGTCGTTCGGACCGAGCTGGTGTGGGCGGCCACCTCGCTGGCCCTGACGATCGGCGTCGCCCTCCTCCTCCCGTGGCGTCGGGTCCACCCGCTGCCGGTGGTCATCCTCGCCTTCGGCACGATGACGGCGGCGCACGCCGTGTCGGTCGTGCGCGACGTCGAGTGGGAGGGGCTCAACACGGGGATCTTCATGCTGGTGCTGCCCTACGCGCTCTCCAGGTGGGCCTCGGGGCGCGACGTGGGTGCCGGCCTGCTGGTCATGTCGGTGCCGGTGATCCTCACGGCGGTCGACGGCGCCCCGGCGGGCGACACCGTCGGCGGCGCGGTCGTGCTCCTCCTGGCGTGCGCGATCGGCTTCGCCGTCCGCTACGCCGGCGAGCTCCGTGCCGAGGAGGTGGCCGGGCTGCGGTCGCGCGAGCGGGAGGAGCTGGCCCGCGAGCTCCACGACACCGTCGCCCACCACGTGTCGGCCATCGCGGTGCGAGCGCAGGCCGGTCGCGTGGTGGCGGCGACCCGGCCCGACGCGGCGATCGATGCGCTCCTCGTGATCGAGGAGGAGGCCACCCGTGCCCTCGAGGAGATGCGATCGATGGTCGGCACGCTGCGCCAAGGTGGCCCGGCGGACCTGCGCCCCCAGCAGGGCGTCCGCGACCTGCACCGGCTCGAGCAGCGCGGTGGTGCCCCCGGACCCCGAGTGCTGGTGTCGACCGCCGGGGAGCTCGACGAGCTGCGCCCTGCGGTCGACGCCGCCTGCTTCCGCCTGGCGCAGGAAGCGGTGACCAACGCGCTGCGCCATGCCCGCGAGGCCTCGGAGGTGCAGGTGCGGGTCGACGCAGACGACGACCACGTGCGGGTCACCATCGTCGACGACGGGCGACCCAGCGGCCCCTCGACCGCCTCGTCGCCGGGCTTCGGGCTGGTCGGCATGGCGGAGCGGGCCAAGCTCCTGGGGGGCACGTTCACCGCCGGCCCGCATCCCGGTGGCGGCTGGACCGTCGCCGCCACCCTGCCGCGCCGCGCGGTGACGACATGACCGTCAGCGTGCTGATCGCCGACGATCAGGACATCGTGCGCACCGGCCTGCGCATGATCCTCGAGGCGCAACCCGACATCGAGGTCGTGGGCGAGGCCGCCAACGGCCGAGAGGCCCTCGATCTCGCTCGCCGGCTGCGCCCCGACGTGTGCCTCTTCGACATCCGCATGCCGGAGCTCGACGGCATCGAGGTCACCCGCCTGCTCGCTGGACCTGACGTGGCTGATCCGCTCGCCATCGTGGTCATCACGACGTTCGACCTGGACGAGTACGTGCACGGCGCGCTCAAGGCCGGTGCTCGCGGGTTCCTCCTGAAGGATGCCGGGCCCGAGCTGCTCGCGCAGGCGGTGCGCTCGGCGGCCAGCGGTGACGCACTCATCGCTCCGAGCGTGACCGCTCGGTTGCTGTCGGCGTTCTCCGATCTCGGGGAGGCGTCGAGGCCCCCGGCCGCCCAGCCGCTCGACCCGCTCACGGATCGGGAGGAGGAGGTGCTCGTGACGGTGGCCCACGGTCGCACCAACGCGGAGATCGCCGACGAGCTGTCCATCAGCCTCAGCACCGTGAAGACCCACCTGGCCAGCCTGATGCAGAAGCTCGGCGCCCGGAACCGGGTCGAGCTGGCGATGTGGGCCTACGAGACAGACCGCATGCCCGCGTGACGGGCACCAGGTGCCCTGGCCCCGGACCCGACACTGAGGAGGGACAGGGGGCCGGTAGCGTGCAGCAGCCAGCCCCTGTGAAGGCGAACCGTGGCCTCCGTGCCTGCTGACACCCCGATCCACGACCGGCCCCCCGATGGGACGCCTACGCATCCGCTGGCTGGTGCGTCTGTCTTGGTGGCCGGGGCCACCGGTGGCCTCGGGCGCTCCCTGGCCGATGAGCTGCATCGTCGGGGAGCGCAGCTCACCCTGGCGAGCCGCAGCCGGGAGCGGCTCGATCAGCTCGACGTGCCCGGACGGCGCATCGCGCTCGATCTGCGTTCGCCCGATGCCTGCGATCAGGCGATCGAGGCGACGGTGGAGCACGGCGGCCGGATCGACGTGGTCGTCAACGCGGTGGGGGTGGTGGCGTTTGGCCCGGTTGCCGACCTCACGATCGATGTCATGGAGGAGCTGTTCCTCACCAACACCTTCCTGCCGATCATGTTGGCCCGGGCCGCCTTGACCCGCATGACCTCGGGCGGCGCGCTCGTGAACATCTCTGGCGTGATAGCGGAGCAGAACCTCCCGGGCATGGCGGCCTACGGAGCCTCCAAGGCCGCTGTTCGCTCCTTTGACGAGGCGCTGGCCAGGGAGGCCCGTCGAGCGCAGGTCCGAGTCCTCGACGCCCGGCCTCCGCACACCGAGACCGGGCTGGCGCAGCGCCCACTGGAGGGTGCCGCCCCGAGGATGCCACCGGGGCTGGCGCCCGCCCACGTGGCTGCGGTCATCTGCGATGCTCTCGAGCAGGGCACCGCCGCCCTCCCGAGCGAGGCGTTCACGCCGTGAAGCGCCTCTGGGTGAGGCGGGACATCGATGCCCCCGCGTCGGTCCTGTGGGGGCTGCTGGTGGATCCGGATGCGTGGCCGAGCTGGGGTCCGAGCGTCCGGGCCGCTGAGCTCGAAGATCCGCCGCTGCGGTTGGGCGGCCGGGGAGCGGTCACGACGGTGGGCGGGTTGTCGCTGTCGTTCGAGGTCACCGTCTTCGAGAGCGGGCGGCGCTGGGCGTGGCGCGTGGCTGGGCTTCCGGCCACCGACCACACCATCGAAGATCTGGGGGCCGACCAGTGCCGGGTCGCGTTCGGGGTGCCGCTGGTCGCGGCGCCCTATCTGGCGGTCTGCCGGATGGCGCTGCACCGACTCGAGCGGCTGGCCACCGGCGGCCGGCACCGCTGATCCGCCCTCAGATCAGCGCGGCTTAGCGGCAATTCGGTCCGTTCTCGCTAGCGTGAGCGGGTGGCTGGCGAAGCGCTCGGACTGCAGGCCGTGGCCGAAGCGCTCGGCGTGCACTACCAGACCGCCTACCGGTGGGTCCGGTCCGGGCGCCTGCCGTCTTCGCTGGTCGGCGGCCGCTATGAGGTGACGCCCGAGGCGGTGGCGGAGCTCGCAGCGCAGCGGACCGAGCCGCGGCGCCCCTCGCCAAGGCGGCCGCGAGGCGGCTTCGGCCCGATGGCCGACCGGCTCTACGCGCACCTCGTGGCTGGACGTGAGCGCGACGCCCGCACGCTGGTGCAGGGACTGACCGACGACGGCGTATCGGTGACGACCGTCGCCCAAGAGCTCCTCAGCCCTGCCCTACGCCGCATCGGTGAGGAGTGGAGCGAAGGGCGGCTGAGCATCTCCGAGGAGCACCGGGCCTCCGCCATCGTCGAGAGGATCCTGGGGGAGCACCACCCCACGCCAAGGGGTCGTCGACGCGGCACGGCGGTGGTGGCAGCGCTGTCGGGCGACCGGCACTCGCTGCCCACGGCCATGGCCGCGGCGGCCCTCCGCGACGACAACTGGCACGTGCACCACCTGGGGGCAGACGTGCCCCCGGCCGAGCTGGTGCGCTTCGTGGGCACCGAGCCGGTCGACGTGGTCGTGGTCACCGTCACCGTTGCCGACGCCCGGCCCGCCGCCGACCGCTTGGTCGACGAGCTCGAGGCCATCGGGACCAAGGTGCTGCTGGGTGACGCCGGCGCCCAGCTCGACGACCTGCAGCGCGCCGCTCGAGGGGTGCGGAAATAAATCTGGCTAAATGATGTTGAGAGGAGGGAACCCCTCGACCAAAGGACTCTCCATGCGATCCCTGCCCATCGATCTCCGAGCCAGGCTGCCCTTCCTGCTGGCCGGCTTCTTCTCCTTCCTCTTCTCCGTCTACCTCTACTTCGTGGCTGACGAGACGAGCGCCGGGATCTTCGTGGGCCTCTGGGTGCCTTCGATCCACTCCCTCGGGACGCTCCTCCTGGCCCCCGTGGCCGGCATCGAGCGGCACGACCCGATCGAGGCCCGGTCATGAGCGAGAACGCCATCTTCCTCGTCGGCATCATCATCTTCGCCATCACCGTCTACGGGACCGTGATGGCCGGTGGCCTGGCGCTCACGAAGGTCGCCGTCGACCAGTCGCCCGCACTCGGTGACGACTCCTACTCGCCGGCAGCAGCTTCCGAGGCCGTGGCCGACGTGGGCTGAGCTCGACCACGGCGCCCGGCAGTGTCTCGACTGCCTCAGGCCGCCTAGGGCTCCGAGGCGGCAGGACCGCCGAGCGCCTGTACCCAGGCGTCGAGGTCGCGGACGAAGAAGGCGATGGCCTGCTCGCCATCGGCGGCGCCCTCTTCGCCCCAGGTGATGCGCAGCACGTCGCTCTTCATGGTGCGGCCCAGGTGCTCGCGGGTGGTGTCCACCGAGCGGATGGCCGATCGCGCGATCCGCACGAACCGCTCCGGACGCCATTGGGCGAAGGCCACCTCTTCGGCCGTGAGGACAAGTGTGCCGGTGCTGCGCACCTGGGCCGGGCCCGGGCTGGTGAGGCCCAGCGAGCTGGCCGCCACCGAGCGCTCCAGAGGCCCGAGCGAGGCGATGTGGGCCTCGGCTCGACGCCGGCCGATCCGCACGAGCACGGCGGCGATCCCCATGGAGGCCACGACGGAGGCCAGGATCACGAGGACGATCACGACGGTGGGGCTCATCCCGGCGACCGTATCGGCGTGGGCCACGCTGGTGGAGGACCCGGGTCGCGGGGTCGCAGGGCCACCGGTCGCCGCGCAGTAGCGTCGGGCACCCATGGCCACCAAGCGCGCACCGACCCGCACCCTCGTGCTCGTCGACGCCGGCATGGCGGCGGGCTACCGCCGGGCCAAGCTGTCGCTCACCCAGCTCCACCAGGCCCTCGTGCACCTGCACCGCCAGCATCCCGACGTGCTCGTCGCCGTGCTGGCCGACCCCTCGCTGAAGTGGGACCTCGAGACCGCCGACCAGGCGCTCTTCGAGGGCGACATCATCGCCGGGGCCGTCGTGTGCGCTCCAGCCGGCGCGCTGGCCGGCACGGTGGGCTTCCTCACCCGGGCCGCCGAGCGAGCGAAGCACCTTGGGTTCGACGTGGTGGCCTTCACCGACCGGGCGCTGCCCGAGGTGGCCCTGGGCCGGCTGCGCAACGACAGCGGGCGCTGGCTGTGGGACCTCGAGGCCACCCACGTGATCGATGCCGCGGACGCGCCGGCCCCCGTCACCACCCCGAACCGCCGCCGCCGCACCCGCTGACGGCGCGAGGATCTCTGGCGTGTCCCGATCGCGGCTGCTCCTGCTGGCGCTGACCCTCGCCACGGCCGCCCTGATCGGCGCGCCAGCCGCGTTGGCGGCACAGGAGGCGCAGGAGCCCGCCACCAGCACCACCGAGGTGCAGGTGCCCACCAACGACATCATCCCCGGCCCCAACTCGGGCCAGGCGCCCGACGACCCCGGCGATCGCGGCGGTGTGCTCCAGGTGGGCCTCCTGCTCCTCGTGCTGCTGGCCATCGCAGGGGTGGTGCTCGCCCTCGTGCGGCAGTCGCGCCGGGCCCGCTCCGGCGGGTAGTCAGCCCTCGAGGAGGGCGTCGCAGGCGACGGTGCCCTCCATGAAGCCCGAGCGGAAGGCGTCGAAGCGCTGGAAGGCGGTGCCCACCGTCATCTGCTCCTCGCCCCCGGTCTCAGCAGAGTCGCTGGTCTGCAGGAAGGCGATCACGGCCTCGTCGAGATCACCGGGGGAGAGCGTCAGCACCTGGTTCGGGCGGTTGGCGAGGAAGCCGCTCGATGCGTACAGCCCGGCGAAGCAGTCGGCCTGGAGGTTGGAGGCCAGGCTGTTGTCGGAGCTGCCCAGGCGCACCTGGGCGGCGTAGGCGTACTGGCGGGCCAGCTCGGTGGCCACGGCGTAGTCGCCGATCTCGTTGAGGGCCGGGATCAACCCCGCCCCGTCGAGGTAGATGGTGTCGTCGGGCACGCAGTAGAACCCGGCGCCGTCGAGGGCCTGACCGACGAGCGTGTCCGAGCCGCAGTCGACCTCGTCGGTGGCGGGGTCGACCAGCACCACGTCGGTGACCGGGGTCCAGCTCTCGCCCAGCTCGTCGAACAGCACCGTCCAGAAGTCCTCGAGGTCGTCGAGGGCGGCCGGCAGCAGGTCGGCCAGCGGGAGGTTGCCGCCGCGCTCGAAGTCCTCCTGGCTGGTGAAGGGCACCTCCACGATGACGAGGTCGCCGCTGCGGTAGCGGTCGGGCAGCTCGGCGCAGTGATCAGCACCCAGGTTGAACCCGTCCGAGAAGGCGCCGATGCGGTCGAACCCCGTGCCGTGGGCGGCCGGGTCGGTGGCCGAGGTGCCCACGCCGTCGCGCAGGGTCAGGAAGCCGGCCACCGCACGATCGAGGTCGTCGAGGGTGAGCTCGAAGCTGGCCGCGCCACCGTCGTCGACGTCGGCCGTCCAGGCGCCGGCCAAGCAGTCGGCCTGCAGCTCCAGCATGATCGTGTCGCCGCGGGTGCCGCTGCGGTCCTGCACGGCGTGGGCGAACTCGTGGGCCATGATGATCCCGAGGGTGAACCCGCCGAACTCCTCGTACATGCCGGGCATGAGGTTCACGTTGTCCCAGGCGATCAGGTCGTCGGCCGGGCAGTAGAAGGCGTTGCCGGCGATGTCGCTGTACTCGAAGGGCGTCGGACCGCACGGCGGGAGCTCGCCGTCGGGTCCGTAGGCCCAGAACCCGCCGGCCAGCGGCACCCACGGGACGTCGTAGACCTCGGGGAAGGTGCGGTCCCAGAAGCCGTTCACGTCCTTCAGGGCGGCCCGGATCACCTCGTCGCTCGTGGGCGCGCCGGCGTCGTCGGCCTCGCTGTCGGGCTGGATGGGCTCGTCGAGCTCGGCCTCGCCGTCGTCGGGGTCGACCTCGACCTCACCCGCTCGATCGTCGGCCGCCAGTGGGTTCTCGGCGGCCTCGGTGGCGCAGGCCGAGCCCACGAGAGCGATGAGCGTCAGCAGGACGAGGAGTGCGCGGGGAGCACGGAGCAACGGGGGCCTCCGGGAGGGTGAACGTGCTGTGAAGGTAGCGCGCCCCCTCCGCAGCCCACGGGCGCCCGCTGTAGGTTGAGGGCCATGGCGTCAGGGCAGCAGCCGCACTCGGTGCCGCAGCCCGGTCACTACCCGTCGGGCTTCGACGTCGACGTGGTGCTCTCCGACGGGGCCACCGCCCACGTGCGGCCCATCCGTGGCGACGACGGTGAGCGCATCACCGACTTCCACGCCCGCCAGTCGCCGCAGTCGATCTACTACCGATACTTCAGCCCGAGGCCGCGGCTCTCGGAGCGCGACGTGGAGCACCTGGTGCAGGTCGACTACGTCGACCGCATGGCCCTGATCGCTCTGCGGGGCGACGAGCTCATCGGCGTGGCCCGCTACGACCGCTGGCGGCACCGCGCCGAGGCGGAGGTTGCCTTCTTCGTCGACGACGCCAACCACGGCCGCGGCCTGGCCACCGTGCTCCTCGAGCACCTCGCGGTGCGGGCCCGGGAGGTGGGGCTCACGGGCTTCACCGCCAGCGTGCTGCCCGAGAACCGCAAGATGATCGGCGTCTTCACCCAGGCCGGCTTCGAGACCGCCACGCGCTTCGCCGACGGAGTGATCGAGGTGCGCCTCGGGCTGCAGCCCACTCCGGAAGCGGAGGCGGCCATCGAGGGTCGCGCCCGTGCCGCAGCGTCGGAGGCTGTTCGTCGGCTGCTGTCACCCCGGAGCGTGGCCCTGATCGGTGCCAGCCGGGAGCCCGGCACGATCGGCCACGACGTGCTCCACAACCTCCAGCGGGCTGGGTTCAACGGCCCCGTGTGGCCGGTCAACCCACTGGCCCACCACGTCGGCAGCGTGCGAGCGGTGGGCAGCATCCTCGACATCCACGAGGAGGTCGACCTCGCCATCGTTGCCGTCCCGGCCGCCTCGGTGGCCGAGGTGGTGGAGGAGTGCGGCCGCAAGCAGGTCTACGGCGTCGTCGTCCTGTCAGCCGGGTTCGCCGAGACCGGTCCGGAGGGGGCCGCCCTGGAGGCCGAGGTGCTACGGGTGGCCCGGGCGTGGGGCGTTCGCCTGGTGGGCCCCAACTGCCTGGGCACGATCAACACCGACCCCGAGGTCAACCTGCACGCCACCTTCGCCAAGGTGGCCCCGCTCCGGGGGCGGGTCTCGCTGCTGTCGGAGTCGGGGATGGTGGGGGCCGCCATCATCGCCCGCGCCCGCGACCTCGGCATCGGCATCTCGTCGTTCGTGGCGCTGGGCAACCGCGCCGACGTGTCGGGCAACGACCTGCTCCAGTACTGGGAGAGCGACCCGCACACCGACATCGTGTGCATGTACATCGAGTCGTTCGGCAACCCCCGGCACTTCAGCCGGCTGGCGCGCCGCCTCACCCGAGCCAAGCCGGTGGTGGCGGTGAAGACCGAGTGGCTCCCCACCGCGCCCCAGGCGGCCGGGAGCGACCCCATCGACGACGCCCTGCTCCGCCAGACCGGCGTGATCCAGGTGCCCACCCTCACCGCGATGCTCGAGACCACCCGGCTCCTCATCGATCAGCCCCTCCCCGGTGGCCGTCGCGTGGCCGTGGTGGGCAACGCCGGTGGCTCCCTGGCCATCGCCGCCGACGCCGCCCTCGATGCCGGTCTGGTGCTGGCCCAGCCGTCGCCCGCCACCCGTTCTGCCCTGGCCGATGTGGCCAGCCACGAGCCCGGCGAGGTGGCCCTGGTCGACCTCGGCCTCCGTGCCTCAGGGGACGACCTCGAGCGGGCGGTGCGGGTGCTGGCCGCCGACCCACAGGTCGACAGCGTGCTCGTGCTCTACGCCCCGTCCCTGGGTGCGACCGCCGACGAGGCCCACCGAGCTCTCGATGCAGCGGCCGCCGCCGGACCCGACGTCCCCGTCGCCGGCTGCTTCTACGGCCCCCGGCCCGACGCCGGTCGTGAGGGTGGCGTCCCGGTCTACGACGGGGTCGACGCGGCGGCCCGGGCCCTCGGCCGGGTGTCGGCCTACAGCGAGTGGCTGGCCCAGCCAGAGGGCATTCCGTGCGACCTCGACGACGTCGAGGCCGCTGAGGCTCGGGCTCTGGTGCAGGCCGCCCTGGACGACGGCCACCATCGTCTCGACCAACCCAGCACCCTCGAGCTGCTCGCCGCGGTGGGGCTGCCGTCGCTGGCCACCCGAGTGGTGCAGGACGTGGAGGAGGCGGTCACGGCGGCGGAGGGGCTCGGCTACCCCGTGGTGCTGAAGGCCGCAGGTCGTACGCCGACCGCCAAGACGGCCGCCGCGGGCATGGCCATCGATCTCGAGGCGGAGCCGGCCGTCCGGGCGGCGTGGGCCCGCATGGCGGAGTCCATGGCTGACGAGCTGCTGCCGGCGGTGGTGCAGCCGATGGTGGCCCCCGGCGTCGACGTCGCCGTGACCGTTCGATCGCACCCGCAGGTGGGGGCGGTCCTGTCGGTGTCGCCCGGGGGGGCCGCCTCCGCCCTCGATCCCGCCACCGACCACCGGGTGCTCCCGCTCACCGACCTCGACGCGCAGCGCCTGGTGGTGAGCTCCCGGTTGGCTCCCCTGCTCGACGACCCCGCCCGGACGGTCCTGGAGAGGGTGCTGGTGCGCGTGGCGGCGCTGGCCGACCACGTGCCCGAGCTGAGCGGGCTCGTGGTCAACCCGGTGATCATCACCGGCGCCACGGCTGCGGTGGCCGACGCGTCAGCCGAGCTGCGGACCATCGAGCGCGACCCGCTCCCGCTGATCCGGCGGGTCTGACCTACGACGGGCCGGTCAGGCCCTCGGGAGCCCCAGCATGCGGTCGCCGATGATGTTGCGCAGGATGTTCGTGGTGCCGCCCATGATCGTGTAGCCGGGGGCGTAGGTGACGTTGCGGCTCACCCGTTGGGCCAGGCCGGGCTCGGCCAGCATCGCCATCGGCCCCAGCGTGGCCGCACAGAAGTCGGCCACCCGCTGCTCGAACTCCGTGCAGAACGTCTTGGTGGCGGCGGAGAACTGCTTGGGCGCCTGCCCGAGCACCTCCCGCAGCACCATCAGCCGGCCGATCCGGTAGCCCGTCTCGAGCGCGGCCACCTCCTGTCGCACCCGAGGATCGGACCGGTCGGCCAGTGGCAGGCAGTCGTCGTAGAGCTTGCGGTTGGAGAGCAGCCGGTCGATGCCGCCGCGCTCGTGCTCCATCTGGCGCATCACCTGGCGGAAGCTGCCGTTGAGCTCGCCCACCAGGTTGGCCGCCGGCACCTCCACGTCTTCGAAGAACACCTCGCAGAAGTGGTCGTCGCCGGTCATGTCGACGATCGGCTTGATGGTGATGCCGGGGGAGCGCATGTCGACGATCAGCTCCGACAGGCCCTCGTGGGGACGAGCGTCGGGATCGGTGCGAGCGATCAGGTAGATCCAGTCGGCGTGGGCGGCCCCGGAGTTCCAGATCTTCTGGCCGTTGACGATGAACCGGTCGCCGTCGAGCACGGCCCGGGTGCGGATCGACGCCACGTCGGAGCCGGCGTCGGGCTCCGACATGCCGATGCTCCACGCCGACGTGCCGTCGAGGATGGCCGGGAGGTGCTCCTTCTGCTGCTCGGGCGTGCCGAACTGCAGGAGGGTGGGGCCCATCTGGCGATCGGCGAACCAGGAGGTGGCCAAGGGGGCACCGGTGCCGATCAGGGCCTCGAAGACCAGGAAGCGCTCCAGCGGGCTGCGACCGCCGCCGCCGGCCTCGATCGGCCAGGTCATGCCCAGCCAGCCCCGCCGGCCCAGCTCGAGGGAGAAGGCCCGGTCGGGCGCCGCGATCCAGGTGTCCTCGGTGAGGTCGGCCTCGGCGGCCGCCGCCCGCCCGACGGCCAGGGCCTCCGCTCGCAGTTCCTGCAGCTCGGGGGGAAGCTCGAAGTCCATCGGAGCGAACCTACCCGCGCCAGCGAGGGAGCCTCCTACCGGGTGAGCACGATCTTGCCCAGCTTGCCGCCGGCCGCGAAGCGGTCGTAGGCGGCGGCCGCCTCAGCCATGGGCACAGCCGCGTCGACGGGCAGCGCCAGCCGCCCATCGGCCAGGAGCGGCAGCACGTGGGCCTCCACCAGGCGGGCGGCGGCGGCCTTCTGCTCCAGCGGTCGAGTGCGCAACGTGGAGGCCATGATGCGGCCACGCTTGGCCATGAGGGCGAGCAGGTTCACCTCGGCCTTGGCCCCGGCGCCGACGCCGATGACCACGATCCGGCCCGCGGTGGCCAGCGAGTCGAGGTCGCCGGGAAGGTTGGGGGCGCCGACCAGCTCGAGCACGACGTCGAAGGGCCCGTGGTCGACGAACTGCTCGGGATCGATGGCGGTCACGCCGGGGGCCAGGGCCGCCACGCCGGCCCGCTTCGCCGGGTCTCGCACCGTGGCCACCACCGAGGCGCCGGTCGCGGCACCGAGCAGCACGGCCGCGCTGCCCACCCCGCCGGCCGCGCCGTGCACCAGGAGGCGCTCGCCCATGCGCAGCCCGGCCTGGGTGAAGAGAGCGTCGTGGGCGGTGGTGACGTTCTCCGGCACCGCTCCGGCCTGCTCCCACGACACCGGCTCGGGCACCGGCATGGCCGCCCGCTCGTGGACCGCCACCCGCTCGGCCTGGCCGGCACCCCCGAGCACCGCCATCACGCGGTCGCCCACGGCGAACCGCGTCGCGCCGGGACCGAGGGCCACCACCTGGCCGGCGGCCTCCAGGCCGGGGATGTCGGCGGCCACACCGTCCGGAGCGGGGTAGAGCCCGCGCCGCTGGAGCAGGTCGGCGTTGCTGAGGCCCGCCGCCCGCACCTCGAGCACCACCTCGCCGAACCCTGGTGCGGGATCGGGGTGCTCACGCCACTCGAGAGCGCCGTCGACGATGGTGACCGCGTGCATGGAGGAGAGCCCGCGCCGGTGCGGCTCAGCGCTCGCCGAGGGGCACGTAGTCGCGCACGCCGACTCCGGTGTAGAGCTGCCGGGGCCGGGCGATCTTGTGATCGTCCTCCAGCAGCTCCACCCAGTGGGCCAGCCAGCCAGCGGTGCGGGGGATGGCGAAGAGCACGGTGAACATCTCGGACGGGAAGCCCATCGCCTGGTAGATCAGGCCGGAGTAGAAGTCGACGTTGGGGTAGAGCTTGCGGGACAGGAAGTAGTCGTCGGACAGCGCAACCTCTTCGAGCTTCAGGGCGATGTCGAGGAGCGGGTTCTTCCCGGTGATCTCGAACACCTCGTCGGCCGTCTTCTTGATGATCGTGGCGCGAGGGTCGTAGCTCTTGTACACCCGGTGGCCGAAGCCCTGCAGGCGCCCCTTGCCCTGCTTCACCGACTCGATGAAGGCGGGCACGTTGTCGATCGAGCCGATCGCCGTGAGCATCTTGATCACGGCCTCGTTGGCGCCGCCGTGGCGGGGACCGTAGAGGGCGGCGGCGGCCGCCGCAGTGCAGGAGTACGGGTCGGCGTGGGCCGAGCCGACGGTGCGCATGGCGGTGGTGCCGCAGTTCTGCTCGTGGTCGGCGTGGAGGATGAACAGCACCTCCAGCGCTCGGGCCAGGGCCGGGTTGGCGTCGTAGCGGGGCTCGGCGATCTTCCACATCATCGAGAGGAAGTTGGCGCAGAAGCCGAGGCTGTTGTCGGGGTAGACGAAGGGCATGCCCACCGACGACCGGTGGCAGCCCGCCGCCAGCGTGGGCATCTTGGCGATGAGCCGCACGATGTGCTTGTCGCGGATCGCCGGATCGTGGATCTGCTTGGCGTCCTTGTAGAAGGTCTCCAGGGCGGCGATGGCCGACACCAGCATGCCCATCGGGTGGGCGTCGTGGTGGAAGCCCTCGAGGAACCGCTTGCGCACGTTCTCGTGGATGAACGTGTGGTAGGTGATCTCGTGCACCCAGGCATCGTGCTGCTCGGGCGTGGGCAGCTCGCCGTGGATGAGGAGGTACGCCACCTCGAGGTAGGTCGACTTCTCGGCCAGCTGCTCGATGGGGTAGCCCCGGTAGCGCAGGATGCCGTTCTCGCCGTCGAGGTCGGTGATGGCGCTGGAGGTGGCCGCGGTGGTCATGAAGGCGGGGTCGTAGAACCAGACCCCTGGCATGAGCTTGCGCCACTCGGTGGCGTCGACCCCTCCGTCGACGATCGGCACCTCGATCGACTCGCCGGTGCGGTTGTCGGTGATGGTGATGCTCTCGGCCACAGGTCGATCGTATCGACACCCCACCATCCCCGGTGACGCGGTGCGCCACGGGTCGACGGCGGGGCCTCTAGAGGGGCGAGTTGTCGTGCTTGCGGGCCACCAGCGCCTCCCGCTTGCTGCTGAGCATCTCGAGGGCGGCCGCCACCTCCGCTCGGGTCTCGCTCGGCTCGATCACGGCGTCGACGGCGCCACGGTCGGCGGCCACGTAGGGGTTCAGGAACCGGGCCTCGTACTCCGCTTCGAGCTCCGCTCGCCGCTCGGGCGGCTCGCGGCGGTGCAGCACCTCGACCGCCCCCTTGGCGCCCATCACCGCGATCTCCGCCGACGGCCACGCCAGGTAGAGGTCGCTGCCCATCGAGCGGCAGTCCATCACGATGTAGGCGCCGCCATAGGCCTTGCGCAGGACCACCGCCACCCGAGGGACCGTCGCGCGGGCGTAGGCGAAGGCCAGCTGGGCTCCGTGGCGGATCATGCCCCGCCACTCGAGGTCCTTGCCGGGGTAGAAGCCCGGGGTGTCGATCAGGGTCACCAGCGGGAGCCCGAAGGCGTCGCAGAAGGCCACGAACCGAGCCCCCTTCTGCGAGGCGGGGATGTCGAGGGTGCCGGCGATCGCCACCGGCTGGTTGGCCACGATCCCGACGGGCCGTCCGTCGATGGTGGCCAGCGCGGTCACCAGGTTGGGGGCCCAGCCAGCCCGCAGCTCGAGGAGCTCCCCGTCGTCGACCACCGCCCGAGCCACGTCGCGCACGTCGTAGCCGCCGGTGGCCGACGCCGGGATGCAGGCACCGGCCTCCGGGGTGGGACGCTCGGGCGGGTCGTCGGTGGGCCACCGCGGGGGCTCCTCGTCGATGTGCGACGGCAGGTAGGCGAGGAGGTCGCCGAGGGCGTCGAGCACGTGATCGGGCTCCACCACGAGGGCGGCCACGCCGGTGCTGCTGGTGTGCACGCCGGCGCCGCCCAGCTCATCGGCCCCGAGGGCCTCGCCGGTGAACGTCTCCACCATGCGCGGGCCGCTCACGAAGGCGTAGGCGTCCGGGGTCATCACCACGTGGTCGGCCAGGCCAAGGAGGAGCGCCGGCCCGGACACCACGGGGCCGGTGGCGGCCAGGAGCACGGGCACCCGCCCCGAGCAGCGGGTGAGGGCCCGGGCCGCCGTGCCCCAGCCGTGGAGGGCGGCGACGCCGTCGTTCACGTCGGCACCGCTGGAGGAGATCATCGCGAGGAGCGGCAAGCCGGCTTCCAGGGCGTGGTCGGCCGCCTCGGCGAAGGTGTGGCCGTCGGCCTCGGTGATGGCGCCGCGACGGCGCTGCCCGGAGACCTCGACCAGCACCACATCGCGGCCGCCCAGGGAGGTGATCTGAGCGGAGAGGGCCCCGGGGTGGTCTGACGCGATGGGGACGGTGAGGGACATGTGGCCCTGCGACCCCGGCCGCCCGAGCCGGGTTACGCGGGTTGCGGGCGCTCCACCGGGTGGACCCCCTCGAGACGGGCGGCCTCGTCGGCCACCACATCGATCACTGCGGCCTGCAGCGCGCGCGCTGGGGCCGAGAGCAGGGCGCGGCGACGTCGGGTCAGTCCCACCGACCGGCGGGCCAGTCCGTCGACGGCCACCCGGTGCCAACGCCCCTCGAGCCACCGTGGCGCGGCGGTGGCGGGCACGATCGCAGCACCAAAGCCCTCGAAGGCCAGGCTGGCGATGAGCCGCAGCCCGTCGACCTCGGCCCGGGCCCGCAGGGTGACCCCGGCGGCGGCGGCCTCGGCGTCGAGCTCGTCGCGGAACGAGGTGCCGACCGGCTCCAGCAGGAGGTCGTGCTCGCCGAGCTCGCTGAAGGCCACCCGCTGCCGGCCGGCCAGGGGGTGCCCGTCGGGCGCGATCACGAGCCGGTCCTCGTCGAACAGCGGCTCGGTCACGAGGTCGGGGTCGTTGAGCGGCAGGTTGACCACGGCGAGGTCGAGGTTGTCGTTGAGGACGCGCGGCACCAGGGAGGTCGTGGTGGCGTCGACCACCACCACCTTGACCTTGGGGTGCACCATGGCCAGGTGCTCGAGCACCACCGGGACCAGCCACCGGCCGACGGTGCCGATGCACCCGAAGCGCACCAGGCCCGTCACCTCGTCGCGGAGGGCGGCGACATCGGTGGTGAGCGAGTCGAGCTCGTGCTGCACGTGGCGGGCGCGGCGCACCACCACCACGCCCTCCTCGGTGAGCGTCCCGCTCGAGCGATCGACGAGCGTGGCGCCCACCTCCCGTTCGAGCCGAGCGATGTGGGTGGACACGTTGGACTGCACCGTGTGGAGGGCGCGCGCCGCAGCGGAGAAGCTGCCGGTCTCGGCCACGGCGATGAGGGCGGTGAGCTGGCGGAGTTCCATCGCTCAACATGATGGCACCTATCGGAAACAACTGTTTGACGGATCGCTAGCCCGGGCGTACCGTCGTGCGTACAAGAGGAAGCACTCCACCCCCCGGAGTGCCCTCCCAGCGAGATGAGGCCGGATCCCCCCTCTGGCCCCTCGCAAGATACGGAACACCGAGCCTCCCCCCGGCTCGGTGTTTCCGGTTTTCCGACAGGAGTACCGTCCTCACATGACCACCGGCGCCGCGTTCTTCGATCTCGACCGCACTTTGCTCCGGGGCGCCTCTGGCCCCGCCATCGGCGAGGCGCTGAAGCAGGCCGGCGTCACCGACCGGAGCCTGCCCGGAGAGCAGCTCGTCTACCGGGTCTACGACCTGTTCGGCGAGAACCGCCCCAGCATGGAGGTCACCCGGCGGGCGGTCCGATTCGCCTCGGGCTGGGTGCGCTCACAGGTGCAGGAGGCCGGCGAGCTGGCCGCGGAGGCGCTGGCGGCCAGCCTGCAGCCCTTCGCTCGGCCGATCTTCGAGGAGCACCGCAGCGCCGGTCGTCCGCTGGTGCTGGCCACCACCACCCCCTACGACCTGGTGAAGCCGCTGGCCGACGCCCTCGGCTTCGACGATGTCGTGGCCACCCGGTACGGCGAGCGCGACGGCGTCTACGACGGCACCCTCGACGGCGAGTTCGTGTGGGGGCCGGGGAAGCTGCGGGCCATCCAGGAGTGGGCCCTCGAGCGCGGCGTCTCCCTCGCCGAGAGCTGGGCCTACTCCGACAGCTACTACGACGTGCCCATGCTGGCGGCCGTGGCCCACCCCGTGGTGGTCAACCCCGATCCCCGCATGGTCGTCGTGGCACTGCTGCGGCGCTGGCCGGTGGTGCACCTCGACGTGCCCGCCGGCGTGCCCAAGCTCCCGATCGTCGGGATCGAGCCCCAGAAGGCGCTGCTGTCGATGGTCCGCCCGGAGCTGATGCCCTACGCCCGGTTCGACATCTCCGGGGTGGAGCACATCCCCGAGACCGGTCCGGCGATCGTGGTTGGCAACCACCGCAGCTACTTCGACCCCGTGGCCATGGCGGTTGCGCTGGCCAAGCGTGGGCGGCCGGTGCGCTTCCTCGGGAAGAAGGAGGTGTTCGACGCTCCGGTGGTCGGCCAGCTCGCCCGGGCGATGGGTGGCATCCGGGTGGAGCGGGGAACCGGGTCCGACGAACCTCTGGCCGAGGCGGCCGCGGCCCTCGCCGCCGGCGAGCTGGTGGCGCTGATGCCCCAGGGCACGATCCCCCGGGGCCCCGCCTTCTTCGATCCCATCCTGAAGGGCCGCTGGGGGGCGGCGAAGCTGGCCGCCCTCTCTGGCGCACCGGTGATCCCGGTCGGCCTGTGGGGCACAGAGCAGGTGTGGCCCCGCAGCGAGAAGCTGCCCAACCTGTTGGCGCTCGGCCATCCGCCCACCGTCACGATCCAGGTCGGCCCGCCGGTGGCCGCGCTGGCCGGACGGTCGCCCGATGCCGACACCAAGCGCATCATGAAGGCCATCACCGCGCTGCTGCCGGCAGAGGCGCGCCGCAAGCGCACGCCCACCGAGGACGAGCTGCGCCGCACCTACCCGGGCGGCAAGGTGGCCGATCGCACCGACGAGGAGCAGCGCCGCCCCGGCCAGGACTGACCGTCGGTCAGTGGGCCACCCACTGGTGCTTGCCCGATGCCTTGGCCTCGCGCAGCGCCTCGTCGGCCCGATCCAGCACCTCATCGGGACCGTCGCCCTCGACCAGGGCGGCGATGCCGATGCTCAGCCCAACCTGCACCTCGATGTCGTCGATGGTCATCGGTCGGCTGACCGACTCCACCAGCCGGTCGGCCAGCCCGCCGGCGACGCCGAGGTCGCCGATGGCGGGGCAGAGCACCGCGAACTCGTCGCCGCCGAGGCGGGCCACCATGTCGGTGGGGCGCACACCGTGGCGCAGCCGGGTGGCCACCAGGGCCAGCACCCGATCGCCGAGGGCGTGGCCGTGCTGGTCGTTCACCGGCTTGAAGTCGTCGAGGTCGAGGTAGAGGACCGCGGTGGCGCCGTCGGTGGCCTCACCGTTGATGGCGGTGACGAAGCTCGACCGGTTGGGGAGCCCGGTGAGGACGTCGTGGGTGGCGGCCCACTCGAGGGCTCGGCGACCCTCCTCCCACTGCACCACGAGGCCCACGAGCCCCGCCGCCCGGTGCAGGCGCTGCTGGCTGAACACGTGGCTGGCGTAGGGGTGACGGCTCCAGATGGCCAGGGCGCTGCGGGCGCGGCCAGGCCCTGCCGCGTCGATGCCGAGGGCCGTGAGCCACCGGTAGCCCGCCGCTCGGGCGGCGCCGAGGAAGAGCTCGGGCAGGTCGTCGATGGGGTGGTCGACCACCGTGCCCAGGGCCTCGGTGGCCTCGAACCACGGGGTGCCCGCCAGGGCACCGGGCTCGAAGATCCCGCCTCGGCCCGCCGGCGCGCCGATGGTCTCGTTGTGGCCGTCGTCGGTGCAGCGGTGGGCCACCACCACGTCGACGGCGGGCAGCTCGCCCGCGAGCATGTGGCCCACCCGCCCGAGCACGGTGGTGATGCTGTCGCCTCGACCCATGGCCACCAGCGCGTCCTCGAGCGAGCTGTCGGACTCGGCCCGCCGCAGCTGCAGCACGAGGCCGGTCAGGCCGGTGCGCACCGGTGTGGCCACGGCGATGGCGCACCGCACGGCGGCGCCGTCGGCGCGCACGAGCTCCACGACCGGGCCGATGCCCTCCCAGGTGGAGGCCTCCTCGGAGCGGGAGCTGATGTAGTCGGTGGCGGCCCCGAGCGAGGAGAGGGCGTCGTCGAGCGAGCTCGGGGCGACGAGCTCGATCATCGAGCGCCCCACCAGCTCGTCCGCGCTCCAGCCCAGCAGCTCGACGATCGACTCGCCCGCCCACAGCACCGTGCCCGTGAGGTCGATGACGCAGAACGGGTTGACGGCCGACTCGGTGATCTGGACCACCTGGTCGTGCCCGAACGCTGCGTCGCCGGCCTCACCGGGGTCGGTCATCCCCACGCGGCCTCCCTGGCTCTCCTCCAACGCGGATGGACGCTACCGGCCGCCCACCCTGCTGGGGAGGGCCATCTGGCCTGTTTTGCCCGCCTCCCGGAGGCGCAGATGAGCGAAGGCGGGCGAACCGACCCCAGGGCGGTCCCGACCCTGCTCAGCCGGCCTGCTTCTGGCGGATGATGTTGAGGGCGCCACCGGCGCGGAACCAGTCGATCTGCTCCGGGCTGAAGGTGTGGTCGGCGCTGAAGGCCACGGTGGTGCCGTCGGGCTTGTGGATGGTGCCGCGCACCGGCTGGTCGGGGGCGAGAGCGGCGAGGTCGTGGATGCTGATCGTGTCGTCCTCGCCGATCTCGTCGTAGGTGGCCGGGTCGGAGAAGGTGAGCGGCAGGAGGCCCTGCTTCTTCAGGTTGGTCTCGTGGATGCGGGCGAAGCTCCTCGACAGGATGACCTTGGCGTTGCGGAAGCGAGGTTCCATGGCCGCGTGCTCGCGGGAGCTGCCCTCGCCCATGTTCTCGTCGCCGATGGCCACCCAACCGATGCCCGCCTCGTGGAGGCGCTTGGCGATCTCGGGGAACGGGCGCGTCTCGCCGTCGAGGGGGTCCTTCCCGGTGCCCGCCTCGCCGGTGTAGGCGTTGACCGCTCCGAGGTAGAGGTTGCCCGAGATGTTCTCGAGGTGGCCGCGGTACTTGAGCCACGGACCGGCGGCCGAGATGTGGTCGGTGGTGCACTTGCCCTGGGCCTTGAGCAGGATGGGGAGGGTCTCGTAGTCGTTGCCGTCCCAGGCCTCGAAGGCGTCGAGCAGCTGGAGCCGGTCGCTCTGGGGATCGACCACCACCTCCACGTCGGTGCCGGCGGGCGGTGGGGCCTGGAAGGTCTCCTCACCCGGATCGAACCCTGCGTCGGGGAGGGCCTGGCCCACGGGCGGGTCGAGGCGCACTTCCTCGCCGGCGTCGTTGGTGAGGCTGTCGGTGCGGGGGTCGAAGTCGAGCGTGCCGGCCAGGGCCAGGGCGATCACGGTGTCGGGGCTGGTGACGAAGCTGAGCGTGTTGGCGTTGCCGTCGTTGCGCTTCGGGAAGTTGCGGTTGTAGCTGTTCACGATCGTGTTGAGCTTCGAGGTGTCGAGGTCGGTGCGGTCCCACTGGCCGATGCACGGTCCGCAGGCGTTGGCCAGCACCGTGCCGCCGATGGCCTCGAGGTCGGCGAGCAGGCCATCGCGCTCGATGGTGGCTCGCGTCTGCTCGGAGCCCGGGGTGATGAGGAGCTGGGTCTTGGTGCGCAGGCCCTTGGCGGATGCCTGGCGGGCGATGGAGGCGGCCCGCGTGATGTCCTCGTAGGAGCTGTTGGTGCACGAGCCGATCAGGGCAGAGGAGATCTCGAGCGGCCATCCCTCGGTGCGGGCCGCTTCGCCCACCTCCGCCAGCTGGTGGGCGCGGTCGGGGGAGTGGGGACCGTTGATCATCGGGCCCAGCTGGTCGAGGTCGATCTCGATCAGCTGGTCGAACACCGCGGCCGGGTCGGCCAGCACGTCGTCGTCGGCCCGGAGGTGCTCGGCCACGGCGTCGGCGGCGTCGGCGATGGCCGTTCGTCCGGTGGCCCGCAGGTACTCGGCCATGTTCGGGTCGTACGCGAAGAGCGAGGTGGTGGCACCGATCTCGGCGCCCATGTTGCACACGGTGGCCTTGCCGGTGGCGGTGATGGAGTCGGCGCCGGGGCCGAAGTACTCGATGATGGCGCCGGTGCCCCCCTTCACGGTGAGGATCTCGGCCACCTTGAGGATGATGTCCTTCGGGCTCGACCAGCCCGACAGCGTGCCGGTCAGCTGCACGCCGATGAGCTTCGGCCAGCGCACGTTGAAGGGGAAGCTGGTCATCACGTCGACGGCGTCGGCGCCCCCGACGCCGATGGCCACCATGCCGAGGCCGCCCGCAGTGGGGGTGTGGCTGTCGGTGCCGATCATCATCCCGCCCGGGAAGGCGTAGTTCTCGAGCACCACCTGGTGGATGATGCCGCTGCCGGGCTTCCAGAAGCCGATGCCGTACTTGGCTGACACCGTGCGCAGGAACTCGTAGACCTCGCTGTTGGTGTCGAGGGCGAACTTGAGGTCGATGTCGGCGCCGGCCTTGGCCTGGATGAGGTGGTCGCAGTGCACGGTGGAGGGCACCGCCACCTGGGGGAGGCCGGCGGTCATGAACTGCAGCAGGGCCATCTGGGCGGTGGCGTCCTGCATCGCCACCCGATCCGGCGCGAAGTCGTTGTAGGTGCGCCCGCGGTCGACGTCTTGCGCGGCGTCGCTCAGGTGGTTGATCAGGATCTTCTCGGCGAGGGTGAGGCCTCGGCCGAGGCGCTCGCGGCCCACGGCGACCCGCTCGGGCAGACGGGCGTAGACCTCGTCGACCAGCTCGATGGGGGTGGAGGCGGCGGCCTCGGACATGGTGGATCCCCTTGCGTCGTCCAGCAGTTGATACAAGTATAGGACAAGTGAGAGCGCACCGCTACCGCACCATCGCCGACGACCTGCGCCAGCAGGTGTCGGCGGGGGTGTTCGCCGCTGGGCGGCTGCTGCCCAGCGAGGCGGAGCTCTCTCGATCCTACGAGGCCAGCCGGGTGACCGTCCGCAAGGCCCTCGAGGTGCTGCGCGACGAGGGCCTGGTCGACGCCCGCCAGGGCTTCGGGTGGTTCGTGGCCGTCGATCCGCTGCGCCAGTCGCTCGGGCGCCTCGGCACCATCGAGGCGCAGCTGGCCGCCTCCGGGGTGCGCTCGGAGCGTCGCATCCTCGACTTCGGGTTCGTGGCCGCCCCACCGAGGGTGCGGGCCGTCCTGCGCTGCGACACGGTGCTGGAGGTGCGGCGCCTCAACCTGGCCGACGGCGAGCCGTTCGCCCGGGTCACCGTGTGGTGCCCCGACGACCTCGGAGCGTCGCTGTCGCGGGCCGACGTCGAGCGGGCGCCGTTCTACGAGCTGCTCGACGCGCCGCTCGGCGGGGCGGTGCAGACCATCGGCGCCGCGTCGGTGGGCGCCGACGACGCCGCGCTGCTGGAGATCCCCGTGGGCTCGCCGGTGCTGCGCTGCGAGCGCACCACAGCCGACCCCTCCGGCCGACCGGTGCTGCACTCGGAGCACGTGTTCCCGGCCCATCGAACGGAGTTCGTGGTGGACCTCCCGGTAGCCGAGCCGAGCATCGCTCCCACGGGATTGCGCCTCGTCGACTGATCCCACGTCGTAGCATCGGGGTCGTGGGCACGAGCGAAGGTGACCGTGGGGCGGGTCGTCCCGCCGACGTCGCCAGCTCCACGCGGCGCTTCCTCGAGATGTCGATCGACCTGCTCGGGATCCTCGACCTCGACACCAAGATCCTGGAGCTGAGCGACTCCTGGCAGCGCACCTTCGGCTGGACCCGGCAGGAGCTGCTGGGCACGCCGCTCCTCAGCTACTTCCACGAGGAGGACATGCCGCAGATCGCGGTGGAGCTGGCCACCCTGCTCAGTGGCGGCGATGCGGTGGCGGTCACGGTGCGCATCCGGGCCCAGGACGGCTCCTACCGGTGGGTGCAGGGCAACGCTCGCTCCGACCTCGACGAAGGCCGCATCTACGTCACCGCCGCCGACATCACCGAGCGCAAGGGCCTCGAAGAGGCCCTCCGCCGACAGGTGGAGCTGGAGGAGCAGGTCGCCACCACCACGGCGCGGCTGGTGGCCACCTCGGCCGAAGAGGTGCCGGCGGTCATCGAGCAGGGCATCGGCGACCTGGCCCGCATGATGGGAGCCGACCGCTCCCACTTCCTGCGTGGCCGGCACCTGGAGGTGATCACGGCCCTCGAGTGGCGCGATCCCGAGGTCGATCCGCGATCCCACATCCCCGATCCCGACCCTGAGGTGCGCCGGTGGTGGCTCGACGTGCTGCGCTCAGGCCAGCTCCTGCGCCTCGAGGACGTCGGGGAGCTCGGCGTCACGGCCCCCAAGGTGCTGGCGGCGCTGCGAGCCGAAGGGGTGCGATCGGTGCTGGTCGTGCCGCTCCCGACCCATCGCGGGTGCTGGGGCTTCCTCGCCCTGATCGCCACGGTCTCACGGGTCTCCTTCAACGACGATGCCACCGCCCTGCTGCGCCTGGCCGGCGAGTCGTTCCTCACCGCGCTGGCCCGGGCCGACGACGCCGCTGCGCTGCACGACGCCCGGCGCGAGCTCGAGCACCGCAACGCGGAGCTCGAGCGGTCCAACGAGGAGCTCGAGCGCTTCGCCTACGCCGCCGCCCACGACCTCAAGGCGCCGCTGGCTCGCATCGAGATGGCCCTGGCCGCCGCTCCGGGCACCGGCGATGCGTCCGATGAGCTCCTCCAGATCGCCCGTCGCGGCGCCAACCGGATGCGCCAGCTCATCGAGGACCTGCTCACCTTCGCCGCCATCGGGGCCGGCCGCGGCACGCCCGAGCCGGTCGACCTCGACGACCTCGTAGCCCAGGTGCTGGCCGATCTCCAGGCCACCGTGACCGAGCAGGACGCCGTGGTGGAGGTCGGGCGGCTGGGCGAGGCCTGGGGCCAGGCGACGCTGCTGGGCCAGCTCCTGCAGAACCTCCTCGCCAACGCGCTGAAGTTCACCCGAGCGGGGGTGGCCCCGCAGGTGTCGGTCACCACGTCGAGCGACGAGCGCGGCGTCACCCTCACCGTGGCCGACAACGGCGTCGGCATCGCGCCTGCCCAACGCGAGGAGGTGTTCGGGGTGTTCACCCGGCTGCAGCCCGACGACCATCGGGCCGGGAGCGGCATCGGGCTGGCCACCTGCGCCAAGGTGGTGGCCACCCATGGCGGCACCATCCACATCGACGACGGGATCGATGGTGGCACCTCCGTGGTGGTGTGGCTGCCCCACGGGCCCACCGACCCGCCGCCCTCGGGCTGATCAGCCCACCGGGCGCACCTCGAGCACCTCGCCGCCCAGCGTGAGGATCCAGGGGAGGTCGGCCGGACCCGGCAGGATCGCGATCGGGTTCTGCGCTCGGATGCCGGTGTCGAGCAGCTCCGGCGGCCCGTCGTCGTCGGCTCGGAGCCCGATCAGATGGCCCTTGCAGTAGTCGGTGTGGAGCAGCCAGCCGTCGAGGGCGGGGAGCAGCGACGAGCGCGGCACGTAGCCGGCCACGATCGAGCACCAGCCGGCGCGGTGCGAATAGGTGAGCTCCGGCTCGAGCTCCTCCCCCGGGACCTCACCGCCGAGGAAGTCCTCGGTGCCCTCCTTGTGGTTCCAGCCCAGGTTGCGCCCCCCGGAGCCCGCGCCGGTGGGGAGGCGGTCGAGCTCCTCCCAGCACGACTGGCCCACGTCGCCCAACCAGAGGTCGCCGGTCTCGGGATCGGTGCTGAGGCGGAACGGGTTGCGCACGCCGAGTGCCCACACCTCCGGCGCGTGCCCGTCCACGCCGACGAAGGGGTTGTCGGGCGGCACGAGGTAGGGCTGCTCGCCCTCGGGCGTGGGGTCGATGCGCAGCACCTTGCCCAGCAGGGTCGACGGGTCCTGTGCGTTCTCACGCGGATCGCCCAGGCCGCCCCCGTCGCCGAGGCCCACGTAGAGCATCCCGTCGGGGCCGAAGGAGAAGGCGCCACCGTGGTGCTGGATGGAGTCGGGGTGGTCGACGAACAGGATCTCCCGGTCGTCGCCTGACACCAACCGGCCGTCGTCGCCGACCCGGTGGGCCACGATCACGTCGTCGCGGTCGGCCGTGGCGCGGTAGGAGTAGAGCCAGCCGCCTCCCGGGTCGTAGGCCAGGGCCAGCAGGCCGCCATCGCCCTCGTCCTGGGTGTCGTCGCTCAGGTCGACCAGCACCTCGTCGGTGATCTCGCCGGCCTCGACCCGCAGGAGGCGTCCGAGGCGCTCGCCCAGCACGCCGTCGCCGGAGCCGTCAGGGGCCAGGGCGAGGCTGGTGGGCTGCTCTGCTTCGCCCACCACCACCGCCTCGATGGTGCCAGGGGGCAGCTGCGGCGGAGCCGGCGCCTCCTCCAGCGGCGGGCACGGGCGATCGGTGGCCAGGCGGTTGGGGCTGGGTCCCTCCTCGGCGGGCTCGCGGTCCCACTGCATCCAAGCGATCGCTCCGACGGCGATGGCGGCTGAGCCCAGCACCCCCACGAGGAACACGACGATGCTGCGGCGCACCGCAGCGAAGGTAGCGGTCGCGGGAACCGGGTCGGCACCACCCGTCGTCGAAGTCGACGATGCTCGCCCTGTCTGCCACCGCGGTGGCCCTCGCCGTGCTGGCCACCTCCACCGCCGTCGCGCTCATCGCCTGGCTGCTCGGGTCGCCCGGGGTCGTGGTGTCGCCGCGCCAGCCGAGGGGTGGGGCTAGAGCTTCGGCCAGGGGCGGGTCTGCCGGCGCCGCTTCCGGGAGCGGTCGCCCAGCGCCCAGGCCCGACGCCACGCCGGAGCATCGGGACCGCTGAGCGCCGGGGTGGTGCCGGCCGCCGCCCGACGGTTGGCCTGCCACCAGTCGGTCGATGCTTCGTCGGCCAGGGTGGCGACGGCCCGCTCGATGCGCTCCGCGTAGCGGCTGGCGCTCTCGCCCTCAACCGGCCGCAGCGGGGTGCCGAAGGTGACCCGCACGTTGGCCGGCGTGGGGCGCTTGGCCCCCTTGCGGAGGATCTTGGCCGTGCCCTCGATGTGGAGCGGCACCACCGGCACGTCGCACCGGCTCGAGAGGTAGGCAGCACCGCCCCGGAAGGTCTGGCCCCAGCCGTCGGGCGAGCGCCCGCCCTCGGGGAAGATGAGCATCGACCAGCCCTGGGCGATCAGCGCGGCGGCCTGGTCGGCCGAGCGGCGCGTCACCTTGGAGCGCTCGATCGGGATGGCCCCGATCACCAGCGCGGAGACGGTGGAGGTGGCCCGCGTGCGGAAGAAGTAGTCGGCCGCCGCCCCCACGAACACCTTGTAGCGCCAGGGCTCGGGGATCGACGTGAGCACCACCGGGGTGTCGAGGTGGCTGTGGTGGTTGCCGGCGAAGATCACCGGTCCGTCGGTGAGCCCGGCGAGGCGGTCGAGGCCGTGGCGCTCCGGGGCACCGAGGGCAGCCACGGCCGGGCGCAGCACGCTCTCGAGCAGCACGGTGCGGGCGAACCGGGCCGGGAACCGGCGGGCCCAGTCGGAGTCGTAGTCGGCGCCGTAGCGACGGGCGGCCGGGCGCGGCTCCACGCCCCCGGGCGTGGTGGGGGCGCTGAAGGGGAACGGCAGCTTCGGCGGCCGCACCGGGATCCTCATGTGACGTCGGCCATCACGATCGGCGGGTTGTGCAGGTGGGTGATGGTGGCGTCGCGGCCCACCACGTCGGCCGCCATCTCGAGGGCATCGTCGAGGGTGGACGCCGGGGTGAACCCGAGGCGCCGCACCGAGCGGGGCTCGCCGCCCACGATGATCACCTTGGCGACGTGGCTCATGCCGTGGCAGCCCCAGTACCACATGTAGAACGGGTGGACGCCGTGGTAGGCGTAGCTGGTGCGGTAGAGGTGGCGGTACCACTCGTCCTCCGCGTAGCTCTTCTCGAAGCGGGACTCGATCTCCACCGGATCGGTGGTCTCGGCCAGCACCTGCTCGAAGAAGTCGATGTAGCTCGGGTGGTGCACCGGGTGGAACTCCCACGGGGTGGGGTGGCTCATGATCACCACGCCGCCCTCACGCACGAGCGGCTGGCCCCGGTACATGTTGAAGAAGTAGCCGAGGCCCAGGCACATCACCAGGATCGGGTTCATCACCGAGTTCACGTTGTAGGGGCAGATGTACGGGAGCCCCATGGTGAGGATGTCGGTCTGACCCTCGATCTCCACCAGCTGCTGCTCGAACACGTTGGCGGTGGTCACCTCGTGGACGGCCTCCACCTCGCCGGCCTGGACCGAGGTGATGCCGTAGGGCGACAGCCACGACTGGAAGATCCGGCGCCGCGCCTTCATGGGCAGGCGGTCGAGGCCGGCCTTCATCCCGATGAACGTGGCCCGATCGCGGGCCGTCCACTCCCACTCGCGCTTCTGCAGCACCGACATCGGCCCGGACGTGCCGAACGTGTCGTTGTTGAGGGTGGTCTCGATCTGGAACACCTTGATGCCGCTGTTGCGCAGCACCTCGCCCATGCGCCAGTTGGAGGAGTGGAGCTCGCTCTTGTGGCGGTCCATGAAGCTGCGCGAGTGCTGCATGGTCTTCACGTTGTGGTGGTGGCGCAGCGACTTGTAGGAGGACAGGCCCGTGGCGGTCGACTTCCAGCCGCCGTCCATCGACACGAGGTTGATGTTCACGTAGACGATGAGGTCGCTGTCGGCCGCCCGCTTGTTGATCTCCACCTCCTCGCCGTGCTTCGTCTCGCCGATGAACGAGAGGTTGTCGGGGTCCTCGGCGTCGTGGTTGTAGAGGTGGCCCTGGGGGGCGAAGGCGTCGTAGACGCGGTCGCCCACGGCGTGGCGCAGCTCGGCCTCGGTCATGCGCCGGTGCAGGGCCAGGGCCGCGATCAGGTGCACGTCGTCGACACCGGCGGCGGCGGCTTCGTCGAGCACCGCCTCGATCACCCGCTGGCGCACGTCGGGACGTCGCATCGGGGGCAGGGGGAGGCTGATGTCGTCGAAGGCGATGGTGAGCTTCATCCCCGGGTGCAGGAGGGCCCGCAGCGGCTCGGAGTCGCCGAGTGGGTTGGCCAGCGCGAGGCGGATGGCGGCGTCGGGGTCGTCGAGCGGCTCCAGCGGCTCGCCGGGATAGAGCACCCGGCTGCGACCGGCGGGCAGGCGCTCGAGCTTCAGCGACTCCCCGTGGTGGAACAGGATCGGCGGCGTGGACTTGTCGACGTCGAGGACGAATCCGGGGCGGGGCATCAGAGGTTGTCTCTCTCTCGTTCCGACCGCAGGTCGAAGGCGATCTTGACGGCGCCGCGGGATCCGGCTGCCGCGGCATGGGCCACGGCCTCCTCGTAGCGACCGAGCGGGTAGGTGGCGCTCACCAGGCGACCGAGGTCGAGCTCGGCCACCAGGTCGAGGGCGGTGTCGAAGTCGTGGCGCTGGTAGGCGTAGGCACCGCGCAGCGCCACCTCCCGCTGCCAGAGCGGGGTGAGGTCGACGGTGGTGACGCCGGGCATCCCGACGGCGTGGATGGTGCCGCCCGGCGCGGCGACGCGCAGGGCCTGGGCGATGGAGTCGGGTGAGCCGACGCAGTCGACCACCGCCTCGATCCCGCCGCCCAGCTGACCGTTGTCGAGGCGCATCGTGCCGGTGCGGGCCCGCACGGCGCGGTCGAGCTCGCCGGGAGCCACCACCGCATCCGCGCCCAGCTCCTTGGCCAGGGCCTTCTGGTGCGGGTGCTTGCCGGTGGCCAGGATCTCGATGTCGGGGCGGGCGTGGCGCAGGGCGGCGATGGTGAGCAGTCCGAGGGTGCCGCTGCCGATGAGGGCGACCCGATCGGCCTCCACCTGGGCGGCGGCGTGCACGGCGCAGGCGGTCGGCTCCACCAGCACGGCGGCGACGTCGTCCAAGGCCTCGGGCACGGACACCAGCTGGCTGTCGTGGGCCACCATGAGCGTGGACCAGCCACCCCCCGTGCTCTCGCAGAACCCGCACTGCAGACCGGGCTCGAGCTGCCCGAAGCCGACGCGCTCGCAGTGGTTGATGCGACCGTCGGCGCACGGCGGGCAGACCGGCGAGATGCCGCGGGCGACGCAGCTGAGAACCGGCACCACGACCACGCGCGAGCCGTCGTCGAGATCGCCCACCACCTCGTGGCCAGGTGTGAACGGGAACGACACGATCGGCTCGAACCAGCGCGAGGAGGTGCCGGCGAGGGTGGCGAGGTCGGATCCGCAGATGCCGGCCAGCCGGGGCCGCACCCGCTGCCAGCCCGGGCCGGGCAGCTCGGGCGGATCGATGTCGCGGAGCGCCAGCGGACCCACCTTGGCGCCGGCACCGGGGGACAGGCGCCCGGCCACCATGGCGGCGGCGAACTTGGCCGGCTTCCGGGAGAACACCAGCGCCTTCATCGGGGGGATCCTGTGGTGTCGACC
>JBPPMN010000009.1:0-51819 GCA_051306055.1 Acidimicrobiales bacterium
GCGCCCTTGCGGTCGACGCCGATGATCTGGGCCACGCCCGCCTCGAGGAGGATCTTGCTGATGGCCACGCCGGCTGCGCCCACGCCGGCGATCACGACCTTGAGCGAGCTCATCGGCTTGTCGACGATGCGGAGCGCGTTCTCGAGCGCCGCCAGGGTGACCACCGCAGTGCCGTGCTGGTCGTCGTGGAACACGGGGATGTCGAGCAGCTCCTTGAGCCGGTCCTCGATCTCGAAGCAGGCCGGGGCCGCGATGTCTTCGAGGTTGATGCCGCCGAAGACGGGGGCGATGCGCACCACCGTCTCGATGATCTCCTCGGGGGTGGTGACGTCGAGGCAGATGGGGAAGCCGTCGACACCGGCGAAGGCCTTGAACAGGAGCGCCTTGCCCTCCATCACCGGCAGCGCGCCGGCGGGGCCGATGTCGCCGAGGCCCAGCACCGCGGTGCCGTCGGACACGATGGCCACGGTGTTCTTCTTGATGGTGAGCTCGTGGGCCAGCGCCGGTGTCTGCTGGATGGCCGTGCACACGCGGGCCACGCCCGGCGTGTAGGCCATCGACAGGTCGTCGCGGTCGGCCACCGGCATGCGGGCCAGCACCTCGATCTTGCCGCCCTGGTGCATCTCGAAGGTGCGGTCGAGCACCTCCACCACCTCGACGCCGTCGACGGCGCGCACCGCCGCCGTGACCTTCTGGATGTGGTCCTCCGAGGAGCAGTTGACCAGCACGTCTTCGTCGAGGTGGCTGCCGCGCACGTCGAACCCGCCGATGGCGGTGATGTTGCCCCCTACCTCGCCGATGGCGGTGGCCAGCCGGCCGAGCGTGCCGGGACGGTTGTCGAGCCGGACCCGGAGGCGGATGGAGTAGGCAGCGGTGTTGGTCGCCATGGTCGTCCTGTCGGTGGGAACGGTGGGCGGGCGGGCCCGCCGCACGAGAGGGACGACGGTACCTGACGGCCCCTCAGGCGGGAAAAGCGCGTGCCCGGCTGACGGAACGCGGCCGGGACGCGCCACGACGCCCGGGGCGGACCGGGCGTCGTGGCGAACCTTGGAGATGTGGTGGCGGAGCCTCAGCCGGGCTCGTGCGACATCTCCTCGAGGCAGCGCCGGATCTCGGAGGCCTTGAACCGACGGTGCCCGCCGAGCGTCCGGATCGCGGTGAGCTTCCCGGCGCGCGCCCAGCGGGTCACCGTCTTGGGGTTGACACGGAACAGGGCGGCCACCTCACTGGGGGTGAGCAGGGCCTCGGGTGCGTCGATGTCGTCGTGCTGCGTCATGGTGCGTCCTCGATGGTGCGGTTCCGGCGACCACGCTCAGAGGTGGCGTGTTGTCCGTTTCAGCCATAAACGTAGGGAGTCGGGTGCCTTCGGCCAATGGCCCGATCGGGCCATTTGGGGCTGGATGGGTGACTAGTCATGGTTCACACCCGGGCTGGGGAGGGGCCTCATGGGTAGGTTGGCCCAGGGATGACCGGACCGATGGCGATCATGGAAGCCGACGGCTTCGAAGAGGTGGTCTACGGCCACGACCAGGCCACGGGGCTGCGGGCCATCATCGCCGTCCACTCGACCGTGCTCGGGCCCGGCCTCGGCGGCACCCGCTTCTACCCCTTCGCCGACGAGGGTGCGGCGCTGATCGACGTGTGCCGCCTGGCCAAGGGGATGACCTACAAGCACGCGGCCGCCGGGCTCGACCAGGGCGGCGGCAAGGCCGTGATCCTCGGCGACCCCGCCGTCACCCGCACCGATGCGCTGATCATCGCCTACGCCCGCATCGTCGACAGCCTCTCGGGCCGCTACGTGACGGCCGAGGACGTCGGCACCACCCAGGCCGACATGGACCTCATCCGCACGATCACCCCCCACGTGACCGGCGTGAGCGAGCACCTCGGCGGGTCGGGCGACCCCTCGCCGGCCACCGCCCTCGGCGTGCTGGCCGCCATGGAGGCGGTGGCCGAGCGGCTCTGGGGCTCCTCCCTGGCCGATCGGCACGTGTGCATCGCGGGGGTGGGCAAGGTGGGAGCGGCGCTGGCCGACCACCTCCACGCCGCGGGGGCCCGCCTCACGGTGGCCGACGTCCGACCCGAGGCCGCCGCCGTGGTCGCAGAGCGCACGGGCGCCGCGGTGGTCGACCCGGCGGAGGCCCACCGCGTCGCCTGCGACATCTATGCGCCGTGCGCCATGGGCGGGGCGCTCTCTGAGCGCTCCATCCCGGAGCTGGGCTGTACGGCAGTGGTCGGATCGGCCAACAACCAGCTGGCAACCGAGCAGGATGACCAGCGGATGGCCACATCCGGTGTGCTCTACGCGCCCGACTACGTGGTGAACGCCGGCGGAGTGATCAACATCGCCCACGAACGAGGCGGCTACGATCGCTCACGTGCCGAGGAGCGCATCCGGGGGATCCGCCACACCGTCCTCCAGGTGCTCGACCTGGCCGAGGCCGAAGGGGTCACCACCGCAGAGGCGGCCGACCTCCTCGCCGAGCGTCGGATCGAGGCGGCACGAGCGGAGCGGGCGGGCACCTAGCCAACGACCGAACAGGGGGGCCATCGGATGGCCGGCACCGACGTAGAGGCGACGGACGAGACCACCGGCGAGGCGGCTGTCCCACCGGACGTCGAACCGGCCCGTCCCAGCGGAGGCCCCGTGCCGACGGGCGACGACCTCTCGGTGCTCCACCTCCACGACCGCCACTCCGATCTCGGCCTCACCGCCGACGACCTGCTGGGGATGTACCGCACCATCCTCACCGCTCGCCTGCTCGACAAGAAGGTGTGGAGCCTGAACCGCATGGGCAAGGCCGCCTTCGTGGTGTCGGGCCAGGGCCACGAGGGGGCGCAGGTGGGCTCGGCCTGGGCCCTGCGGGCCGGCCACGACATCGCCCTGCCCTACTACCGCGACACCGGCGTGATGCTCACCCTCGGCATGTCGGTCGAGCAGATCCTCCTGGCCGTGCTGGCCCGGGCCGACGACCCGAACAGCGGCGGCCGCCAGATGCCCAACCACTGGGGCTGGGCCGAGGGCAACGTCATCACCGGGTCGTCTCCGATCGCCACCCACCTTCCCCACGCCGCCGGGCTGGCCTACGCAGCCAAGCTCCGCAAGGAAGACCGTGTGGCGGTGAGCTGGTTCGGGGAGGGCGCCACCTCCAAGGGCGACTTCCACGAGGCCCTCAACTTCGCCGGCATCCACCAGCTCCCGATGGTGTTCGTGTGCGAGAACAACGGCTACGCCATCTCGGTGCCGATGCGCAACGAATCGGCCGTCGACGACGTGGCCGACCGAGCCCACAGCTACGGCTTCGGTGGGGTGATCGTCGACGGCAACGACCCGCTCGACACCTACGCCGCCGTGCACTCCGCCGTGCGGCGAGCCCGCCGGGGCGACGGGCCCACCCTCGTCGAGTGCAAGACCTACCGCTACCTGGCCCACACCTCCGACGACGACGACCGCACCTACCGGACTCCCCAGGAGGTCGAGGCCTGGCGGAAGAAGGACCCGCTGCGGCGCATCACGCAGTACCTGATCGAGCAGCGCCTGCTGTCGGAGGCGGAGGAAGACCGCATCGAGACCGAGGTGAAGGAGGAGGTCGACCGGGCGGCCAAGGCCGCGGAGGCGGCCGCGGTGCCCGAGGCCCGCACCGCCTACACCAAGGTGTTCGCCCGCCCCATCCACCGCACGCCGGGGGCACCCGACGACCTCGACGAGGAGCGCACCGCGCCCATCGCCGCGCCCGTCCCCGAGGGCGGCACCGACCGCAACATCGTCGACACCATCCGCTGGACCCAGCAGCAGCTCCTCGCCGGCGACGAGCGCGTGGTGCTGCTCGGCGAGGACGTGGGCCCGCGCGGCGGCGTCTTCCGGGCCACCGACGGCCTGGCCGAGGAGTTCGGCGAGGGTCGGGTGTTCGACACGCCGCTGGCCGAGAGCTCGATCATCGGCATCGGCATCGGCCTGGCCCTGGCCGGTCTCCGGCCCATCGCCGAGATCCAGTTCGCCGACTTCATCCACTCCGGCTTCGACCAGCTCGTCTCGGAGGCCGCCCGCATCCACTACCGCTCCGACGGCGACTTCGCCGTGCCCTTGGTGGTGCGAGCCCCGTGGGGCGGCGGGGTGCACGGGGCGCTCTACCACTCGCAGTCGATCGAGGCGACCTACGCCCACATCCCGGGACTGAAGGTGGTGGTGCCCTCCACGCCGGCCGACGTGTGCGGCCTGCTGCGCTCCGCCATCGACGACCCCGACCCGGTGCTGTTCCTCGAGCACAAGAAGACCTACCGCCTGATCACCGGCCCCGTCCCCGACGACGCCGGATGGCGGGTGCCGATCGGCCTGGCCGAGGTGGCGCGGGCGGGCGACGACCTCACCGTGGTCACCTACGGCCTCCACCGCCACCTCTGCCTCGAGGCGGCCCAGCACCTGGCCGACGAAGCCGGAGCGTCGATCGAGGTGGTCGACCTGCGCACGATCAGCCCGCTCGATCGCGCCACGGTGCTCACCAGCGTGGCCAAGACAGGCCGCTGCCTGGTGGTGCACGAGGACAACGTGAGCTTCGGCGTGGGCGCCGAGGTGGCGGCCGTCGTCGCCGAGGAGGCCTTCTGGGACCTCGACGCTCCCGTGCGCCGGCTGGCCACCGCCGACGTCCCCAGCTACCCCTTCGCGGCACCGCTGGAGGCCGAGCTCTTCGTCGACACCCCCAAGATCGTGGCGGCCATGCAGGCCATGCTCGAGCTCTGAACCCCTCAGCCCTCGTAGCCGAAGCCGAGGTCGGGGGCGGTCACGAGGGCCATGAGCGGCAGGTCGTGCTCGGCCGCCATGGCTGCCACGGTGCCGCCGCGATCGACCACGGGGAGGAGCAGGACCGGCTCGGCGCCGGCCTCCCGCACGACCTGGGCGGCCTCGAGCATCGACACCCCCCGGGTGACGGCGTCTTCGGTGATGACCACCTTGTCGCCCGGCTCGAGGGCCCCGGCGATGCGGCCGCCCCCGCCGTGGCCCTTCACCTCCTTGCGTACGCTGAAGCTGCGCAGGTCGCGGCCGCGTGTGGCGGCGATGGCCGCGATCCCGAAGGCCACCGCGTCGGCGCCCATCGTGAGGCCGCCGATGGCGGTGACGTCGGGGGGGATCACGGCGAGGGCGGCGTCGGCCACGAGCAGCATCCCGTCGGGCCGGCAGGTGGTCTGCTTGGCGTCGATGAACCAGCTGCTGCGCTTGCCGCTCTTCAGGGTGAACTCGCCTCGGCGGACGCTGTGCTCGAGGAGGTGGGCGACGAGTGGGGACGGATCGGTCATGCGGGCTCCCGGTGGGGGTGCAGGGACAGGGCGGTGGCCACCGCCAGCACGAGGGCGGCGGCGGTGGTGAGCACGACGTTGCGCTGGACGAGACGGCGACGGCCGGGGTCGTCGATGCCGCTGGTCACGGCCTCGAACTGGGCCTCCGACAGCAGCTGCTGGCCGCCGTTGGGGCTGCGGTCGTCGACGAAGACGGGCCGCGCGCCGCGCTGGGACACCGACACCTGGATCGTCCCGCCCTCCACCGCGGCGAAGGCCTGCCACACAGGCGTGCGCTGTCCCCCGCGCGGCTCGTAGCTGCTGGCCAGCGGATCGGGAGCCACCGTGGCCGGCACCCCGGCGCCCGCGAGCGCTCGAGCCACCGCATCGGCCGCCTCCTCAGCGGTGACGGGCGGCGGGTCCTCCCACCAGGCCACGGCGACGCACCCGATGGCCACGGCGGCGACGACCAGGAGGCCGGCGCCGACGGCCCGGCGCCTCACGATCGACGGGCTCGCGCCAGGCGGCCCTGCCGGTACTGCTCGCGCTCGTCGACGTCGACCAGGAGGACGGCGTCGACCAGGCGGATCAGCCAGCCGGGATCGAAGGGCTTGGGGATGACGTCGAGGGCGCCGAGCTCGAGCAGCTCCACCACATGGCGGTCGTCGTCGCTCGACATGGCGGTGATCACCACCACCGGCGGCGCCTCCGCGAGGTCGAGCGCCTGCAGCACGCCACGCCCGTCGAGCACCGGCATCATGATGTCGAGCAGCACGAGATCGGGTGGTGCCGCCTCGATGGCGGCGAGGGCGGCTGCACCGTCGCCGGCCTCGCTGATCTGATGGCCCTCCACCGACAGCTCGAGGCGGAGGAGGAGCCGGATGTCGGGGTCGTCGTCGACCACCAGGAGGTGCGCCATAGGGGGCTACTCGAAGCGGACCTGACCGTGTCCGGGCACGACCTGGCCGATCTCGCTGGCCCGGTGGCCGTCGGCCCGCAGCAGGTCGAGGGTGCGGTGCGCCTCCTCCTGCGCCACGACCACCACCATCCCCACGCCGAGGTTGAACACCTTGCGCATCTCGTCGTCGGTGACGCCGCCCAGGCGCTGGATCTCACCGAAGATGCGGGGCGCCTCCCAAGTGCTCGGGTCGACGACGGCATCGGCGTCCTCGGGCAGCACCCGCACCAGGTTGCCGGGCAGGCCGCCGCCGGTGATGTGGGCGATGGCGCGCACGTCGACGTGGCGGAGCAGCTCGGCGATGGCGGGTGCGTAGACCACCGACGGCACCAGCAGCTCCTCACCCAGGCTGTGCGGCGCCCCGGCCCAGGCGGGCTCGTCGAGGGCTCGCCCTGCGTCCTCGAGCAGCACCTTGCGGGCCAGCGAGTAGCCGTTGGAGCGCAGTCCGGGCGAGGGCAGCGCGATGAGCACATCGCCGGTGCCCACGTGCTCGCCGGTGATGAGGCGATCGCGCTCGGCCACGCCCACTGCGAAGCCCACGAGGTCGAACTCGCCCGGCTCCATGGCCCCGGGGTGCTCCGCCATCTCCCCGCCGATCAGGGCGCAACCGGCCTGGCGGCAACCGTGGGCCACGCCCTCCACCAGCTGCTCGATGTGGTCGGGGTCGAGCTTGCCGACAGCGATGTAGTCGAGGAAGAAGAGGGGCTCGGCCCCCTGGCACACCAGGTCGTCGACGCACATGGCCACGAGGTCGATCCCGATGGTGTCGAAGCGGCCGATGGCCTGGGCCACCAGTGCCTTGGTGCCGACCCCGTCGGTGGACGACACCAGCACCGGGTGGGTGTAGCGGTGGCTGGCGAACTCGAACAGGCCACCGAAGCCACCGATGTCGCCGATCACCTCGGGCCGGAACGTGGAGCGCACCTTGGCCTTGATGCGCTCGACGGCCTCCTCGCCGGCGGAGATGCTGACGCCCGCGTCTTCGTAGCTGGTGCCCACGGCCCCTGTTCCTAGTCGATGACGGTCTGGACGGGGGTGCCCGCCGGCGCCGGCGCCGGGCCCTCGAGCACGTGCTTGCGCAAGGTGACGGGCACGGCGACGGGGTAGTTGCCGGTGAAGCAGGCGTCGCAGAACCCGGCACCGGGGGCACCGGTGGAGGGGATCAGGCGGTCGAGCTGCACGTAGGCCAGCGTGTCGACGTTGAGGTAGTCGCGGATCTCGTCGATGGTGAGCGACGAGGCGAGCAGCTCGGTGCGGTCGCCGGTGTCGATGCCGTAGAAGCACGACCACTTCACCGGCGGCGAGGTGATGCGCAGGTGCACTTCGGTGGCCCCAGCCTCCCGGAGCATCTTGGTGAGCTGCTTCTGGGTGGTGCCCCGCACGATCGAGTCGTCGACGACCACCAGGCGCTTGCCGGCGACGTTCTCGCGCAGCGGGTTGAGCTTCATGCGCACCGCCCGGGCCCGCAGCTCCTGGCTCGGGGCGATGAAGCTGCGGCCGATGTAGCGGTTCTTCACCACGCCCTGGCCGAAGGGGATGCCGCTGCGACGGGCGAAGCCCTCGGCGGCCGGCACGCCCGACTCGGGGACGCCCATCACCATGTCGGCCTCGACCGGCGCCTGGTCGGCCAGCTCCTCGCCGATGCGGATGCGGGCCTGGTGCACGCTCTGGTTGTAGAGGCGGGTGTCGGGCCGGGCGAAGTACACGAACTCGAACAGGCAGAGCTTGGGGTCGACCCGGGCGTCGGGGAAGGGGCGCAACGACCGGGGTCCGGAGGCGTCGATCACCACCATCTCGCCCGGCTCGATCTCGCGCACGAAGTGGGCGCCCACGACGTCGAGCGCCGGGCTCTCCGAGGCCAGCACCCAGCCCTGCTCCAGCTTGCCCAGGCACAACGGCCGGAAGCCGTTGGGGTCGCGCACGCCGATGATGCGTCCCTCGTCCATCATCACGAGAGAGAAGGCGCCCTCGAGCCGGGGCAGGACCTCGATGAGACCTCGCTCGATGTCGCGCTCGTCGCTGTGGCCCTCGGGGACCTTCTCCAGCTCAGCGGCCACCAGCTCGGCGACGAGGTCGGTGTCGCTGGTGACCGTGCCCGGCAGCATGCCGGCGTCGGCGGCCAGGGCCTCGGTGTTGGTGAGGTTGCCGTTGTGGCCGAGAGCGAAGTGGTGCGGACCGGCGCTGCGGTAGGCGGGCTGCGCGTTGCGCCAGGTGGACGAGCCGGTGGTGGAGTAGCGGCAGTGCCCGATGGCCAGGTGACCGTCGAGGCCGGCGAGGGTTCGGTCGTCGAACACCGAGGCCACCAGGCCCTGGTCCTTCACGACGAAGACCTCTCGGCCGTCGCTGACCGCCATGCCGGCGGACTCCTGGCCCCGGTGCTGGAGGGCGAACAGCCCGAGGTAGGTGAGGTGGGCGACGGGCTGGCCCGGGGCGTACACCCCGAACACCCCGCAGGCCTCCTTCAGGGAGTCGTCGACGTCGGGAGGCGGCACAACGGGCGGCTCACCGGCGGGCATGGACCCAGTCTGGCAGGAGTGGACAGCGATCCGACTACTTCAGGGGCGGGACGAGGGCGTCAGGGGGCGGCTCTCGACGCGATCGGCTCGGCGACGGCTGGCGGACAAGAGGGCGCGTCCGATCAGGAAGAGGGCCAGGGCGACGGCCAGCAGCAGGCCGACGTAGATGCCGGTGCGGGGGAGCGAGCCCCCGCCGACGTCGCCGCCACCCTGGCCCTGCGCGCTGCCGAGGACATCGAAGAGCCCGTCGGGATCGGGTCCGCAGCGGAGCGTGAAGTCGGCGCCGACGGCGGTGACGAGGTAGCGACCGGGGGTGAGGTCGGGCACGGTGAACGCGATGTCGAGGGTGGTGGTGGTGGCCTGGGCGGCCAGCACCTGCCCGCCGAAGGCCACCGGCGCGTCGGCGGACTGGCCCTGCAGAGGAGCGGTGCCTCGGGCCACCTCGGACCCACCGAGGAGGATGCGGACCGTGGCGCCGAAGGGCACGTTGGTGACCCGCACGCTGGCCGCCGCGCCCGGGGCCCCGGCGGTGAGGCTGAGGGCACAGGCGGGCTCGAGCTCGGGCGGCGCGGTGGTGGTCGTGGTGGTGGTGCCGCCGTAGGGATCCTGCGCGGCCGCGGGCCCGACGGTGCCGACCAGGGCGAGGCAGCAGGCCGCGAAGACGGCGCCGATGGCGGCTCGTCGTCGCACTGTGGACCTTGCCGTCATCTGCTCTGCTCCCGCCGGAGTCGTACCTCGAACTCCGCGAACTCTACCAAACCACCCATACGCTACGTCATCGGAACACCGGGCCCACCGCGGCCGTCGGCTCGGTGGCCGGGGCGAGCACCCACTGCCGATCGAGTTCGACGCTTCCCTGCACGGCTCCTGCCTCGGTGGTCAGGTCGACCGCGACGCTGGTGGGCCGGATCCGCGGGGACGGGATCAGGACCACCTCGTAGTCGCCCGGGGGGCGGGGGGCCAGCTGCAGGGAGAGCGCCACCGTGCGGGCCTCCCCCGCCGCCAGGTCCACGATGAACGACGCGTAGGGTCGGCCCGCCTCGGTCCCGCTCGACACCGGTTCGACGGTGACGTCGCCTCCTGAGCCCTGGAGGCTGGCGCCCACCGGGAGGTAGAGCGTCACCAGGCTGCGGAGCGTGCCCGCCGGCAGCTGGGCCTCACCGGGGCCGGGGCCGAAGATGTAGGCGGGGACGGTGACATCGGCGGGGGCGGTGTTGGTGAGGGTGATCTCGGCCTCCACCTCCCCGAGGGCGCCGGCGGCACGGTCGCCGCTGAGGCGGAGCTCGGTGTCGAGGTAGTAGTCGAGCTTGTTGCCAGCCAGGTTCTGGGCGGTCAGCGCGAACGCGTCGCTGGCCCCGTCGACCTCCTCGACCGGCGGGTAGGCACCGTCGGCACCGAAGGCCTCTATGGCGGACTGCGCCCCCGACCGGTCGGCCCACATGAGCAGGTGGCGACCGTCGACAGCGTCGACCAGCGCTTCGGCGAGGGGTCGCAGGCTGGGGAAGTCGCCATCGACGAGACGACGGAAGGCGGCTTCCGCCACGTCGCCCAGCACGTCGGTGCGGGCTTCGACATCGGGGAAGAGGAAGTAGGCCTCGTTGAGCGTGAGGTCGACGACGTTGTCGGAGCGCACCTCGCCCAGCTCCGGCACCACCACCGGTCCCACCCCCGCCAGGATGGCCGCCAGACCATCGGGGTCGACCTGGAGGACCCCGTTCACGGGTAGGCCCGAAGCTGAGGTGTAGAGCGCCTCGAGCACCGGAGCGACCACGGTGAAGTCGCCCGCGAGGTTGGCCTGCCGGAACCGCGACAGCGCATCGAACCCACCCCAGCGGGCCAGGTAGTCGTCGGGGAGGAGCTCGGTGCTCACCGGGCCCGGCACGGCCAGCTCGTCGATGTCGCCGAACTCCACGAGATCGATGACGCCGTCGCGGCCCTCCAGCACGCCGTAGTTGAGGATCATGCCGCCGGAGCCGCGCATCTCGGCCGTGTTGGCGACGGCGATGAGGTACCGGCGGGGACCGTCGGCGCCCGCCAGGTGGCCGAGGAGGTCGAGCCCACGGTTGAGCACCCCGAGCTGCTGCTCGCGCCCGGCGGCCTCGCCCAGCACTGCGTCGCGGGCCTCGGCCACCGGCGGCAGAAGAAGGCCCGACGACGCCGACCGCCGCGCCTCGGACAGCTGGATGAGCAGGTGTGAGATCTCCCGCTGGGCACCGGTCACCGCGTCGATCGGGACGGTGCCGTCGGAGAGGCTCACCTCAAGGGTCCCCTGGTCGGACTGCAGCGGCTCCGAGAGGTCGAGGATCCGCAGCCCGCCGTGGATCACCACCGCGGCGAGGTCGACCGACTCCTGCAGGCTGTGCAGGTTGGCTCCCGCGCCGGGCACCATCCGCAGGAGCCCGAGCCCGATGGAGCTGCGCAGCGTCTCGTTGGAGCTGAAGACGAGGTCTTGGGCTTCCCCGAGGGCGGCGGTGGCGTCGGCCAGGCGACCGTCGCGCAGCGCGACGGCGGCCTCGTCGACCAGGTCGTTGGCGTCCTGCAGGTCGGCGGAGACGCCCGCCACCTGGAGGCCGGTGACCACGATCAGGCTGCCCAGCAGCACGAGCGCGCCGGTGGCGACCAGCAGGCGCCGCATGCGTCGGCTCATGGCGCGGCCGGGTCCTGGGCGGCGCCGGCGCGGTCCTTGCTCTGGGCCAGGCTGAGGCCACCGCGCAGGAAGCGGAGCAGGACGTAGGTGAAGTAGACGGCGACCACGCCGGCCCCCACCTCGACCACGACGGCATCGTCGAGCAGGGCCCACAGCACTGGGACGCCGAAGAGGAAGGCGTGCTCGACGTCGATGCGCACCGGCGCTGGCACGAGCCGGTGCCGGGCCATCCACGCCACGTAGCGGCCGGGCATGGCGTCGGACGCCCGCCACATGGTGCCCTGCATCTCGGTGCTCAGCCGCACGGCCATGTGGGCGAGGAAGGCCACGACCGGCCCCAGCGCCAGGAGGGCGGGGGTCTCCGCCGTCCACAGGAGCCACAGGCCGAGACCCAGGAAGTTGGCCGCGGTGACGAGGTAGTCGCCCACGAAGTCGGCGTAGGCGCCGGCGGCCGAGGTGGTGCCGCGGCGCCGGGCCAGCTTGCCGTCCATGCAGTCGAGCACGAAGCGGATCTCGTAGAGCACGGCGGCCGCCAGCAGGTGGCCGAACGCGAAGAGCACGGCGGTGACCAGCCCGAGTCCGTGGGCCACCACTGTGAGCCGCATGGGGGTGACCCACCTCCACGGGTCGACGATCCGCACGAGGCGCACCGCGAACGGATCGACGGCCAGCACGGTCCACCAGGCGTCGAGTCGGTGGAGCTCGTCGTGCGGCGCCTCCGACGCGGGAGCGGTCACGCGGCGGCTGGCCGGGCGACAGCCACCAGCCCCCGGGCGTACTGGGGGAGCCGCTCGGCGATCAGGCCCGATGCGTAGCCCATCGGGCCCCTGAGCGCCTGGCGCCAGTGGAGCGGCCGGGTGCGGTAGAAGCCGATCTCGACGGGCTCGAGGCCGCTCATGGTGAACAGCCGGGTGAGCGTGCTGGCCGAGTAGTAGGCGACGTGCTCCGGGTGCACGTTCTCGGTGCGGCCGGCCAACCGGGCCACCACCGAGAGGTTGAAGGCGTTGGGCACCGTGACCACGATCGAGCCGCCGGGGTCGAGCAGGGTGGCCAGCGACCGCAGCGCCGCGCCGGGGCACGGGAGGTGCTCCAGCACCTCGCCCAGCACCACGTGATCGCAGCGCACGTCGGCCAACGCCGCCGGCCAGGAGGCAACAGGGGCCGTGATGTCGGCGTTGTGGTAGTCGGCCTCGATCTGGGTGCGGAAGGCGGCGATGGCGGCGTCGGAGATGTCGATGAACGTGGTGTGGGCGGCGACCCGGGCCAGGCGGGCGGAGAACGTGCCGCTCAGATCGGTGGCGTCGGTGACGTTGAAGGAGTAGGTGGTGTCGTGTGTCTGGCCGCCGAGCCCGATGCTCACCACTCGAGTCCCCGCCACGCGATCGATCACGAACGAGGTGCGGTCGTGGAGCGCGGCGCGCTCGAGCCTCACCCGATCCTCCCCATCCCCATCGGGGCGATCATAGGGACCGCCTCGGGCTCGGCCCGGAGCGGGCCAGGGCGAGGTAGCGGCGCGCCACCTCGGCGTGGTCGAACCCGGCGGCCAGCCGCTGGGCGCCAGCGCCGAGCTCGGTTCGGCGGTCGGGATCGGCGATGAGCGAGCGGATGGCCTTCGCCAGGCCGGCGGCATCGCCCACCTCGTGGAACAGCGCCTGGTCGCCGAGCGCCTCGCGATGGGCCGGGATGTCGGACACCACAAGGGGCCGGCCCGCCGCCATCGCCTCGAGCACCACCATCGAGAACGCCTCCCACAGCGACGGCTGCACCACGACGTCGGCCGCTCGCAGTGCGGCACCGACCTCCTCGGGGGAGACGTTCCCGACCATGGTGACTCGGTTCGCCAGACCGGTGTCGTCCACCTGCCGGGACAGCTCGGTGCGGAGGTCTCCTTCGCCGAGGATGGCGAGGTCGACCTCTGGGAGCTCGACCATCGCGGCGAGGAGCGTGCGGTGGTCCTTCTGCTCGGCCAGCCGACCGACCGCGACCACCAGCGGCCGGGTGGGGTCGGAGCGCGGGTCGCTCGCCCACCCACCGCTGTCAGCGTGGGCCGGCGCGCTCACGTCGATCCCGTTGTGGATCACGACCGCACCTCGCCGCGCCGCGGGGCCGTAGCTGTCGAGCGTGGACTGCGACACGTACACGTGGACCCCGACCAGGGGTGTGCGGCGCACGACCCGCAGCACGGCCCGTCGGAGCGGACTCTCGAAGTCGGCCACTACGTGGTGCACGGCGATGCGGCGCGGCACGCCGGCCAGCAGACCGGCCAGGGAGGCCACCACGATGGCGTGGAAGGTGTGGGCGATCAGGGCGGTCGGACGCTGGCGACGCAGGAGACGGCTCAGCCGAGCGACGAGGGCGAGGGTGCCGAACGGCCCGGGTCGGTCGGGCCGCAGATCGACGTAGCCCTCGTCGGCGAAGGCATCGGCCCGGCGGTAGAGGAACACGACCTCGCTCTCGACGCCGTCGGCTCGAAGGGCCTGGCACAGCTGGTGCGCCACCCGCTGGGCCCCCGCCGGCTCTCGTTGGGTGACCACCTGCACGATGCGCTCGGGGCCCGCTGCTCGTCGGGGTCGGCGCTCAGGCATCGGCGTCGGAGTGGGGACGCACCCGGTCGGCCTGGGCCGCCGCCCGCAGGGCCGACACCCCGAAGCGGAGGCCCTGGAGGGCGAAGTACACCGCCGACGCCGCGAGGCCGACCGCCACCAGGTCGGCGACGCCCGCCACGGCCAGCAGCGGGATCACGAACAGGGCGCCGTGCTCCACCTCGATGGTGGTCACCGTGGGGTAGATCCGGCGGCGGCGCAGCCGCCCCGCCACCCCGTGGAGCGACACCCGCTCGATCGGCTTGCGCAGGTCCAGCTCGGCGAACAGCGCGTCGCGCTGCTCCCTGAAGGCGAACTGCAGGGGGTAGGCGGCGGCGAGCGCCACCGCCAGCCACGGACGATCGATCGACGCTCCCAGCGCGACGAAGCTGGCCAGGACGACCACCTTGTCGGCGTTGGAGTCGAGCACGGCCCCGAACCGGGAGGTCTGCCCGCGGAGGCGGGCCAGCTTGCCGTCGAGGCAGTCGACGAAGAACCGGAGCTCGAACAGCAGCGCCCCCAGCAGCAGATGGTCGAGAGCGAAGGCCACCGCCGCCCCCACCCCGGCCAGCTGCGCGGCGACGGTGAGGCGGATCGGCGTGACGGCGCGCACGGGAGCGAGCCAGGCCAGGACCCGCACGCCGAGCGGGTCGATGAGCAGGACGGTCCAGGCGCTGTCGAGGGGCTTGAGCAGGGTGGCCCGCTGTTCGGCGGTGAGGGACCGGCGCTTGCCGTGGTCGGCGCGTCGGCCGCTCAACTCGATCCACCGCGACGCGCTGCCCTGGAGGGATCCGCCACCGGGGGCGGGTCGGGGCGCGCCTCCAGGACCGGCACCTGACCGGCTCGGTGTGCGTCGCGAAGGGCGATCGACACCGCCGTGACGAGGTAGAGCCCGCCGAAGCCCATGGTGGGCTCGGCCATCGCGTCGGAGGCGAGGCCGTTCATCCCGAGGACGGCCAGGAGCCCCACCAGGGCGATGCCATCGGGACGGGCCCGGATCACCTGCACCACGGTGAGGTTCCGCACGACGGTGAACACGATGGCCAGGAGCAGGATCACCGCCACGATGCCGCCGCTGACCAACCACGAGAGGATGGAGTTGTGGGCGTTGCGGGCCCACGGTCCGACGTCGAGGAACATCGTGCGAGCCACCCCGTAGCCGAGGCCGAACGTCCAGTCGAACAGCGTGTCGAGCGCTCGGGCGCCGACCGACCAGAGACCGAGCCGACCGTTGCCGGTGGCCAGCGACTCGGAGTCGTCGTCGCGCAGGAGGTACTCCCCGATCCGGGCGCCCCAGAACGTGTAGGCGGCGAAGCCCACCATGGCCACCAGCGGGGCGCCCACCGAGCGCAGGAGCGGGCGGAGGCGACCGGCCAGCGCGAAGGTGAGGGAGGCACCGCACACCAGCTCGAGCCACGACATGCGGGAGTGGTTGGCGTAGAGCGCCGCCACCATGGTCACCACGGCCATCGCCCGCGACACCGGAGAGAGGCGCAGGACCGAGCCCGGCGCGGTGAGGGCAACGATCAGCGCGGCGGCCAGCACCAGCCCAGAGGCGTTGGGGTGGGCGCCCATCCACGTGAACCGCTCGAGGTTGGCGCCGCCAGCGGGGACGAAGATCGGACCGAGGGCCAGCCCGACGAAGACCAGCCCGACGGCCAGGCGCACCAACCATCGCAGGTAGGTGCCGATGAGCACGTCGAGCACCTCACGGTGCTCGCGGGCGGCCGCCACCGTGGCCCAGGCCAGGACGGCGATGATCAGCATCTGGAGCCCACGAGCGAAGGCGTAGGGCCCGAACGGGCTCCACGTGGCCGACGCCATGGCCCACACCGGAAGGGCCAGCAGCAGGATCGGGGGGCGGGCCACCTGCAGACCGGGTTCGAAGCGACCGATGACGGTGACCGCGAAGGCGGCCACGACGAGGAAGTAGCTCAGCTCGATGGCCGGCTCGACGCCAACCTCCGACACCGCCACCGTGGTGGGCCGGATGATGAAGCTGTGGAGCGGCAGGATGGTGACCACCAGCCACGACGCGGCGAGGGGACCCGCCACGGCCCGCTCAGCCGAGACGCCACCGCGGCGCAGGGCGATGGCTCGGCGCACGACGAGCAGGTTCCCCACGACCAGCATCGCGAAGAGCGCCATGGTCACGAAGAAGCCCAGCGAACCGGCCTGGGAGAGGACGGCGAGGCTGAGCACGACGAGACCGCCCACCAGCACCTGCATGCACCGCACGGTAGTGCTCGGAGGGGGCACAAGGTCCATAAGGGTCAGCGGCGGGAGGCGATCCAGGGGTCGGCGGCGAACTCGAACCCGAGGTGCCTCCGGCTAGGTTGAGGCGCCGCCCGAGCGACGGATCGAGCCCTGCGTGCTGACCACCCAACTCACCCTGCGCGAGTACCTGGACGTGTTGCGTCGGCGGCGCTGGGTCGTCCTGTTCGTCCTGGGCGTCACCGTGCTCCTGGGCGTGCTCCCCGTCGCGCTGGGCGACGCGACCTATGCGTCCACGGCATCGCTGCAGGTCACGTCCGAGGAGGCCAGCCCCTTCGACGACCCCGACCCCAACGTCCAGGGTCAGGTCCGCTCGGTGCTGACCGACGTCGAGCGGCTCAAGACCAGCGGCCTCCGGGCGCTGGTCAGCGAGCAGCTCGGACCCGACGCCGAGCCGTTCGACACCGTGAGCGCAACGCTGATCGGGTTCAGCGAGGTCATCGAGGTCACCGTGACCGCCGGGTCCCCCGCAGCGGCGGCCGACGCGGCCAACGCCTACGCCGACGTCTTCGTGGAGGAGCGGCGCCGCGAGTCCAACGAGGCGCTGGTGTCGCAGTCGGACGAGCTCCGAGGCCGGGCCGAGTCAGCGCAGGACCGGGTCACCGAGATCGATCGGCAGCTGGCCGACCCCGCCACCGACCCCGCCTCGCTCGAAGGGCTGCGCCTCGAGCGCAGCAGCGTCGCGCTGCAGGTCTCCGACTTCGGTCGGCGCGCCGACCAGCTCGAGGTCGAGGCCGCGCTGCGCGAGGGCGGGATCCAGGTGCTGTCGCGCGCCACCCTGGAGCTCGACCCCGTCGGCACCAGCCCGATCCGGGCCGGCTTCGTCGCCGGCGTGCTCGGGCTGCTGGCGGGCCTGGCGGTGGCGGTGATCCTCGACATCGTCCAAGACCGCCTCTCCAGCCGAGACGACCTCGACGCGGTGGCGCCCGATCTCAGCGTGCTGGCGTCGATCCCGCACATGCCCGACGTGGCCCACCCCACACCGGAGGCGATCGAGGCCTACCGCTACCTGAGCACCACGTTGGAGTTCAGCCGGATGCGCAACCCGTTCCGATCCGTGGTGATCACCAGCGCGGTGAGCTCGGAGGGCAAGACCACCACCGCGGTGCACCTGGCCAAGGCCATGGCGGAGATGGACCAGCGGGTGGTGCTCGTCGATGCCGACATCCGTCGCACCGGCGTGCACCGCGAGCTGGGGCTCGACAACCGGCTCGGCCTCAGCTCGGTGCTGACCGGCGAGACCGACGTGGAGTCGGCCATCCACTACGTGGAGCCGCGGTTGGCTGTCCTCACCGCGGGGCCCGCCTCGGCGGTGGCCAACGAGCTGGTGGGCAGCGACGAGTTCGCGGCGCTCGTGCAGGAGCTGGCCGCCCAGTGCGACCTGCTGATCGTCGACGCACCGCCGGTGCTGCCCGTGGCCGACCCCCTGCTGGTCGCCCGCGCCGTCGACGTGGCCATCGTGGTGTCGCGCATCGGGGTCGTGCGCCGCCGAGAGGTGCGAGCCACCATCCGGCGCTTCCGCGAGGCCTCGCTGCCCCTCGTCGGCCTCGTGGCCAACGACGCCGAGCCCGAGAAGGGCTACGTGGCCTACCACGCCAACCCGGGCGGCGACCGTGGCGCCGATGCCAAGATCGCCTCGACCAGCGGCTGACCCCGACTGGGCTCAGGCGGTGCGGACCGGGCGGCGGCGAGCGACCCGCCAGAGGAACCGCGGGTTCCCGACGAGGTAGCGACGGGCCAGCCGTCGAGGCTCCTGCGCGAAGCGCACCACCCACTCGAGGCCGGCGCGGCGCACCCACACCGGGGCCCGGCGACGCCGGCCGACGAAGTACTCGAACACCGCCCCCACGCACCACCACACCCGGGGCTCCCCTTCGGCCGACCACCGCTCGGCCCGCTCCTCCTGCAGCGGGGCGCCCATCCCGAGCAGCACCAGCCCGGGATCGAGCGCCGCGATCGAGCGCAGCACCTCTCGCTCGCCCGCCTCGTCGAGGTACCCCGAGGCGGTCAGGACCACGTCGAGCTGCGGGCACGCTCGACGCATCACCGTGGCGAAGCCCTCGGCGTCCCCCGGCCGGCCACCGACCAGCGCCACCGACACCCCACGGGCCGCGACCGCGCCCAGCACATCGCTCACCACGTCGGTCACGTTGACGCGCTCCGGCAGTGGCTGGGCCAGGTGACGAGCGGCCCAGACGATCGACTGGCCGTCGGCCACGAGGCAGTCGAAGCGGGCCAGGCGCTCGGCGAACCCACCGTCGGACGCCGCCAGGTCGACCGTGGCCGCGTTGACGTAGCCCACCAGCGTCGGCCGCTCGGACCCAGCGCTGGCCTCGGCCATCCACCGGCCGAACCCGGCGCAGTCGAAGGCGTGGACGGGGAGGCCGAGCAGGTCGCGCACCACCACCGCCGCATGGGCCGGCCCGTGCTCAGGCACCCAGCGCCCTCGCCGCAGCCAGGTCGGTCTCGTCGTCGATCTCGACCCACTCGCTCGAGGGCACCGCCACGGCCCGGTAGGGGGCACCGCCGACGAGGTGCTCCTGGATGGCGTGCTCGTACCAGTGGTCGGACCGGTGCGGCTGCTCGACGAACGCCCTCAGCTCCGCGGCCAGCCCCCGCGCCGCGAGGCGGTCGAACCAGGCCAGGCCCACGTACTCGCCGTCGGGATCAGGGATCCCCACCTTGCCGATCGCGGTGACCCCGCCGTCGCTCCCAACGGCCACCTTCATTGCCTCGTCGGTGCGGCCGCGGGCATGGTCGACGGCCAGCCCCGCCCCTGAGCCGAGCGAGGTGATCGAGCTGAGCAGGGCGCTGAACCAGGCGGGCGACGCGTAGAGATCGGAGTTGACGACCACGACGTCGCCCCCCGGGCCGCTGCCGCCGTCGTCGCAGCTCTCCAGACCGAGCAGCAGGGAGTACCAGTTGTTGCGGTCGGCCGCCCGCGGGTTGGGCACAACCTCGATGGCCAGCCGGGTGCGCCAAGGGGCGAGCACCCGCTCGATGGCGTCGGCACCGGGGCCCACCACCACATGGGTGCGGTCGATGCCCGACCGCTCGAAGGCAGCCAGCTGCGCCTGCGCGGGGCAGGTGGCCTGCACGGGGGTGAGCCACTTCGGCAGCGCGGTGACCTGCGCCAGACGGCGACCGAGCCCGGCCGCCAGCACCACGACCGCCGTCATCCGAGAGCTGAGCGGATCAGGGCCCGGAGCTCGTCGCCGGAGTGCTCGACCTCGTCGAGCACGGTACGGCGACCCGGACGGGTGCCGGGCCCCCTCCGGACGGCCTCCACCAGGAGGTCCTCCTCGATGCGCCACCCCTCGACGGAGGAGGGCAGACCGATGCGGGTGAAGAGGCGGCGCACCTGGTCGAGGTGCGGGCTCCCCTGCAGGGCGGAGGTGATCAGCACCCCGATGGCCACGTGCTCGCCGTGGAGCAGGGCCTGGTCGCCACAGAGCTGGTCCAGGGCGTGGCTGATGAGGTGCTCGGCGCCGGAGCAGGGCCGGCTGCTGCCTGCCACCTCCATGGCCAGCCCGCTCATCACCAGGCCGCGGGCCACCGCCGCCACGTCGTCGTCGCGCAGGGGCCACGCGACGTCGAGGGCGGCCTGGGCGCTCAGCACCGCGATGGCCGCCGCGAACTCGTCGAAGGGCTCAGCCCCTCGGGCGTGGGCCGCCCGCCAGTCGTCGACCGCGGTGAGGTTGCTGGTGAGGTCGCCGATCCCGGCTCGCACGTAGCGATCGGGCGCGGCCGCCACCACGTCGACGTCGATCACCACACCGGTCGGCATCTGGGCACCGATGCTGCGCCGCACGCCGTCGGCACCCGTGAGCGAGGCGACCGGCGACGCCATGCCGTCGTGGGAGAGCACGGTGGGCACGGCGACGAGGTCGACCCCGGCCCGACAGGCGGCCAGCTTGGCGACGTCGATGGGCTGCCCACCGCCGATCCCCACGACGAGCGAGGCGGGCGCCTCGTCGAGGCAGCTGAGCAGCGCGGCCGCATCGGCCAACGAGCCGACCAGGCCGGAGCGCACCTCCACCTCGGCACCCACCGTCGCGAGGTCCTTGGCCAGACCCTCACCGAGGGCTCGCGACACGTCGCCGCCCGTCGCCACGAGGACGCGGCCCAGCTCGAAGTGCTCCCGGAGGTCGCCGGCCAGGTCGTGGAGCGCGCCGGGCTCCACCCGCAGCAGGCGCGGGACGTCGATCGTGCGCGCTCCCCTGGCTCCACGCTGCACGGCTACCGGCCCCCCTGCCGGGGCGCGGCAGAGCCGAGGTCCCAGCGCTCGATCATGGCCTCACGCTACGTCACAACCCGCTGTGGGTGGTGTCCGGGCGCACCTGCCCGGTCACCCGCCACTTCACCTGCCGCAGCACGTCGGCGGCGCGCCGGGCACCGGCCGGCTGCACGCCCATCATCCTTCGCAGCCACCGGTGGTAGGTCGGCCCGGGAGGGGGCAGGGGCTTCTCCGCCGCGAGGTGGGCCACCAGGTTCGGGAAGCCGATCTCCTTCTCGATGGGGAGGTGCCAGGCGATCAGGTCGTCGTGCATCCGCTCGCGCGTGCCCCAGACGCCCGGCAGGGTGCGGATGCGCTGCAGGTGGGGATGGGCACGGCTCGAACGCTCCCGGCGCTGCCAGAGCACGGCGTTGATCACGTGCTCCTCGCTGTTGTGGTGCGCCCGCCCGGCCGCGTGGCGCCGCAGCATCTCCTTCCACATGGACTCCACCGCGGCGGCGAAGGCCGGCACCTCCGAGCCGAGCATCCCGTAGAACTCTCCACCGAAGTGGCGGGGCACGGTGCCGTCGAGATCGGTCCCGGTCAGCTCCTGGAGGATGGCGGCCTGATCGCGCCGGCTGAGATCGCACATCGGCAGGTCCTCGTCGACGACCAGCTCGTAGGCCACGATCCCACCGGCTTCGATCTCCTCCACCAGCGGACCGTAGGGCGCTCCCCACACCACGTCGGGATCGATGAACATCACCACGTCGTCGGGGCCGACCCAGCCGGCGGCGTCCTGCAGGGCGTCGAGCAGGTAGAGCGACCCGAGGTAGCGGTCGTAGAAGCCCTCGGGGGGACGGTGGTCGAACGGCACGACGCGGACCGTGACCCCGGCGTCGTCGAGCACCGGTCGCAGCCAGGCCGGCGGTCCGCTCCCGGCGCACACCACGAACTCCAACGGTGTGTCGGCCACGTGCCGCATCGTGGCCGCGTTGGCCGCGATGCAGGTCCAGTAGGTGTCGTCGCGCCGTCCGGCGGGTCCGCTCCGCGGGTGCTCGGAGTGCTCACGGAAGTAGCTCACGACCGCCACCACGCGCCGCCCCTGTGTCATCGTCACACCACCAGCGACCGGTAGCGGACCGACGTGATCGCGAACCAGACCGTCTCGTACACGTAGGCCACGAAGTGCAGAGCGCTGTACCCCACGCGCGCCGCCAGGCCGAAGGGCCGATCGCGGGTGCGGTAGGCGTTGCGCCCCACCCAGGCGGCCACCACGGCCACCGGCGGCCACCACACGCCAACGATCGCCGAGGCGACCGCCACGGGGACCAACGACCAGACAACCAGGTGCACGCCTCGCAGCACGAACCCCCAGCGCAACAAGCCGCGCGCCGCCGGGCGCACCCGCACCAGCTCGACCACCTCGGCGTAGCGCCGGCGCTGGCGCAGGTAGTCGCCGAAGGTGCAGGGCCACACGTGGTGCTCCGCGATCCCGTCGGGTGCGAAGGCGGTCACGGTGCCGCCGGCCACCGCTCGCAGCCCCAGGTCGGTGTCCTCACCCATGGCGATGCGGAACTGCTCGTTGAACCCGTCGTGCTCCTCGAGGACCGATCGAGCGATGAGCAGGTTGCAGGTCTCGTAGCGCCCCGACCACTGGTCGATCTGCTGGCTGCGGTCGAACCAGCCCCGCCGCCTCCACGCAGGGAGCTCTCGCGCCACGGTGCGGCCCTGGATGAACTGCGCCTCGCCGGCCACCGCCAGCAGGCCTTCCAACCAGGTGGGCCGCGGGATGCAGTCGTCGTCGGTGAAGGCCACCCAGGGTGCGCCGATCGACCGCCAGGCCAGGTTCCGGGCGCGCGCCGGCCCACGGTTGCCCTCGAGGCGCAGCACCGTGAACCGCGAGTCGCCCGAAGTGAGGCGAAGCAGCACCTCGTGGGTGTCGTCGCGGCTGCCGTTGTCGACCAGGACCGCCTCGAAGTCGGTCACCGTCTGGGCCTGCAGCGCAGCGACGAGGTCGGCCAGCAGGGACGAGCGGTCGTAGGCCGACACCACCACGCCCACCCGAGCGGAGGTCACCGCCGGCGCCCCGGGCCGTAGAGGTCCTCGAGCAGGGGTGCGATCCCGGTGTCCCAGTCGTAGGGCTCGGCGGAGGCGCGGCAGGCCGCCGCGGTGGACGGATCGGCCGCCAGGTCGAAGGCTCGCAGGAGGGCGTCGGCGAGCGAGGCGGCGTCGCCTGCCTTCGCCACCACGCCGGTGGTCGGTGAGACCAGCTCCTGCAGCGCTCCGTCGTCGGTGGTGACGATCGGAGTGCCGCAGGCCAACGACTCCAGCATCACCATCCCGAAGGACTCCCGCACCGAGGGCTGAGCGGTGACCCAGGCCCGGCCGTAGCGCTGCGGCTGGTCGGCCGGCTCCCCGAGCGGGAGGATCTCGGTGCGCTCACGGGCGGCCTCGGGCGCCGCCGCCAACAGCTTCGAGCCGTCGCCCGGGCCGCTCAACCAGAGGCGCACGTCGGGGCGCTGCTCGGCCACCAGCGCCAGCGCGTCGAGCAGCCCGGCCACCCCCTTGAAGGGCACGTCGAAGGCGCCGGAGAACAGCACGGTGGGCGAGGTCTCTCGCGCGGCGGCCGGCGTGAACTCGGTCAGGCGCACGCCGCCGGGCAGCCGCACGCCCGGGCGATCGCTGTGGGCTCGGAGGGCGGCGAGGGCGTACTGCGACATGCAGGCGTAGACGTCGACCCGGTCGACCACCATGGCCCTCGCGGCGCCGTCGCGCAGGCGGTCCCACACCAGCCAGGGAACACCCATCTCGTCGTAGAGGGTGCGGTGCCCGCCGAGGCGACGGGTGCGCACGGCGGCCAGGGCGTCGTGGGGCATGAACGAGTGGGTGGCGTCGAACCGGCCGGCCACCAGGTGCGGCGCCACCCGCCATCCGAACCACCGCTCGTGCATCCAGTCGCGACGGAAACGGCGGCGGAACCGCACCGTCCGCACCCCCCCGTCGATCACGGTGCTCGACGAGCTCCCCGCCGAGAAGATCGTGACGTCGTGACCTCGGCCGGCGAGGGCGCGAGCCGTCTCCACGATGATCCGCTCGGCCCCTCGCCGCACCTCGGGCCAAGAGTACGGATGGGTCAAAGCGATCTTCACGGAGGTCTACGCTAACGACCTGCGCCAGGCCGTCGATCGCTAGGGGGGTCCATGACGCGGGTGCTGTGCGTCACCAGCTGGTACCCACCCCACCACTTCGGGGGCTACGAGCTCTCCTGCCACGACGTGATGACCCGGCTGGCCGAGCGGGGCCACCACGTGGAGGTGCTCACCAGCGACCACCGCCACGACGCCACCCCCGATGGGTCCCCGGAGCCGGTCGCCGCTGTGCACCGCGACCTGCAGCTCTACTTCCGCGACGGCGCCCTGTGGGCTCCCTCCATGGCGCAGCGGCTCCGCACCGAGCGTCACAACCAGCGGGCGCTGACCGCCGCGCTCGACGCGTGCCGGCCCGACGTGGTGTCGGTGTGGCACGTGGGGGCGATGTCGCTCGGCCTGCTCACCACGCTCGTGGAGCGGGGGACGCCCATCGTCTATGCAGTCTCCGACGACTGGCCGATCTACGCCCGCCAGCTCGACCCGTGGACGAAGGCGCTCGGACGCGTGCCGGGGGCCGCCCGGCTGGCGGAGGCCGTCCTGCGCACCCCGGGTCGGCTCCCGGAGATCGACCGCTCCGGCGCCTTCTGCTTCATCAGCGAGGTGACGCGTCGCCGCTGCCGCCGGTCGTCGCCTTGGACCTTCCCGACGAGCACCATCGTCTACAGCGGGATCGACGGGCGGCTCTTCGGCGACGAGCGCGATCCGTCGACCGAGCGTCGGGCGCCGACGGCGGAGCGGCCGCTCGAGCTCCTCTACGTGGGCCGCATCGACGAGCGCAAGGGCATCGAGGCGGTCGTGCGGGCGCTGGCCCTCCTCCCCGACGCCCACCTGGTCATCGACGGCCGAGCCAGCGCCGACGACAGGCAGAAGCTCCAGCGGTGGGCCGACGACGCCGACGTCTCCGACCGCATCACGATCCAGTGCTCCGAGCGGGGGGCGCTCCCCGACACCTACCGGGCCGCCGACGTGTGCGTGTTCGCCAGCGAGTGGGAGGAGCCCTTCGGCCTCGTCCCCCTGGAGGCCATGGCCTGTGGCACCCCGGTGGTGGCGACGGGGGTGGGGGGCTCGGGCGAGTTCCTCGTCGACGGGGGCAACTGCGTGCTCTTCGAGGCCGGCGACGCTCACTCGCTCGCGGCCGCGGTGGGCCGCCTGCGCGACGACGAGGGCCTGCGCTCCCACATCGCGCGGCACGGGGGGGCCACCGCCGAGTTCTTCGACGTCGACCACCTCACCGACGCCTTCGAGGCCTGGCACGAGTCGATGGCGACCAGAGCCGGCGAGCTGCCGCCCGATCGGCGGCCGCCTCCGCCTCCGGCTGCGGCCGGTGACAGCCCGGACGAGGCGGCCTGAACCCACCGCCCGAGGGACAATTTGCCTGAAGCGGACGACGGTCGGGCTAGGTTCCCTCGCTGTGTCTGAGCACCCGACAGGCGACGACCCCCAGGCCGTCCAACGCCAACTCGACGACCTCGCCTGGTACCACTCGATCGATGTTGCGCCGGGAGTGGCCACCAAGGGCTGGTTCGACCTACGCCACGCGCTCGATCTCATGCCCCTGCCCGACGTGCGGGGCAAGCGGTGCCTCGACGTCGGCACCTGGGACGGGTTCTACGCCTACGAGATGGAGCGACGTGGCGCCAGCGAGGTCGTGGCCGTCGATGTGGCCGACCTGGCCGACGTCGACTACCCGCCCGAGGTGCGCTCCGATCCCAGCTTCGACCCCAGCCACACCGCGGCCCAACCGCGGCCGGCGGGCTTCCATCTGCTGCACGACCTGCTGCACTCCAAGGTGCAGTGGCGCGCGGGCAACATCTACGACCTCGACCCGGCCGAGCTGGGCACCTTCGACGTGGTCGTGGTGGGGAGCCTCCTGATCCACCTGCGCGACCCGGTGCGAGCGCTCGACGCCGTCCGCAAGGTCACTAGCGGCTCCTTCCTCTCGGTCGACTACGTGCACCCGCCCGTCGACCTGCTGGCCCGCCGAGGCCGACCGCTCTTCCAGCTGCGCGGCGAGGGCAGCGACTTCCAGTGGTGGCTGGCCAGCGATGCGGGGCTGCGCCAGCTGCTCCATGTGGGGGGCTTCGCCATCGACGAGGTGTCGAAGTACTTCTTGCTGCGCCCGGGCGCGCGTGGGAGCACGAACGCAACCGACCGTGGCCTGCGCGGTCGCGTCAAGCACCTCAGCACCCGCGCCCTGGCTGGCGACAGCACACCCGGCGGACATCTCCACCGCGCCTACCTCACCCACCCACGCTTCTAGGTCGGCTACGACCCAGCCCGCAGGGAGATGCGGCGACGCAGCGCCGCCACCTCGGTGCGCAGAGCCGCTAGCTCCTCGACCACCTCACGGGACATCCCATCAGCGGTTCGCGATGGACGGCGGGCCACCGCCGCCTTGACCTCTGCCAGCTCATCGAGCACGGCGTCGAGGCTGGGCATCTCCTCGCGCAGCGCAGTGATCTCCTCCATCAGCGGAGCCAGGGTGCCGAGCCGTGGCGTGGCGCCCGGAGCGGCGGTGCCAAAGTCGTCGAGCTTGCCGACGACGTCGGTCATGTCGGCCCGCAGCGCCGCGATGTCGGAGCTCACCCGTTCGAGCTCGGGCCACTCGAGCACCACCCGTCGGAGCCCCGTGACATCGCTGCGGAGCTCGTCGACGGCTGATCGGAGCTGCCGCAGCTGCACCCGTTCGCCGAGGTCCTCCACGGTCTGGCGCAGTGCGGTGAGCTCCGTGCGCACCTCGGCCAGGTCGGCGCCCAGGTCGTCGTGGACGGAGCGGAGGCGGTGCAGGATCCGATCGGCCAGGCGGTCGTAGGCGTCGACGACGGCACGACGCAGGCCCGAGCCGCTGTCGGCTGCGTCGGAGCGCTCGAGGGTGGACACCAGCGACCCATCCACCACCTCGGGCCCCGTGCGGGCCTCGTCGCCGAGCGGCTCGGACGAGGGCTCGCCGGTGGGGTCGGCTGCTCCGGCCCTCGGAGAGCCAGGCCGGCTGGGCCAGCTGAGCCGCACCCTGGGCGCTGGCGCGCTGCTCGTGTTCGGTTCGGGTGTGCGCACGGTGCTCCCTTGCTGCCGGCCCCAGGACGCCTCGCCCAACCCTACCCAGCCAACCCGACCTGCTCCGACGCAGGCATTCGGCTCCCACGGGTCGAATGGACACAGGTCGATGACGGTCGGTGGACAGCCGCCTGTCACGCGCGGCCAGGTCCGTCGGACCTGGCCATCCGGTACCGACGACCTCCGCGGAGCGCAGATGACAGCCTGGACGCCTGATCCCTCCCTGTGGCGTGACCGACCGGTCGCCGTCACCGGCGCCACCGGGTTCCTCGGATCCCACCTCGTCGCCCACCTCGTCGACCTCGGCGCACACGTGACCATCCTCGTGCGCGACGACATCCCCTCGACCGCGATCAGCGCCCCCTGGTGGGCCAGGGTGCGGGTCGTGCGCGGCGCCGTGGAGGACCAGGCCCTCGTCGAGCGCCTGCTCGGCGAGTACGAGACCCGCACGCTGTTCCACCTCGCCGCCCAGAGCCAGGTGGGAGCGGCCAACCGCAACCCGGTGGCCACCTATGAGGCCAACATCCGCGGCACCTGGAGCCTCCTCGAGGCGGCCCACCGCTCCGACCGCATCGAGCAGGTGGTCACGGCCAGCAGCGACAAGGCCTACGGCGCCCAACCCCACCTCCCCTACGACGAGGACATGCCGCTCCTGGCCGTCAACCCCTACGACGTCTCGAAGGCCTGCTCCGACCTGCTGGCGCAGAGCTACCAGCAGACCTACGGCGTGCCGGTGTGCATCACGCGCTGCGGCAACTTCTTCGGCCCCGGCGACCAGAACTGGGAGCGCCTCGTGCCGGGCACGATCCGCTCGCTGATCCGCGGCGAGCGCCCGATCATCCGCTCCGACGGCACGATGGTGCGCGACTACCTCCACGTCGTCGACGGCGCCCTCGCCTACCTGCAGCTGGCCGAGGCCATGGCGGCCGACCCGTCCCTGGCCGGCGAGGCGTTCAACTTCTCCACCGAGGTGCCCATGACCGTGCTGGAGCTCGTGGCCAAGCTCCAGGAGGCCGCCGGCACCGACCTCGAGCCCGAAATCCTCGGCACCGCCTCCCACGAGATCGACAGCCAGTACCTCTCCGCGGCCAAGGCCAGGAAGGTGCTCGGCTGGGCCCCGACCATGTCCACCGAGGAGGCGCTGGGCCACACGGTCGAGTGGTACCGGGCCCATCTCTCCGATGCCGGGAGCTGACCAGCCCGGACCCATCGTGGTCACGGGCGCGGCGGGCTACCTCGGCGGGCGGGTGGCCAGCCTGCTGGGCGATGACGCACAAGCGCTCGTCCGGACGCCGGTGCCGTGGCTGCCCAGACGGTCCCAGGAGGTGTGCGACCTCCTCGGCCCCCCCGATGCGCTGGCCGCCGCCATCGACGGGGCGTCCGTCGTCGTCCACCTCGCCGGTCACAACGAGGTGGTCGCCGCTCGCGAGCCCGACCGAGCCGTCGCAGAGACCGTCGCCATGGCCGAGCGAGTGCGAGACGGGGCCAGGACGGTCGGCGCTCGGCGCGTCGTCTACGTCTCGACCGTCCACGTCTACGGGGCGCAGCTCCAGCCGGGGATGCGCATCGACGAAGCCACCCGCGTCGAGCCCACGTCGCGGTACGCGCAGGCACGGCTCGAGTGCGAGCAGGTCTTCGCCGACGCCGCTGACCTGGAGGTCGTCGTGCTGCGGCTCACCAACGCTGTCGGCGCTCCGGCCGACCCGTCTGTGGACCGGTGGACGCTGGTGGCCAGCGACCTCTGCCGGCAGGCCGTCATCGGCCGCACCATGGAGCTCCGCTCCGATGGGCTGCAGTGGCGCGACTTCATCCCGCTCGATGATGCAGCCCGGCTGACCATCGGCTCGGCCGTAGGCTCGGGCGTGCCGGCCGGCACCTACAACCTGGGCTCCGGCACCTCGACCACGGTCCGGAAGGTGGCGGGGCTCGTGCAGGAGAGGGTCGAGCGGACCTGCGGCTACCGCCCCAGCCTGGTGGCCCCTCCGGTCACTCGGCCGCCCGAAGAGCCGTATGAGGTCGTGGTCGACAAGCTGGCTCGTTGCGGCCTGCGCGCAACGCTCTCCTTGGAGGCGGCCATCGACGAGATCGTCGACCACTGCGTCAAGCACGAGTCACTGCTGCGGACCGACCCGGCAGGAGCCTGACGCACCGCCGCTCCGTGCTCGGGCCGCACGCCCGGCGGGCGAGAGCGCCACGACCAAGCTCGGTCAGGGAGGTCAGTGCCGCACCACCGCGAGTCGACCGGTCCAGTCGATGCGGTGCAGGAACGGCGGAGCGGGAAGGGCATCGAGGTACTCGTCGACGGCGTCGCGCGCCCCCGTGAACTGCCCGTAATCGTCGATGATGAGGATGGCGCCCTCGACCAGGCGCGGGTACAGGTGCGACAGCTCATGGGCGGTGGACTCGTACCAGTCGGTGTCGAGCCTGAGCAGAGCGATCTGGTCGGGGGTCTCGCCGGGGATCGTCTCCTCGACCATCCCGGCCACGAAGTGCAGCCGCTCAGGCGGGTATCCGGTGCTCTCGAGGAGCATCCGCACCTCATCGAGGGGCAGGTAGCGGTAGCCGTCGGTGTCGTGGGGGTCGACGGGACCCTCGAAGTACGACGACGCGTGCCGACCCCAGATGTCGAAGTCTCGCTCCCCGGGTGGAGGCATCCTGGTGAACGTGTCGTAGAGCCAGAGATCGCGGGTGGTGTCGCCCTCCTCGAGGAGCGTGCGGGCCACCGCCAACATGCTGCCACCCCTCCAAACACCGCACTCGGCGATGGCCCCCGCAAGGCCAGACCGGCTCAGGTGGCGGACGGACTCCACCAGTGCGGCGATCCGCTCAGGCCCGGTGAGCGTGTAGTCGCGAACGGCGCGGCAGGTCGCGATCATCTTCTCATCGAAGTCGTGGGGCCACGTGTCCCCGTCGGCCCGTCGTACGAGATCGAACCCGAGCCGACCCACGCCTGCCATCACAAGGCGCGACACGGCTGGCTTGATCACGATGCTCCCCGACCCGCCCGCCGACGGGCTGCCGCGACCGTCTCGCGCGCCGCCAGCGCCCAGAGCTGGCGAAGGGTCATGCGGATGGGACCGAGGTCGACCGGTGCCGACCCGCCCCAAGCACCCACCCGTGCCCGGGTGCGCGGGAGACGATCGAGGGTGAGCTCCTCCAAGGGGGCCTTCACCCCGAGTCCGAGCACCGTCTCGGGAAGGTGCTCCCAGCCGTGGGAGATCACGAGCCGAGAGTCGAACGGGGCCAAGAGCTGCTCGAACCCCTCCGGGGTGAAGCGCCAGAAGTCCCACGGGTGAGCATGGATCACGAAGAACATGACCGAGGTGATCGCCACCGTCCCCCCCGGCTTCAGCACCCGGTGGATCTCCTGCAGCGCCCGTATGGGATCGGCGACGTGCTCCAAGGTGTCGGCCGCCAGGACCGAGCCCACCGAACCGTCGGCGAACGAGAGGGCGTGGACGTCCTCGACCCGGTCGACGCCGGGGCCGGGCTGGATGTCACACCCGATGTACTCCCGGCCCGGGAAGAGTGATCGGAGGTCCGTCTGGTCCTCTTGTCCCTCCGCCGGGCGAGCGCCGATCTCGACGATGGGCTCCAGCAGGGGCAGCTCGGCGACGTCGGCCATGAAGCCGCGCACGACGGGCCTCAAGGGGTCCGCTCCGCCCGCACGATGAACTGCAGGGTCCCGAGGTCGCCCATGAACGGCGCCAGGCGGTTCCAGCGCGACCCGTGACGAAGGGTGAGCAGGCTGTGTCGCCGGACGGCCACGATCTCGAAGGGCGTGCCCGCGACCAGGTCGTCGAGGTTGCTGCGGGCGAAGAAGCGCAGGTGGGTGCGGTCGAAGATGCCGATGGCGTCGTAGGGCCAGCGCCGGTGACGAGCCAGCGACCAGAAGGTCTTCGCATGCCGCACGTTCGGCAGCGACATGACGAGGCTCCCTCCCGGAGCGACGCGCTCAGCACCCCAGCGGACGACGGTCCACGGGTCTCGAAGGTGCTCGAGCACATCGGCGAACACCACGCAGTCATACGTCTGGTCCGACAGCTCCTGGCCCACCGCCATGCGCTCCACGTCGCCCTCCACGACCTCATCGAGCAAGGCGCGCGCCATGGCAGCGAGCTCCGGGTCGACCTCGATGCCGGTGACGTGGTGCCCGCGGGCCCGTAGCGCCGCACCCATCACACCGGCACTGCAGCCGACATCGAGGACCCGTCGCGCCTGCGAGGGGATCAGCACCGTGACCTCGGTCCGCGGGTTGGCGTACGCCGGGTGCACGGTTCCATCGAGCCGCGGTGGTCGCAGGTCGGTGGGAGCTGGTGCCGCCGAGGGGCGTTGGCCCACTGCAGCCGGGCTGCTGGGGCTACGGCCGCCGGTGCGAGCGGAATCCGGGCTCACAGGACCACCCGCCGGTGGCGCACGGTGCCGCGCGCCATGGCACCCAGCGCAACGGCGTCCGACCAGGCCAGGCGCCCGAGCAGCGCTGCCGCGCTCCGACGACCTCGCGCCAGATGGCGGGCAGCTCGCCATCGGTGGCGAAGCCACGGCGCCGCGGCGCCCAAGAGCCACCACTGGCGGGTGACGGCTGTCGCGGCGAGCCCGAGGAGGGCGAGGTCGAACAGCTCCGAGCGCCTGTCGAGGAAAACCCCCCGGTGGAGCCAGGTGGCGACCAGCGGGGACCGGCGAGCCAGGCCGGGGAACCCCGCCAGCTCACGCTGATCAGCCAGCCAGCGACCGAAGTCCGACGGGATGCAGCGGTGGTGCACGAGAGCCTGCGAATCGAAGGCGGCGACGCCGCCGGCCCGCTGCACCTCCCACGCAAGGCAGGCGTCCTCGCCGAAGGCGCGCCCACTGGCCGGGTGGAGCAGCGGGTCGTCCTCGTCGAAGCCTCCGGCCCGACGGAACGACTCGACCCGGTAGGCCACGTTGCAGGTCTCGAAGAAGGGCGTCGGTCGCTTGATCCACTTCGTGTGATCCCACGGCCCCATCGAGGCGACCGTCGCAGGGTCGGCGTGCACCGCTCCCTGCACGACAGCGACCTCGGGCGCCGCATCGAACGAGCGTCGGAGATGGCGCAGCCACCCAGGGGTGGGAAGGCAGTCGTCATCCGTGATGGCGATGATCGGGGCACGGACGGCGGCGGCGCCCGCGTTCCGGCCGGGTCCAGGACCGCGGTTCTGGTCGACGCGGATGGCCAGTGCCCGCAGCCGGGTGGTGGAGACCAGGCCCTCCAGGACGGACCAGGTGTCATCGTTCGACCCGTTGTCGACGATGACGACCTCGTAGTCGCCCGGACGCAGGTCCTGCGACTCGAGTGCCGCCCACAGCCCCTGCAAGTACTGCGGGCGCCCGTAGGTGGCGACCAGCACGGCGATCGACGGCGGTGGGCCGGCCCAAGTCGAGCTGGCGGAGCGCCCGATGACCATCGATGGTCGTCGGGTGCTCACGCCGGTGCCGGGTGGGCGAGCGCCCACGCGGTGGCGCCACCAAAGCGCCTCGTGCATGTCCAGAACACCAATTCCCGGGGCGTGCGAGGGAGGCGGCGAGGCCAGCGAGCCATCCGATCACCGAAGGACTGGAAGAGGGGACCGCCCGTGGCGTCGATGTCCCACCCACCGGCGTGGAGCAGGCGTCGGTGGCCGGCCATGTTCGGCGTCCACCACTGAGCATGGTCCTCGTGCCACAGCTGGGCGGTGGGGGTGCGGGGGCGCAGCAGCGTCATCGGCATCGAGATGGCCTCGAAGGAGAGCAGGGTGCCTTCCGGTCTCGTGACCCCCCGCAGCGCTCGGAGGGCCCGACCGGGGTCGGCCAGATGGAGCAAGATGTTCCCGAGGAACACGAAGTCGAAGGTGCCGAGGCGGGCGGGGTCGAGGTCGTAGAGGGAGAGATCGACGCGCTCGACGTCGAGGCCGAGGGCGTCGCGCACCAGCTCGAACGCCGTCTCGGCGCGCCCGGTGCCGCGCGACTGCTTGGTCGGCTCGCTGGGGCGACGCTGCCAGTCCTGCTGGCTGGCGTCGGCCAGGTCGACGCTCACCACCGCGGCCGCCCCTCGCCGGGCCAGCTCGAAGGCGAAGAAGCCATCGGATGAGGCCGCGTCGAGGCACCGGAGGCCGGACAGCGACTGCGGGATCGGCAGCTTGTGGACGACCTCGCGGTGATCGAAGAGCCCGGGGGTGACGATGCCGCCAGGCAGCTCGAACGTGTGGTACCAGTCGAGGTCGTCGACCCGCTGTCGCAGGTCGGCCGCCGGTGGTGTGCCTCCGGCCATCACACGCGGGGGCGCGCCAGCACGGCGCGGTGGAGGACACCCGGCTCGGTGGAGCCGGTGAGCATCCGCAGGCCCAGACGACGGACCTGCTGGCGGGGACCCCGCCCTGGCTTCGGGTGGTGGTTGAAGCGAACGGTGTACGGCCGCGAGGTGTCCTCGATGGCGAACCCGGCGGCGTACAGCAGTCGCTCGTGGCCGCTGGCGTTGAAGTTGAACCACTGGCACTCTCCGCCGCTGCCGTTGAGCGTGAAGAGGGGCCGGCCTCGTCCGAACGCCGTCATCCACAGCTCGATCTGCTCGGACGACAGCAGGACGCCGTCGGTGACGCTGCGGACCGCCTCCAGCGCACGGAGCGGGTCGCGAAGGTGGAGCATGAGGCTGCCGCAGACGACCACGTCGAAGGTCCCCACCTCCTCTGGCGAGAGCTCGTAGATGCTGAGCGGGCGCCAATCGACCTTCGAATCCAGCAGCTCGGCGGCCAATCGGAACCCGGCTCCCTTCGGAGGCCCTGAGAAGCCGGGATCTCGAGCCAGCCCTGCCGAGCGGTAGTCGGGAGGCCAGTCCCACAGGAGATGGTCCTCGACGTCGACCGCCACCACCTCAGAGGCGCCGCGCCGTTCGAGCTCGAAGGCGAGGTAGCCGTCGAAGGTGCCGATGTCGAGGCACCGCTTGCCCCGCACGTCGGGCCAGGGCATCTGGTCGACGATGGGTCGTAGGTCGAACCAGCCCTCGGTGGCCACCCCCGGAGCCACGTCGAGGGTGTGGTACCAGAACGGGTGGGCGTCGACCGCGCGCTGCATCTCGCGGGCCGTCATGGGGAGCTCCTGGCTGTTGGCCACCGGTGGGAGTTCGGCGCCCGCCGCGCCGTTCCCTCCCCGTCGCCACCACATTCGAGCCCAACTGGCTCGCTTGGCAGGGTTCGGTGGGGCCCAGCCAGAACCAAGCCAGTCCAACGGTGGTGCACCGTTCGACCGGCGACGAGCACGGAGGAGATCATGACGGAGATCGAGGGCATCCGGATCACCCCGCTGCGACGCATCCCCGACGAGCGGGGGGCCGTGCTCCACATGCTCCGAGAGGACGATGAGGGCTTCGACCGCTTCGGCGAGATCTACTTCTCCACCGTGCACCCTGGCGCCATCAAGGCCTGGCACCTCCACACGGAGATGACCCTCAACTACGCCGTCCCCGTCGGCTCGATCAAGCTCGTCTGCCACGACGACCGGGAGGGTTCCGCCACCCGCGGCAGCACCGTCGAGCTGCACATCGGCGACCTCAACTATGCCCGGGTGACCATCCCGCCGCTGGTGTGGAACGGCTTCAAGGGCACCGGCACGACCACCGCCCTCGTGGCCAACTGCGCCACGGTCGCCCATCGCCCGGACGAGATCGTCCGGGCCGACCCGTTCGACCACGTGAGCGGCTACGACTGGTCGATCCGGCATGGGTGACCAAGGCCGTCCGCAGGTCGGCGGAGCGAACGCCATCCTGAACCTCGGTCCCGAGCCCGGCGCGTTCAGGCCCTGGGCCCGAGCGGTCCTCGACCATCGCCAGGTGCTGATGGTCCTGGCGGCCAAGGACTTCAAGGTGCGTTACAAGCGGGCCACCTTCGGCGTCCTGTGGGCCGTCGCCCTGCCCCTGCTCCAGTCAGCGGTGATGATCGTGGTCTTCAGCCGTGTCGGGCGCTTCAGCGCCGAGGGCTTCGACTACGCCGGCTACGTGCTCGCCGGCATGGTGGGGTGGGGCTACGTGGCCAGCACGGTCCCGAGCGCCGCCACGGCGATCGTCGACGCGGCCTCGCTCACCGACAAGGTGTGGTTCCCACGTGCACTGCTCGTCCTCTCACCCGTCCTCGCCAACCTGATCGGCCTCGGCATCACGGCCTCCCTCGTCGCCGGAATCGCGCTCTTCCGAGAGGGCCTCGACCTCGGGGTCCTGCTCCTCCTCCCGGCTGCGGCCCTCCTCGTCGCGCTGATCTCGGGCCTTTGCCTGGTGGCCGCCGCCCTGCACGTGGTGTTCCGCGACATCCGCTTCATCGTCCAGGCCGGGCTCCTGGTGCTCTTCTACGCCACCCCGGTGCTCTACCCCATCCGCCTCCTCGAAGACCTCGAGACAGCGGCCAGCGTCGTCAACCCGTTGGTCGGGGTCGTCGGCCTCTTCCAGGCCGCCCTCACGGATGCTCCCGTACGAGCGACCGCCCTCATGGCCAGCACCGTTTGGGCCGCCGCCCTGCTTCTTGTGGCCGTGCGCCTGCACCACCGCCGCGACCGCCTCTTCGTGGACCTGCTGTGAGCAGTCCGCCCGCCGTCGAGCTGGTCGATGTCGACAAGGCGTACCTCCGCCAGACCGAGCAGCGCAGCATCTTGTCGACCCTCGTCCCTGGCCGCACGAAGGGGGTGGAGCATCTCGCTGTGCGCGACCTCGACCTGCGGCTCGAGCAGGGTGAGACGGTCGGCGTGCTGGGCCACAACGGGGCTGGCAAGACGACGCTCCTCCGGCTCCTTGCCGGGGTCACCCAGCCCTCGCGCGGACGGGTGAGGGTCGCCGGCCGGATCGCACCGCTCCTCAGCGTGGGCGTGGGGTTCCACCAGGAGATGACCGGGCGGGAGAACGTGCTGCTCAACGGCATGCTGCTGGGCCGGAGCAGAGCGGAGGTGCTGCGTGACCTGGAGGCCATCGTGCAGTTCTCCGGGCTGCACGACGTCCTGGACACTCCGGTGAAGTTCTATTCGAGCGGGATGCTCATGCGACTGGGCTTCTCGGTGGCCATGTTCTCCCGCCCGAACGTCCTGCTCGTCGACGAGGTCCTGGCCGTCGGCGACGCGGCGTTCCAGCTGAAGTGCATCGAACGGATGCAGCAGCTGCAGGCCGAGGGAACCACCCTGATCCTCGTGAGCCACTCCGTGCACGTGGCGCGCCTGATGTGCCCGCGGGCCATCGTCATGCACCACGGCAGGAAGGTGTTCGACGGGCCATCGGAGGAGGCGGTGGCGGTGCACAACCGGCTCCTCACCACCCCCCTCCTCGAGAGCGATGCCGAGGAGTCCAGGCAGCTCGAGGTGCTCGGTCGCAGCTTGCTCGACGAGCGAGGCCAGGAGCCCACAGAGCTGGAGCTCGGAGGGCGCTACACGCTCCGGTATCGGCTCCGGTTCCGGGAAGAGGTCGAGAGCCCCCACGTGAAGATCAGCGCCACCAGCACCGAGGGCGTGCTCACCTACCTGCTCATCTCTACCCTCAACACCCCGTATCGTCACTTCGCCGCCGGCGAGGAGGTCGACCTCGAGGTCGCCTTCGTCGCGAACATGGGCGGGGGCACCTATCGGCTGGCGGTAGAGATCCACACGATGGATGAGTCGAAGCCACTATGGATGGATGGGGACGGCACGCTCGTCTACCGCCCTCCCGCGCTCGGCACCTACGGCGTCGCCGACCTCGATGCCTCGATCTCGCTCGGCGGTCACGAGATCCACCGTCACCCCTCCTTGATGCTCGGCGACGCGGAGAGCTGATCGGGGACGGTCCCCCCGGCGCATCCGTCGTGCGCTGCAATACTCGGCCTTCATGTTTGGCCTCGAAGGCAGCGTCCGGAGCGTCATCGATCGCCTCCGGCGCCGCCGCGCTGGCGTCGGACCCGTGCACTATCGCCACGGCATCCCGAACCGCGCCGACCAGCTGCTGGCAGCTCATCCGCACGCGCAGGGCTGGATCGATTCCGGTGTCCTCTCGATGGGTGACTACTCCTACGCCACGCCGTTGGTGCAGGTGTTCCCCGGCGACAAGGCGAGGGCGAGGGTCGGGCGGTTCACGTCGATGGGACCGGGCGTGCAGCTCTTCGTCGGTGGCGCCCACCCGACCGACTGGGTCACGACCTATCCGTTGCGCGCCGGCTTCTACCTTCCGGGGGCCTTCGAGGACGGCAACCCGACCTCGAACGGCGACGTCGAGATCGGGAGCGACTGCTGGCTGGCCAGTGAGGCGATGGTGCTCTCGGGGGTGACGATCGGCGATGGGGCCGTGGTCGGTGCACGGGCCGTCGTGACCTCCGATGTGCGGCCCTACGCCATCGTGGCTGGGAACCCCGCTCGAGAGGTTCGCCGCCGCTTCAGCGACGAGCAGGTCGACGCTTTGCTCCGCATCGCCTGGTGGAACTGGCCCATCGACCAGGTCCTCGAGCACGTGGCGCTCCTGAGCAACCCTGACATCGACGGCTTCATCGAGCGGTTCGACCGGGGCGCCCTCTAGCCCGGCGGCGTGCGCGGAGGAGCGGGTGGCCCGAGCAGCAGGGCGCGAGCGTGGATCCCGAGCTCACGTCGGCGCTGTCGCACCACCCGGCGGGCGCTCGGCGACCCGGCGACCGCCTTGGGCGCGCTGCGCAGCACCGACAGCAGGGCCCCGATGCAGCAGCCGGCGGCCACCCGCCGCGCGGCGCCCGGCGACCGGCGCTGGGCGATCACGTCGTAGGTGGCCGCCCAGTAGCGCAGGGAGCGGACGTCACCCCACGCCTGCGCGCCGGCCACGTTGCCGACGTGCTCGATCGTGACCTCGGGGATCAGCACGGTGGGCGCGCCGCGCTGGTCGAGCCGCCAGCACAGGTCGAGGTCTTCGGCGTACATGAACGAGCGCTCGCTGTAGGGCACTTCGCCCTGGAGCGCGGCGGCCCGGATCAGGTGCACCGCGCCGATGGCCCAGTCGACCCGACCGCCCGCGTGCGGCCCTGAGCCCTCGAGGAGGAGGTGGCGGCCCAGGCGGCTGCGGCGAAGGCGCGGCGTGGACAGCGTGGCCACGATCGGCACGAAGGCGCCGGGGAACCGCAGGGCCGACGGCTGCGGTCGCCCGCTCACGCCGACCAGCCTCGGCACCAGCACGCCGGCCGCCGGGTGGCGCTCCGCAGAGCCAACGAGCTGCGCCAGCGTGCCCGGACCCGGCACGGTGTCGGGGTTCAGAGCCAGCAGGAGCGGGGCGGCCGACCCGGCCAGCGCCTGGTTCATCGCCACGGCGTAGCCCAGGTTGCGATCGTTGGCCACGACGGACACGCCGTGGCGCCGCGCCACGGCGACGCTCTCGTCGCTCGACGCGTTGTCGACCACCACCACCTCGGCGGCGACCTCTCCCAGCGCCGCCGGGAGGGCGGCCAGGCAGGCTTCGAGGTGGTCAGCGGTGTTCCAGGAGACGATCCCGACGCGCACGCACGGGGAGCGCTCGGCGCGATCGATCACGGTGCGACGCTACGACAGGACCGCTGCGGTCAGGCCGGGGCGCCCGGCTCGTCGAGCCAGGGACCCGGGCCCTCGGCGCACAGGACACCGAGCTCGACGGCGTCCTTGTAGGTGTCCATCGACTTCCAGAAGCCCTGGTGCCGGAAGGCGAACAGCTCGTCGGCCGAGCCGAGGGCCGGGAGGACGTCGCGCTCGAGATCTTCACCCGGGTCAGGCCAGAGGTCGAAGGCACGCTGATCGAGCACGAAGAAGCCGGCGTTGATGAGGTGGTCGGGCAGGCGTGGCTTCTCCTTGAAGCCGTGGACGCGCCCGTCGTCGTCGAGGTCGAGGGTGCCGTACTGCGAGGGCAGCGGCACGGTGGTGAGGGTGGCCGCCCCCGGGTGGCCCCGGTGGAAGGCCTCCAGGGCCGAGAGGTCGACGTTGCCGAGGCCGTCGGCGTAGGTGAGGAAGAAGGTGTCGTCGAGCCGGTCTGCGCAGCGACGCACGCGACCGCCCGTGTTGGTGTCCTCGCCGGTGTCGACCACCTCGACGCTCCACGACCGGTCGAGCTCGGCGGCAAAGGCCTCGATCACCTCGATCTTGTAGCCCGCGGCCAGGACGAAATCGGTGAAGCCCTGGCCGGCGTAGATCTCCATGAGGTGCTCGAGCACGGGGCGCTTGCCCACCTCGAGGAGTGGCTTCGGCACCTCGACGGTGAGCGGGTAGGCACGAGTGCCCTTCCCCCCGCACAGGATCAGCGTCCGCATGAGCGGCGATGGTAGCCACCCGGCGAACGCCAGGTGACAGTTGCCGCATTCTTCGCATAAGGTGCGCCGCTGTTCATCCCTTCGGGGCGGGCACCGGACACGACACAGCAGCACGCAGCACCCCACATCGCAGCAGGAACCCGCCCACCGGGCAGCGAACCACCACACGCAGGCGATGCGGGGGACCACCACGTGAGCACCAGCTCCATCGATTCCATCAGGTCAGCACGGCGGCGACTCGACGCCCCCCGGATGGTCGACATCGTGGTGAGCGCCACGCTGATCGTCCTCACCCTCCCGCTGATGGTGCTCGCGCTGGCGGGGAGCGCGGTGAGCCTCCGGGCCTGGCCCTTCTTCACCCAGGAGCGGGTCGGCCGCGACGGTGCGTCGTTCCGATTCCTCAAGGTCCGAACGCTGCCGGTGTCCACGCCCCGCTACACCGACAAGCACCAGCTGACCGCCACCGCCATCCCCCCGTTCTGCGCGCTGCTGCGCCGCCTCCACCTCGACGAGCTGCCCCAGCTCTTCCTCGTGCTGCGAGGGCAGATGGCCATGGTCGGACCGCGACCGGAGATGGCCTGCCTCCACGACGAGATGCCGGCGTCGTTCGCCGACGCCCGCACATCGGTGCGGCCCGGCGCCACCGGGCTGTGGCAGGTGAGCGAGGCCTCGGCCGACCTCATCCACGCCTCCCCCGAGTACGACCTCTTCTACCTCACCCACCGGTCGTTGCGCCTCGACCTCTGGGTGCTGGGGCGCACCGTGACCAAGATGCTCGGCATCGGCGGGCTGGTCACGCTGGCCGCCGTGCCGGCCTGGGCGGCGGGAGCGCGGGGCGCCGAGGACTGGATCGACCTGAGCAACGACGCCGACACCACGGCGCCGGCGTTCAGCGCCGCGGCCGGCCGCTGAGCGCAGCCGCCAGCGAGCGGCTCAGTGCGAGGTGCCCGCCCCGAGCGCGTCGGGGAGTCGGTCGTGCCACGCTGCCGTGGCGTCGGCCACGCCGACGTCGAGCAGCCCCTCCACCACCAGGCGGTCCCCGCCGGCCCGTCCGAGGCGGGTGGCCGTCACCCCCGCTGACTGGGCGGCTCGGATCACATCATCGCCGTGACCGTTGGTCACGCAGGCCACCACACGGCTGGGCGACTCTGCGAACAGCCAGGTGTGGTCGAGGTGCTTCCCCCGCACGTCGAAGCCCTTCCCCGATCGGACCGCCATCTCGGCCAGGGCCACCCCGATGCCATCGGCGGTGTCGTGCGCTCCGGCGAGCAGGCCCTCGCCCACGAGGTGGCGCACCAGGTCGGCCACCGCGGCGTGCTCGTCGAGGTCGAGGTCGGGGGGCGGTCCGGCGCGGTGGCCGTGGTCCCATGCCCAGCGCGAGCCCGCCACCGAGCGCGTCTCCGGGCCGAGGGCGATGAGGGTGCCGCCCTCGACGAGGCGCACCCCGGGGGGCCGGCGGTCGAGGCGGTCGACCAGCCCGAGCAGGCCCACCACAGGCGTGGGGTCGATGTTCTGGCCGCGGCTCTCGTTGTAGAGGCTGACGTTGCCGCCGACCACGGGGATGCTGAGGGCCCGGCAGGCCTCCCCCATCCCCTCGATCGACTCCACGAGCTGCCACATCACCTCGGGGTGCTCGGGGTTGCCGAAGTTGAGGCAGTTCACCAGGCCCAGCGGCCGGGCCCCCACGCAGGCCAGGTTCATCACGGCCTCCGCCACCACCAGGGCGGTGCCCTGGCGAGGGTCGAGGGCGCACCACCGGTGGTTCCCGTCGACGGTGAGCCCGAGGCCGCGCCCCGTATCGACGCCGGTGTCGGGGTGCTTGAGGCGCAGGACGGTGGCATCACCACCTGGACCTTCGACCGTGTTGAGGAAGAGCTGGTGGTCGTACTGGCGATAGACCCACAGCGGATCGGCCAGCAGCGCCAGCAGGTCGGCGGCCACGTCGTCGGGCTCGGCGAGGGCGGTGCCCTTGTCGGCCCGACGCTCGTCGCGGTCGGCCGGGGGCGAGTAGGGCCGGTCGTAGAGCGGGGCATCGTCGTCGAGCGAGCTGGCCGGCAGGTCACCCAGCACCTCGCCGTCGAGGCGGTCGAGGATGCGGAAGCGACCAGTGCCGGTGACGGTGCCGATCACCGCGGACCGCACCTCCCACCGGTCGCAGATGGCCACGAGCTCGTCGAGGCGGGCGGGCTCGACGATGGCCAGCATCCGCTCCTGGCTCTCGCTGATCATGATCTCGAAGGGCTCCATGCCCTCCTCGCGCACGTGGACCTCCGAGAGGTGGAGGTCCATGCCGACCCCGCCCTTGGAGGCCGTCTCGCTGGCCGCCCCGGTGATGCCGGCGGCTCCCAGGTCTTGGATGCCCACCACGAGCCCCGCGCCGATCATCTCGAGGCAGGCCTCGATCAGCCGCTTCTCCTCGAACGGGTCGCCCACCTGCACGCTGGGGCGCTTGTCGGCGTCCTCCTCCTCGGTGCCGAACCCGGCCGAGGCCAGCACGCTGGCCCCGCCGATGCCATCGCGCCCGGTGGCCGAGCCGAACAGCACGGCCAGGTTCCCCACCCCGGAGGCCCGGGCCAGCACGAGGTTGTCGTGGTCGAGCAGGCCCACGCAGAAGACGTTGACGAGCGGGTTGTCCTGGTAGGTGTCGTCGAAGACGGTCTCGCCGCCCACGGTGGGCACGCCCACCGAGTTGCCGTAGCCGCTCACGCCGCTCACCACGCCCTCGGCGATCCATCGGCTGCGCGGGTCGGACAGCGGCCCGAACCGCAGCGGGTCCATGAGCGCGATCGGGCGGGCGCCCACGCTGAAGATGTCGCGCAGGATGCCACCCACCCCGGTGGCCGCGCCCTCGTAGGGCTCGATGGCGGAGGGGTGGTTGTGGCTCTCGATGCGGAAGGCGGCACCGATGCCATCGCCGACGTCGACCACCCCCGCGCCCTCACCAGGGCCCACGATCACGTGTGGTGCCTCGGTGGGGAGCTTGCGCAGGTGGAGCCGCGACGACTTGTAGGAGCAGTGCTCCGACCACATCACCGAGTACATCGCCAGCTCGAGGTGGTTGGCCGGCCGGCCCAGGATCTTCGTGATGGCCTCGGCCTCGTCGTCGGTGAGCCCGAGGCTCCGGTGCAGCGGCACCACTGGATCGGGGGAGGGCTCCTCTGCCATCGCCGCAGCCTACGCAACCAACGACGGGCCCCCGACACCCCGTGGAAGGGTCAAATGGGCGCGCCCGGGTTTGGGCAAATAGACTGGATCTCCATGGCCACAAAGCGGAACCGCACACCGATGTCCGACGAGCACAAGGCTGCCCTGGCCGAAGGACGCAATCAGGGCCGGGCGGTCCGCCGATATCTTGAAGCGCTCGAGGCCCACAAGCCGAAGCGTGGGCGCAAGCGGACCACCGAGTCGGTGCAGAAGCGGTTGGTGCGCATCGAGGTGGAGCTCGAGACCGCCGACCCACTCAAGCGGCTGCAGCTCATCCAGGAGCGGCTCGACCTCCAGGCCGAGCTCGAGGCGGCCAGCGCCAAGGTCGACCTGTCGGGCCTCGAGCGCGATTTCGTCGACGCCGCCAAGGCCTACAGCACCCGCAAGGGCATCTCCTACGCCGCCTGGCGGGAGCTGGGCGTGGAGCCGGCGGTGCTGAAGAAGGCCGGGATCAGCCGGGCGAGCTGACGCTCCAGGTCACCGGCGCGCCGGTGCGGGGAGCCACCGAGCCGCCCGCGAGCACGGCGCGGTAGGCCGCTCCCATGGCGTCGAAGACGCCGCCGTCGGCCAGTGCGCCCATCCCTTCGGGCGACACGTGCAGGCCATCGGGCCGGACCTCCTGCGAGGCCTCCAGCTCGGCCACCACGGCGGCGTAGGGCCAGCGGGCCACCGGCGGCAGGCTGCGCAGGCCGGCCTCGTCGAGCTCCTCGAGGCGGGCCCACCGGACGGGATCGTTGAGCGACACAGGACCGCTCCCCGGCACCGCGTTGCCCAACAGACCACCGAACTCGTCGAGGTCCCACTCCGGGCGCGGCACGTCGGCCCAGAGCACCGGCACCTCGGCCGCGGACAGGGTGGCGGCTGCGGTGCGCAACCGCTCGGCGTACTCGGTGTCGACGGCGGGCTCACCGACGTGGCGCCAGCCCTCGAGCCCGGGGAACTCCCAGTCGGCCAGCTGCGACGACCCGATGAACACGACGATGGCGTCGGCGCCGATCCGCTGTGCCTCGTCGGCTGCGGCGGCGAAGAGGCGGTCGCAGCCCTTCGGCGTGAAGGTGTAGCCCTCCCGCACCCGGAACCGCGTGCCCGTGTAGGTGGAGCAACCGGGCCCGCTGACCGTGGCCACCTCGAGCCGTCCGGTCCTGGCTCCCCAGTCGCTCAGCCCGGCGCCGTTGGCCGCCGCCGTGGAGTCGCCGACGACGACGACGCGCGGGCTGCGGGGGGCGAGCGGCTCGACCGGCCCGGCGGGCCCAGCAGGCCCGGCCCGGCCGTCGGTGGGAGGCGGCACGCCCGGATCGGGCTCAGGAGCGCCCACCGTCTCGGGCGGGGCCGACGTGGCCGGGGGCGAGGTGGCAACGGGCTGAGAGGGCACGATCACGAGTCCGTCGGCGGCGACGGGCTGGACGTCGTCCATCCGCAGGTCCGTGTGCACCACCGCCACCGCGCTCACGACCAGGACCGCAGCCACCGCCGCTGCCGTGGCGGTGAGCAGCTGCCGCCCCGTCGCCACGGTGCCCCGGCGGATCGGGAGCTCCAGCAGGTGGTACGAGGTCACGGCCAGGGCCAAGGTGACCGCCGCTCGCACCACGAAGAGGGGCCCGGTGCCGAGGGGCACCCGGTCGCCCGACAGGGCCAAGAAGACCGGGAAGTGGAACAGGTAGACGCCGTAGCTGATCTTCCCGAGGGCCACCATCGGTCGCCAGGCCAGCACGGCAGCGGTCCGTCGGCCCTCGACCGCGGCCAGCAGGAGCCCGGCCGACACCAGGGCCACCATGAGGAAGCCCCCCACGTACAGACCGGGGTTCTGCTGGCTCACGGTCATCCACAGACCGGCCACCACGACGATGGCGCCGAGCCCGGCGACGTCGACCAGCCGCCGCAGGATCGACCGTGCCCCCCCGAGGAGGCGCTGGATCGGCTGGTGGAGGACGGCGAGCAGCCCGCCCACGGCCAGCTCGGCGGCTCGGGTGTCGGTGCCGAAGTAGATGCGGTCGACGCCGCCGAGGCGCACCTGCGTGGCGACCGACCAGATCGTGACGGCCAGGAGGAGGACGCCGAGGAGGGCCCGAGACCGTCGCAGCGCCACCGCCGCCACCACCGGGAAGACCAAGTAGAACTGCTCCTCGATGGCCAGCGACCAGTAGTGCTGCACCGGCGACGGCGACAGCCCCAGGTCGGCGTAGCTGGCGCCCTCCGAGATGAACCACCAGTTCGACACGTGGAACAGGGCGGCGCGGATGTCGCCGAGGGCGCTCACCCGCTGATCGATCGGGATGGTGGTCATCGTGACGACCAGCGCGAACCCGAGGGCCAGCAGCGAGGCCGGCAGGAGCCGCCGGGCCCGACGCGCCCAGAACGACCCGAGCGAGATGCGGCCTGATCGATCTCGCTCGGTCAGCAGGAGGCTGGTGATGAGGAACCCCGACAGCGTGAAGAAGAGCGAGACGCCGAGGAACCCGCCCTGGGCCCAGGTGAAGCCGCCGTGGAACAGGAGCACGGCCAGCACGGCCGCGCCGCGGAGCCCGTCGAGCGCGGGCCAGTAGCGGGGCAGCTCCGTCCCCGGGGTGACGGCCGCAGGGTGCGGAGAGGTCGCCATGGTCCGGGTACGGGTTCGCCCCTCGGCGGCCCGATTCCTGTCGGTTCGGGCGGATCTGCCGGGGGCAGGGCCCGCAGGAGGTCAGGCCACGGGGGCGCCAGCTCGCACCAGGAGCGAGCGAAGGAGCACCGCGCCGTCGGTGGAGCCGACCAGGGGGTGGCAGGCCCGCTCGGGGTGGGGCATCAGGCCCACCACGTTGCGACCCTCGTTGCACACCCCGGCGATGTCGTCGACGGATCCGTTGGGGTTGTCGACGTAGCGCACGACCACACGATCCTCCGCCCGCAGCATGGCGAGGGTGTCGGCGTCGCAGGTGTAGTTGCCCTCGAAGTGGTTGATCGGGATGCGCAGCACATCGCCCACCGCGGCCTCGGCCGTGAGGGCGGAGTCGGTGGTGTCGACCCGCAGCCGGGCGGTGGCGCACAGGAACTTCAGCCCGCGGTTCTTCTGCAGGGCACCAGGGAGCAGGCCAGCCTCGGTGAGCACCTGGAAGCCGTTGCAGATGCCGACCACCGGAGCACCCGCGGCCGCCAGCTCGCGGACGGCCTCCATCACCGGGGAGAACCGGGCGATGGCGCCCGGTCGGAGGTAGTCGCCGTGGGCGAAGCCCCCGGGCAGCACCACGGCGTCGACCGAGCGGGCCGTGGCCTCGCCGTGCCACAAGAGCTCGGCCTCCGCGCCGAGGCCCTCGATGGCCTCGACGACATCGTGCTCGCAGTTCGATCCGGGGAAGGTGACGACGCCGACCCGCGTGGCCATCAGACCGCCTCGGCGGCGGAGACCGACACGTCGGCGTCTTCGATGACGGGGTTGATCAGGAACCGCTGGGTGACCTCATCGGCGTGGACCTGGGCGGCGTCGGCGTCGGCCGCCTCCACCTCGAAGCGGATGGCCTTGCCCACCCGCACGCCGCGGATGCCGTCGAAGCCGAGGGCCGGCAGCGAGCGCTCGATGGTGGCGCCCTGCGGATCAGCGATCCCGGGACGGAGGCGGGTCTCGACGAGGACGCGGTAGCGCATGGTCGGGAGCCTACTGCTGCGCCCGGAGCCGCCGATCACCCTGCCGGTCGGGCACGGCCGGGATCAGGACACCCCGGGCCAGGCGCTGAAGCTGCGACCGGTGATGCGCTCGTAGGCCTCGATGTAGCGGCTGCTGGTGGCGGTGACCACGTCGGCCGGCAGCGGCGGCGGGGGCGGGGTCTTGTCCCAGTCGAGCGACTCGAGGTGGTCGCGCACCGGCTGCTTGTCGAAGCTGGGCGGCGTGCGACCCGGCTCCCACTCGTCGAGCGGCCAGAAGCGGCTGGAGTCGGGCGTGAGCACCTCGTCGCAGAGCACCAGCTCGCCGTCGACGAAGCCGAGCTCGAACTTGGTGTCGGCGACGATGATGCCGTGCTCGCGGGCGACCTCGGCCCCTCGGCGGTAGAGCTCGAGCGAGATGGTCCTGGCCTGCTCAGCCACCTCTGCCCCCACCAGGTCGGCCGCCTGCTCGAAGGAGATGTTCTCGTCGTGGACGTCGCGCTTGATCGACGGGGTGAGCACCGGTTCAGGCAGCCGGTCGCTCTCCTGCAGACCCTCGGGCAGCCGCTGGCCGTGCATGGTGCCGCTGGTGCGGTACTCCTTCCAGGCCGAGCCCGAGAGGTAGCCGCGGACGATGCACTCGATGGGCAGCATCTCGGCCTTGCGGCACAGCATGATGCGGCCGGCCAGGTCGTCGCCGGCGGCCACCACGTCGGAGGCGAGGTCGGCGACGTCGGTCGACACGAGGTGGCTCCCGACCACGTCGCCGAGCACCTCGAACCAGAAGGCCGAGATGGCGGTGAGCACTCGGCCCTTGTGCTTGATGGGCTCGTCGAGCACCACGTCGAAGGCCGAGAGGCGGTCGGAGGCCACCAGCAGCAGCTGGTCGTCGCCCACCGCGTAGATGTCGCGGACCTTGCCGGAGAAGAGGTGGGGCAGCGGGAGCGTCACGGGCCCGACGTTACGCGACGTCCGGAGTGCCGCCGTCTAGAGGATGGCTTCGCCGCGGTAGCGGGCGGCGCCGGGGTGGCGGGCCTCCACCTCGGCCACCTGGGCCACGAAGGCCTCCACCTGGGGCACGGCCGTGCCCACGAAGCCGAGCGGCTCGCCCACCAGCGCCTCGAGGGCGGCTCGGTCGAGCGGCAGGCGATCGTCGGCGGCGAGGCGGTCGAGCAGGTCGTTGCTGGCGGCGCCCTGCTCCCGCATGGCGAGCGCCACCGCCACCGCGTGCTCCTTGATGGCCTCGTGGGCCACCTCCCGCCCCACGCCGGCCCGCACGGCCCCCATCAGCACCTTGGTGGTGGTGAGGAAGGGGAGGTAGCGGTCGAGCTCGCGAGCGACCACGGCGGGGTAGGCCCCGAAGTCGTCGAGCACGGCGAGGAAGGTCTGGAAGAGGCCGTCGGCGGCCAGGAAGGCGTCGGGAAGGGCGACCCGACGCACCACGGAGCACGACACGTCGCCCTCGTTCCACTGGTCGCCGGCCAGCTCACCAACCATCGACAGATGGCCCCGCAGGACTACCAGTAGGCCGTTGATCCGCTCGCACGAGCGGCTGTTCATCTTGTGGGGCATGGCCGACGAGCCCACCTGCCCGGGCTGGAAGCCCTCGGTGGCCAGCTCGAGCCCGGCCATGAGGCGGATGGTGGTGGCCAGGCTGGCCGGGCCCGAGCTGGCCTGCACCAGGGCCGACACGACGTCGAGGTCGAGGGAGCGGGGGTAGACCTGACCGACGTTGGTGAGCACCGCGTCGAAGCCGAGGTGGCCGGCCACCGCCGCCTCCAGGGCCTCCACGCGATCGGCGCCGCCGAGGAGGTCGAGCATGTCCTGCTGGGTGCCCACCGGCCCCTTCATGCCCCGCAGGGGGTAGCGCTCCAGGAGCTCCTCCACCCGCCGCAGGGCCTGCAGGAGCTCCTCGCCGGCGTTGGCGAAGCGCTTCCCCATCGTTGTGGCCTGGGCCGCCACGTTGTGGCTGCGCCCGGCCATCACGATGGTGGCGTGCTCGGCGGCGCGCTCCGCCAGGCGCACCAGCGCCGTGACCATGCGGTCGCGCACCAGGCCCAGGGCGGCCTTCACCTGGAGCTGCTCGACGTTCTCGGTGAGGTCGCGCGAGGTCATGCCGGCGTGGATCAGCTCGTGGCCGGCCAGGGCGGAGAACTCCTCGATCCTGGCCTTCACGTCGTGACGGGTCACCCGCTCGCGGGCCTCGATGCTGGCCAGGTCGACCTTGTGGAGCACCGCCTCGTGGTCGGCGATGGCCTGCTCGGGGATGTCGAGGCCGAGGTCGCGCTGGGCTCGCAGCACGGCCAGCCACAGCTCCCGCTCGAGCACCACCTTGTGCTCGGGCGACCACAGCTCGGCCATCGGGCCGCTGGCGTAGCGGGCGGCCAGCACGTTGGGCAGGTGAGCTCCGGACACGACCCCATCCTCGCATCCGGCGGTCGCGTGGCGGGAGTCCGATCCGCGGGCCGTCCGGCCGTTCGCCGCAGGTCCAACGACCCGGCCTGCTCAAGACGCCAGGGCTACCGGCCGTTACCTACGGGGCACCGACGGCGATCGCCGTGGTACGCGAGGAGAGGAATCGGACGAATGGAGAGCTGCGAGAAGCACCCCCATGAGGTCGGCGCCGCGATCTGTCGTCGATGCGGGGGCGCCTGGTGCCGCGACTGCCTCGTCTACGCCTTCGGACCGAAGAAGCCCCCGTACTGCATGAGCTGCGCCATGGTGGCGGGCGGCGTGCGCACCGCCAGCACCCGTCCTCCGATGCCCAAGCGCGAGATGAAGGCCCGGATGAAGGCCGCCAAGGCCGAGGCGAAGGCTGGCCGTGGGGCCCCCGTCGAGGCCGAGCCCGCCGTGAGCGAGCCCGACGCGGCCAGCCTCGAGCCTGTCTCGGTTGCGGCCGATGCGGACACGGTGGCGGAGCCCGCTACCACGGCACCGGGCGCCACAGGCGACACCGACTGGTCGACCCCCTGGTGGGAAGACCGTCAGCCCACCTTCGCCGACTGACGATCTGCGCGCGGGGCGCACGTCCGCCCCGACGGCTCGCTGCACCCCTCAGCCGGCGGCGTCGCGGACGGCTTGGCCCTTGCTCCGGGCGAGCTCGGCCAGCTCCTCGGCGTACGTGACGAGCCGGGCCCGCACCGCAGGGTCGGCCACACCGAGGATCCGAGCCGCGAGGAGGCCGGCGTTCTTGGCGTTGCCGATGGCAACCGTCGCCACCGGGATCCCGGCTGGCATCTGCACGATCGACAGCAACGAGTCGAGCCCTTCGAGGTGGGCCAGCGGCACCGGCACCCCGATGACCGGCAGCGGCGTGACCGACGCCAGCATGCCGGGGAGCGCCGCGGCCCCTCCCGCACCGGCGATGATGACCGAGAGCCCACGATCGGCAGCACCGGAGCCGTAGTCGAGCATCTCCTGTGGCATCCGGTGCGCTGAGCGCACGTCGGCCTCCCAGCGCACGCCGAGCTCGCTGAGCACGTCGGCGGCAGCCTGCATCGTCGGCCAGTCGGAGTCGGACCCCATCACGATCCCCACCTGCGTCTGCACGCGCCCATCTTCGCTCATCAATCGTCCTCCGGTGGTCGGCTGCCCCGCTGGAACCGAGCCGCGGCACGCCGGGCCCGCTCCAGGCAGTCATCGAGATCGTCGCCGTACGCGTTCACGTGACCGACCTTGCGGCCGGGGCGCACCTCCTTGCCGTAGAGGTGCACCCGCACCCGGGGGTCCTGCGCCAGCACCGCTGGGTAGGCGTCGTGGAGCGGTGCGACCTCCGGGGGAGGCCCGTCGAGCAGGTTGACCATCACGGTCCACGGGGCGCGAGCCGCCGTCGAACCGAGCGGGAGGTCGAGGACCGCGCGCAGGTGGTTCTCGAACTGCGAGGTCTCCGCACCGTCCTGTGTCCAGTGGCCGGTGTTGTGGGGTCGCATCGCCAGCTCGTTCACGAGCACCTGCCCATCCTCGACCTCGAAGAGCTCGACCGCGAGCACCCCCGTCACGTCGAGCTCGTGAGCGATCCGGCGGGCCAGGGCCTGAGCCGCCTCGGCTCGCTCGGGAGCCAGGTCTGGAGCGGGTGAGATCACCTCGTGGCAGATGCCGTCGCGCTGCGTCGTGGCGACGATGGGGTAGGCCACGACCTCACCGCGTGGCGACCGTGCGACCACGGCGGCCAGCTCGCGCCGGAAGTCCACGAGCTCTTCCGCGAGGAGGGGCACACCGGCGACGACCGCCGCCGCTAGGGGCTCGGCGGCCTCGTCGAGGGAGCGGACCACCCACACCCCTCGGCCGTCGTAGCCCCCACGGGTGACCTTCAGCACGCAGGGGAGACCGAAGGCGGCGATGTCGTCGCGCTCGGCGACGACGGCCCACCGGGGTTGGCCCACGCCCAGCCGATCCATGGCCTCGCGCATCGTGCGCTTGTCCTGTGCGTGGACCAGGGCGCCGGGCCCGGGACGGCAGGCGGTGCCCGTGGCCTCCAGTGCCTCGAGGTGCTCGGTGGGGACGTGCTCGTGGTCGAAGGTCACGACGGCGCACCCCCTCGCCGAGGCCAGGAGTGCGTCGAGATCCCGGTGGTCGCCCACGACGACATCGGGGATCACCTGCGCAGCGGACGAGTCCTCCGCCTCGACGAGGGCCCGCAGCGGCACATCGAGGGCGTTGGCCGGCTCCGCCAGCATGCGAGCGAGCTGCCCTCCACCGATGACGGCCACACGGGGTGCGGCGGGCGGTCCGACGGTCATCCGACCTCGGCGGCGATGTCGGATCGGTGGTGCAGCCCGGGCCACGAGAGGCAGCCGACGGCGTCGTAGGCCCGGTCGCGGGCCGTGGACACATCGGGGCCGGAGCCCACGACGGCGAGGACCCGGCCCCCGGCGGTCACCAACCGGCCCTCGGTGTCGCGGGCCACGCCGGCGCTGAAGATGGTGACCCCCTCGACCGCTCCAGCGGCTTCGAGCCCGTCGATCGGATCGCCAGCGCGGACGTCGGTGGGGTAGCCGGGAGCGGCCGCCACCACGAGCACGGCGGCCTCGTCGCTGAACGTGGGCGGCGGTCCGAGGGCACCCGCGGCGGCCGAGGCCAGCAGCTCCGCCAGGTCGGAGGTCATGCGGAGCAGCACCACCTGGCTGTCGGGGTCGCCGAAGCGGACGTTGTACTCCACCAGCTTCGGACCCTCCGGGGTCAGCATGAGGCCGGTGTAGAGCACGCCGCGGTAGTCGATGCCGCGTCGACGCAGCTCGTCGACGGTGGGCTGCACGAACCGGGCGATGATGTCGTCGGCGAAGCCGTCGGGCAGCCAGGGCAGCGGCGAGTAGGCGCCCATGCCTCCCGTGTTGGGACCCGTCTCGCCGTCGCCCACCCGCTTGAAGTCCTGGGCCGGTGGGAGCGCGACGGCGCGGGAGCCGTCGCACACGGCGAACACCGACACCTCCGGCCCGGTCATGCCCTCTTCGATCACCACGCGGGCGCCGGCGGCACCGAAGGCGGCCCCGGAGAGCTTGTCGCGCACGTCGGCCTCGGCCTCGCCGAGGTCGTGGGTGACCAGCACCCCCTTGCCGGCGGCCAGGCCGTCGGTCTTCACCACGTAGGGGGGCGGCAGGGAGCGCAGGAAGTCGAGCGCCGGCGCCTCGGTCTCGAAGGCCCCGTAGCGAGCGGTGGGCACCCCGGCGGCGGCGACCAGGTCCTTCATGAAGGCCTTCGACCCCTCGAGCTGGGCGCCGTCGGCGCCGGGGCCGAACACCAGCTTCCCCTGGGCGCGCAGCCGGTCGGCCAGCCCGTCGACGAGCGGCTGCTCGGGCCCCACCACGAAGAGGTCGGCCTCCAGCTCCTCTGGAGGCGTGGCCACAGAGTCGGCGATGCCCGGGCTGCCGGGGGTGACGACCACCTCGGCCGTGCGACCCAGCACCTCCGCCAGAGCCGCCTCCCGCGCCACCGCCCCCACCACGACGACCTTCACGCCCGGGCCACCCCGGAGAGGTCGACGTACTGGTCGCGGCCCGGGCCGACGCCGAGCAGGCGGATGGGCACGCCCACCTGCTGCTCGAGGAACGCGACGTAGTCGTGGACCGCGCCGGGCAGGTGGCTGGGCTCGGTTGCATCGGAGAGGTCG
>JBPPMN010000024.1:0-3688 GCA_051306055.1 Acidimicrobiales bacterium
CTCAGGTCAGCGAACACGGCCTCGGCGACCGGGGCACCCGGCATCATCACGGCGGTCATGTCGTGATCCTAGGAGCGGCCCTCCAACACGAGCGCGTGCCGACGGAGCGCCGGCGGGGGGCGTGGGGGGCAGAGGCTCCGCCGGAGCCCCCCACCTGCTGAGGTGCAGCTTGCTGTGCCGAAGCGACGAGCAGTCAGCGCGGCCGCAGGCCGCACCGAAGAGCTCGAGGGAGGCGCTTGCGCCGAGCTCGAAACCCCCGGCGGGGGGTGTGGGGGGCAGTGGCTCCGCCGGAGCCCCCCACCCGCGGTCGGTGCAGCTTGCTGTGCCGACCGCAGCAGGCCCTCAGCGCGGCCGAAGGCCGCACAAGAAGCTCGAGCGAGGCGCTTGCGCCGAGCTCGAAAGATCACGTGGTCTTGACGATGAGCAGGCTGCAGGGCAGGTGGTGGGTGATCTTGTTGGGCACCGAGCCCAGCTTGAAGAAGCGGGTGAGCCCGGTCATGCCCTTGTTGCCCATCACGAGGAGGTCGAAGCGGCCGTCGACGGCCTCCTCGATCAGTGCCGAGACCGGATCGGTGTCGACGACCTTGGTGGCGATGTCGACGCCGGCCTCGGCATGGCGCTGGGCCTCGGCCTGCACCACGGCCTCGCCCTTGTCGAGCGGGGCGGCCGACAAGATGGTGAGGGAGGCGCCGCTGCTGGCCGCCACCGCCACGGCCCGATCGACGGCCTTCGCTGCCGTCTTCGACCCATCCGTCCCCACGAGGATGCGCTCGTACATGGCGCGCACGCTACCGGACGCGACGATGCCCCCACCCAGCGGGCAGGGGCATCGGTCGCTACGGCATGGTCAGCCTTCGGAGGGCCCGGCCTCGGCCAGCTCCATGGGCGGGGGCTCGAAGCCCTCGACGGCACGGAAGGTGAGGGCCATCTCGCCGGACTCCGCGTCGGGTTCGGCGTCGACCACCACCAGCTGCCCGGCCCGGAACTCCTTGTAGAGGAGCTTCTCCGAGAGGACGTCTTCGATGAGGCGCTGGATGGCCCGGCGCAGCGGACGGGCGCCGAGGGTGGGGTCGTAGCCCTTGTCGGCGATGTGGTGCTTCGCCGCCGGGGTGAGCTCGATCCCGATGCCCTGACCCTCGAGCTGCTTCTGGGTGCGAGCGATCATGAGGTCGACGATCTCGGTGACCTCGGGCTTGGTGAGCTCGTGGAACACGATCGTCTCGTCGATCCGGTTCAGGAACTCGGGCCGGAAGTGCTGCTTGAGCGCTTCGTTGACCTTCTCCTTCATCTTCTCGTAGGTGATCGCCTCGTCGGCCTTGCCGAAGCCCAGGTTGGCCTTGCGCAGGTCGGCGGTGCCGAGGTTGGAGGTCATGATCAGCACGGTGTTGCGGAAGTCGACCGAGCGGCCCTGGGCGTCGGTGAGGCGCCCCTCCTCCAGGATCTGCAGGAGGGTGTTGAAGACGTCGGGGTGGGCCTTCTCGATCTCATCGAAGAGCACCACCGAGAACGGCTTGCGGCGGACGGCCTCGGTGAGCTGACCGCCCTCCTCGTAGCCGACGTAGCCGGGGGGCGAGCCCACCAGCCGGCTGACCGTGTGCTTCTCCATGTACTCCGACATGTCGAGGCTGATCAGCGCCGTCTCATCGCCGAAGAGGAACTCGGCGAGGGTCTTGGCCAGCTCGGTCTTCCCGACGCCGGACGGGCCGAGGAAGATGAACGAGCCGCTGGGGCGCTTCGGGTCCTTGAGACCGGCCCGGGTGCGGCGCACGGCCTGGGACACGGCCTTGATGGAGTCCTGCTGCCCGATGACCCGCTTGTGGAGCTCGTCTTCCATGTGGAGGAGCTTCTGCGTCTCCTCCTCGGTGAGCTTGTACACGGGGATGCCGGTCCACATCGAGAGGACCTCGGCGATCGCCTCTTCGTCGACCTCGTCGAACAGGTCGACGCCGGAGTCCTTGATCTCGCGCTCCTTGCCCTCCTTGGCGGAGAGGAGCTCCTTCTCCTTGTCGCGGAGGCGACCGGCCTCCTCGAAGTCCTGGTTCTCGACGGCCTTCTTCTTCGACTCGACCACGCCGGAGAGCTCGTTCTCGATCTCCTTGTAGTCGGCCGGGGTCTCCATGCGCTTGATGCGCAGGCGGGAGCCGGCTTCGTCGATGAGGTCGATGGCCTTGTCGGGCAGGAAGCGGTCGGCGATGTAGCGGTCGGCCAGGTTGGCCGAGGCGACGAGGGCCTGATCGGTGATGGTGACCCGGTGGTGGGCCTCGTAGCGGTCGCGCAGGCCCTTCAGGATCTCGATGGTGTGGGCCACGGTGGGCTCGTCGACCACGATCTTCTGGAAGCGCCGCTCGAGGGCGGCGTCCTTCTCGAGGTGCTTGCGGTACTCATCGAGCGTGGTGGCGCCGATGGTCTGCAGCTCGCCGCGGGCCAGCATGGGCTTGAGGATGGAGGCGGCATCGATGGCGCCCTCAGCAGCGCCGGCGCCCACGAGGGTGTGGAGCTCGTCGATGAACAAGATGATGTCGCCGCGGGTGCGGATCTCCTTGAGCACCTTCTTCAAGCGCTCCTCGAAGTCGCCGCGGTAGCGGGAACCCGCCACCAGGGCGCCGAGGTCGAGGGTGTAGAGCTGCTTGCCCTCGATCGTCTCGGGCACGTCGCCGCCGACGATCTTCTGGGCCAGGCCCTCGACGATGGCGGTCTTGCCGACGCCGGGCTCACCGATGAGGACCGGGTTGTTCTTGGTGCGCCGCGACAGCACCTGCATGAGGCGCTCCATCTCGCGGCTGCGGCCGATGACCGGGTCGAGCTTCTTCTCCCGGGCCTGCTGGGTGAGGTTGCGGCCGAACTGATCGAGCACCAGCGAGCCCGACTGCGACTCGCCGCTCCCCCCGCCGGTGGACGCCTTGCCCTGGGGGGCGCCCTCGCTCGGGGACGAGCCCGAGTAGCCGGAGAGGAGCTGGATGACCTGCTGGCGGACCCGCGACAGGTCCGCGCCCAGCTTCACCAGCACCTGGGCGGCCACCCCCTCGCCCTCGCGGATGAGGCCGAGGAGGATGTGCTCGGTGCCGATGTAGTTGTGGCCGAGCTGCAGGGCCTCCCGCAGCGAGAGCTCGAGGACCTTCTTGGCCCGCGGGGTGAAGGGGATGTGACCGGACGGCGACGAGCCACCCTGGCCGATGATCTCCTCGACCTGGCTGCGCACGGCCTCGAGGGAGATGCCGAGGCTCTCGAGGGCCTTGGCGGCGACGCCCTCGCCCTCGTGGATCAGCCCGAGCAGGATGTGCTCGGTGCCGATGTAGTTGTGGTTGAGCAGGCGCGCTTCTTCCTGGGCCAGGACGACGACGCGGCGGGCTCGGTCGGTGAACCGTTCGAACAAGGGTGTCCGCCCTCCTCAGGCTGGGCGATGCGTAGAGCGAGTGTACCGATCGGTGCCCTCCTCCACGCAGGGCGGCCGGCGGTCGGTCGGCGACGGTCGAGCCAGTACCGTTTCTTCCCGATGGCCCCGTCGTCCCCGCTGCTGGCGCTCCCGGGCATGCCCGAGGAGCTGGCCCGGGTCGAGGCCACGCTGCGCTCGTCGGTCGAGGCCGGTGATCCGCACCTCACGGAGCTGGCCAGCCACCTCATCCAGGCCGGTGGCAAGCGCCTCCGCCCGGCCCTGGCGGTGGCCGTGGGCGCCACCGTGCAGGGTCTG
>JBPPMN010000102.1:0-47333 GCA_051306055.1 Acidimicrobiales bacterium
GTGGCCGTGTACGTCGACGCCGATGCCGACGCGCCGTTCGTGGGCGAGGCCGACGAGGCCGTGCGGCTGCGCCAGGGCTACCTCGACGGTCCGGCCATCGTCGACGTCGCCCGCGCCGCCGGCGTCGACGCGGTGCACCCCGGGTACGGGTTCCTCTCCGAGAACGCCGCCTTCGCGGAGGCGGTGATCGGCGCCGGCATCACCTGGGTGGGCCCGTCGCCGGCCGTGATCGAGGCCATGGGCGACAAGCTGGCCGCCAAGCGCTCGGCGGAGGCGGCCGGCGTGCCCACCCTGCCGTCGGTCGACGACCCCGCCGGGGCCGACCAGGTCGGCTACCCGCTGCTGGTGAAGGCGGCGGCCGGCGGCGGGGGCAAGGGCATGCGCACCGTCCTGCGGGCCGAGGACCTCGAGGAGGCCGTGGCCGCTGCGCAGCGGGAGGCGGCCGCCGGCTTCGGCGACGACCGGGTGTTCCTCGAGCGCTACGTGGCCGCCGCTCGCCACGTGGAGGTGCAGATCCTGGGCGACCGCCACGGCGCGCTGGTGCACCTCGGCGAGCGGGAGTGCTCCATCCAGCGCCGCCACCAGAAGATCATCGAGGAGTCGCCCTCGCCGGCCGTCGACGACGCCCTGCGCTCCGCCATGGGCGATGCCGCCCTGGCCCTGGCCGGCGCCCTCGGCTACGAGTCGGCCGGCACCGTGGAGTTCCTCCTCGACGACGCCACGGGCGCCTTCTACTTCCTGGAGGTGAACACCCGGCTGCAGGTGGAGCACCCCGTCACCGAGGCCGTCACCGGCCTCGACCTGGTGCGCGAGCAGCTGCGCATCGCCGCCGGAGAGCCGCTCGGCTACCAGCAGGCCGACGTCACCTTCACCGGCCACGCGGTGGAGGCCCGCCTCTACGCGGAGGACGTGGCCGCCGGCTTCCTGCCCGCCACCGGCACGCTGGTGGCCTTCGAACCGGCCCCCGACCCCGCCGTGCGGTGGGACAGCGGCGTGGAGACCGGCTCCGCGGTGGGCCTGCAGTTCGATCCGATGCTGGCCAAGGTGATCGCCCACGGCCCCACCCGGGCCGAAGCGGCCGGCCGCCTGGCCCTGGCCCTCGAGCGCCTCCACCTCGGCGGCGTCACCACCAACGCCGCCTTCCTGGCCGCCACGCTGCGCCACCCCGCCTTCCTGGCCGGCGACACCACCACCGACTTCCTCGACCGCCACCACCCGGCGGCAGCACCCGAACTGTCCGACCCCGAACGAGCCCGGCTGGCTGTGGCCGCCGCGCTCTGGCGCCAGGGGCAGCGCCGCGCCGACGCTCCGGTGCTGGCCGGGTTGCCCAGCGGGTGGCGCAACGCCCGCCTCCCCGCCCAGCGCACCGACCTCGCCCTCGGCGGTGACCGCATCGAGGTGACCTACGAGGCCCAGCGCGACGGCTCGTTCCTGGTGACCGTCGACGGCGACGAGCCCCGCTCCGCCCGGGTGCTGGGCTGGAGCCCCACCTCGATCGACGTCGAGGTCGACGGCCACCGCCGGCCGCACCGGATCACCGCAGCCGGCGATCGGCTCCTGCTGCAGGCGGCCCGCGGCACGGTCGAGCTCATCGAGCTGCCCCGCTTCTCCCCTCCCGAAGCGGCCTCCGCGGCCGGCGGGCTGGTGGCGCCCATGCCCGGCGTGGCACGCGAGGTGCGGGTGGCGGTGGGCGACCATGTCACCGCAGGGCAGGTGCTGGTGGTGCTGGAGGCCATGAAGATGGAGCACCACATCACCGCACCGGGCGACGGCACCGTCACCGAGGTGCACGTGCAGGCCGACGGCCAGGTGCACAACGGCCAGGTGCTGCTGGTGCTCGAACCGCAGGAGGAGAGCGCACCGTGACCGAGCCCATCCGCATCGCCAACTGCTCGGGCTTCTACGGCGACCGGCTCTCCGCCGCCCAGGAGATGGTCGACGACGGGCCCATCGACGTGCTCACCGGCGACTGGCTGGCCGAGCTCACCATGCTGATCCTGGCCCGCACCCAGGCCAAGCGCCCGCGGGGCGGCTTCGCCCGCAGCTTCGTGACCCAGATGGAGCAGGTGATGGGCACCTGCCTCGACCGCGGCATCAAGGTGGTGAGCAACGCCGGCGGCCTCGACCCCGACGCCTGCGCGGAGGCGGTGGCCGAGGTGGCCGACCGACTCGGCCTGGCCCCCACCATCGCCTACGTGCGCGGCGACGACCTCCTGCCCCGCCTCCCCGAGCTGGTGGCCGCAGGGGTCGACCTGGCCCACCTCGAGACCGGGGAGCCCATGGGCGACCCGGCCCGGTTCATCAGCGCCAACGCCTACCTGGGCTGCTGGGGCATCGTCGACGCCCTGCACCGGGGCGCCGACATCGTGATCACCGGGCGGGTCACCGACGCCGCCGTCGTGTGCGGCCCCGCGGCCTGGCACCACGGCTGGGCGCGCGACGACTGGGACGCCTTGGCCGGGGCGGTGGTGGCCGGCCACGTGATCGAGTGCGGCACCCAGGCCACCGGGGGCAACTACTCCTTCTTCGACGAGGTGCCGGGCCTCGTGCGCCCGGGATTCCCCTGGGCCGAGGTGGCGGCCGACGGGTCGTCGGTGATCGGCAAGCACGACAGCACCGGTGGCCAGGTGTCGATGGGCACGGTGACCTCGCAGCTGCTCTACGAGATCGGCGGCCCGGCCTACCTGGGCCCCGACGTGACGGCCCGCTTCGACACCATCGAGCTGGAGGAGGTGGGCCCCGACCGCGTTCGCATCAGCGGCACCCAGGGCGAGCCGCCGCCGGCGACCCTCAAGGTGGCCATGAACGAGCTGGGCGGCTTCCGCAACGACCTCTCCATCGCCCTCACCGGCCTCGACATCGAGGCCAAGGCGCGGCTGGTGGAAGCCGGCTTCTGGGCCGCCTGCCCCTACGGACCCGACGACTTCGCCAGCGTCACCACCACCGTGGTGCGCACCGACAAGCCCGACCCGGCCTCCAACGAGGAGGCGGTGGCCCTCTGGCGCCTCACCGTGAAGGATCCCGACGAGGCCAAGGTGGGCCGCGCCGTGTCGGGCGCCATGATCGAGCTGGCCCTGGCCAACATCCCCGGGTTCTTCGGGCTCGGCGGCGGCCCCACCGGTGGCCGGCCCTACGGAGTGTTCCGCCCCGCGGTCGTGCCCGCCGCGCTGGTGCCCCAGCAGGTGACGCTGCTCGGCGGCGACGACCGCGTCGTCGACTCGGTCGCCCCAGCCGGCGAGGTGGCCGTGCGCCCGGCCCCGGAGCCGACGGCGGCCGCGCCCGCCGGCCCCAGAATCGAGGCGCCCCTCGGACGGGTGGTGGGCGCCCGCTCGGGCGACAAGGGCGGCAACGCCAACCTCGGCGTGTTCGCCCGCACCGACGAGGCGTGGGCCTGGCTCGACGGCTTCCTCACCGTGGAGCGGCTCCAGGAGCTGCTGCCGGAGACGGCGCCGCTGGAGGTGCAGCGCCACCGGCTCCCGGCCCTGCGCTCGCTGAACTTCGTGATCGTGGGCCTCCTGCAGGAGGGCGTGGCCGCCTCCACCCGCCAGGACGGCCAGGCCAAGAGCCTCGGCGAGTGGCTGCGGGCCCGCACCGTCGACCTGCCCGCCTCGCTGCTGGGATGAGCCTGCACGAGCGGCTGCGCTCGGTGCCCCGCCCCACACCGGTGCTCTCCCGCGAGCGGGAGCGGTCGCTCACGGCACGGCAGCGGGAGCTCCTCGACCAGCTGGGCCACCTCTTCGACGACGGCTTCGCCCACCTCACCATGGCGGGGCTGGCGGCCCGGTTGAGCTGCTCCCTGCGCACGCTCTACGAGCTGGCGCCCAGCCGCGACGAGCTGGTGCTCACCGTGGTCGACCGCAACCTCTGGCGGATCGGCCACACCGCAGCAGAGGCGCTCGATGCCGAGATGGCACCGCTCGACGCGCTGCGGGCCTACCTGCGTGCGGCCACGGTGGCCGTGGCCGGCACCACCCCCGCCTTCGCCCGCGACCTGGCCGCCCTCCCGGCGGGCCAGCGCCTCAACGACGACCACTCCAGCTACCTCGTGGCCGTCACCCGCTGCCTGCTCGACCTGGCCGTGGAGGACGGCACCATCGCGCCCGTCGACACCGGCGCCATCGCCCGCGTGATGGCCGGCGTGGGCCGCGACTTCGCCCGCCCCGACGTGATCTCCACCCTGCGGACGTCGCCCAAGGAGGCAGCCGACGCAGTGGTCGACGTGCTGCTGCGAGGCCTCGAGCGCGCCCCGGCCTGACCCGCCGGGTGTGGCCCACCGCCCGGGCGGGAAGGCAGTCCGCCGTGACCGTCATCGGGTTCCACGCCTCCCACGAGCAGATCCACCCGTCCGCCCTCCTCCGGTCCGTCCAGCAGGCGGAGGAGGTCGGCTTCACCGCCGCCATGTGCTCCGACCACGTCGCCCCCTGGAGCGAGCGGCAGGGCCACAGCGCCTTCGCCTGGTCGTGGCTGGGCGCGGCCCTGGCCACCACCAACCTCCCCTTCGGCGTGGTGAACGCTCCCGGGCAGCGCTACCACCCCGCCATCATCGCCCAGGCCTCGGCCACGCTCTCGGCCATGTTCCCGGAGCGCTTCTGGGTGGCGCTGGGCTCGGGGGAGGCCTCCAACGAGCACATCACCGGCGACCCGTGGCCCCGCAAGGCGGTGCGCAACGACCGGCTGGCCGAGTGCGTCGACGTGATCCGGCGGCTGCACGCCGGTGAAGAGGTGAGCCACGACGGGCTGGTGCAGGTCGACCGGGCCCGGGTGTGGACGCTCCCCGAGGTGCCACCGCGGCTCATCGGTGCCGCCGTGTCGGCCGAGACGGCCGCCTGGACCGCGGGCTGGGCCGATGGCCTGGTGACGGTCAACCAGCCGGCGGAGCAGCTTCAAGCCGTGGTGGCCGCCTATCGAGACGCCGGCGGACGAGGCTCTGCCTCGCTGCAGCTCCACCTGTCCTACGCGCCCGACGAGGCCGAGGCGCTGGCCATCGCCCACGACCAGTGGCGCAACAACGTGATCGGACCGCCGGTGAGCTGGGACCTCGACAGCATCGAGGCCTTCGACCTCATCGGGAAGCAGGTGGAGCCCGACGACGTGCGCTCCAGCGTGCTGGTGTCGGACGATCCGAAGCAGCACGCCGCCTGGATCGACGAGCTGGCCGAGATCGGCTTCGACGCCGTGTACCTCCACCACGTGGGCCAGGAGCAGGAGCGGTTCCTCGACGTGTTCGGTGAACAGGTGCTGCCCGAGCTGGACGTGACCACGCCGTGAAGATCACCGACACCAGCGACGTGTGGTGGAAGACGGCGGTCGTCTACTGCCTCGACGTGGAGACCTACCTCGACTGGGACGGCGACGGCACCGGCGACCTGGCCGGCCTGGTGCAGCGCATCGACTACCTGGCCCAGCTGGGCGTCACCTGCCTGTGGCTGATGCCCTTCTACCCCACACCCGACCGCGACGACGGCTACGACATCACCGACCACTACGGCGTCGACCCCCGCCTCGGCACCCACGGCGACTTCGTGGAGCTGGTGCGCACGGCCCGCGACCGCGGCATGCGCGTGATCGTCGACCTCGTGGTGAACCACACCTCCGACCGCCATCCCTGGTTCCGGTCGGCCCGCTCCAGCCCCGACTCGCCGTATCGCGACTGGTACGTGTGGAACGACGACCCGCCGAAGACCAAGCCCTCCGAGATCGTGTTCCCCGACCAGGAGGACAGCATCTGGACCTACGACGAGAAGGCCGGGTCGCACTACCTCCACCGCTTCTACCGCCACCAGCCCGACCTCAACGTCACCAACCCCGCGGTGCGCGACGAGATCGACAAGGTCATCGGGTTCTGGTTGGAGCTCGGCGTATCCGGCTTCCGGGTCGACGCCGTCCCCTACTTCATCGAGACGATGGGCGCCGAGGCCGATGGCGCGGCCGACCCCCACGACTACCTGAAGGCGCTGCGCTCGTTCATGTCGCGCCGACGGGGTGACTCGGTGATGCTGGGCGAGGTGAACCTCCCCCACGAGGAGCAGCGCCAGTTCTTCGGCGAGGCAGGCGACGAGGTCCAGATGCTGTTCGACTTCATCGGGATGCAGAAGCTCTACCTGTCGCTGGCCCGGGAGGAGGCCGGGACCCTGGCCCAGGCCCTCCTCGACCGGCCCGAGATCCCCGACGGCTGCCAGTGGGCCACCTTCGTGCGCAACCACGACGAGCTCACCCTCGACAAGCTCACCGACGAGGAGCGCGAGGAGGTCTTCGCCGCCTTCGGCCCCGACCCCGACATGCAGCTCTACGGGAGAGGGCTGCGGCGCCGGCTGCCGCCGATGCTCGACGGCGACCCCCGACGGATCCGCATGGTCTACAGCCTGCTGTTCAGCCTCCCCGGCACGCCCGTGCTCTTCTACGGCGAGGAGATCGGCATGGGCGAGGAGCTGCAGGCGGAGGGCCGCCACGCGGTGCGCACGCCGATGCAGTGGGGCCCCGGCAAGAACGGCGGCTTCTCCGACGCCCGACCCTCCCGGCTGCCCACCCCGGTGGTGGAGGGCGGGTTCGGTCCCGAGCACGTGAACGTGGAGGCCCAGCGCCGCGACCCCGACTCCCTGCTCCGGTTCGTGACGCTGCTCGTGCAGCGCTACCGGGAGGCGCCGGAGCTCGGTTGGGGCGAGCTCGAGATCCTCGAACAGCCCCATGCCGCCGTGCTGGCCCACCGGGTGACCCACGACGACGACAGCACGGTGGCCCTCCACAACTTGAGCGCGGAGGCGTGCGTGGTGCCCGTGGAGCTGCCCGACGAGGCCGGCGGCACCCGTCTGGTCGACCAGCTGTGCGACGGCACCACCGCACTCGACGACAAGGGCCGGGCCGAGATCGAGCTGGAGGGCTACGGGTTCCGGTGGCTGCGGGTGATGGCCCCCGACGCCCGACGGCTCTCCTGAGCGGCGGTCACACGTCGGGAGAGAGGTGGGCCGGCACCGACCACGAGTGGAGGGTGGCCATGTAGTTGGCCCGCTCGAAGGCGCCCGGGTCGCCCGCGGTGGCCTGGGACGCGCTCCCCCGCAGCTGAGCGACCGACTCGTACTCGTGGTCGACCATCCAGCGCACCAGCTCGTCGTGGACGCTGCGCAGGTGCCCGGCGCCGTGGTGCAGCAGCGCTGAGGTGAGCATGGCCACGTCGGCTCCCACCATCAGCGCCTTCACCACCTCGGCGCCGCCGTGCACGCCAGAGGTGGCGGCCAGCGACGTGCCGGGCCCCAGCTGGGGGCGCAGGATGGCGATCCACCGCAGCGGCAGGCGCAGCTCCCACGGGCGGCTGAGCTCCACCCGGTTCACGACCTCGAGCGTCTCGAGGTCGATGTCGGGCTGGTAGAAGCGGTTGAACAGGACCAGCCCGTCGGCCCCCGCGTCCACCGCCTGCTGGGCGAAGCCGGCCATCGACGAGTAGTGGGGGCTGAGCTTCACCGCGAGGGGGATCCCCAGCGACGAGCGCACGCTGCCGATGATCTCGAGGTCGGTGGCCTCCACGTCGTGCGCCGTACGGCGGGGATCGGCGGCCACGTGGTAGAGGTTCAGCTCGAGGGCGTCGGCTCCGGCCGACTCCAGCAGCGTGGCGTAGCTGGCCCATCCGCCGGTGCTGGCCGCGTTGAGGCTGGCGATCACCGGCACCGTCGACTGCGCCTTCATGGCCTCCACCAGCGCCAGGTAGCGATCGCCGACGCCGGCGAACGACGCCACCTCGGGGAAGTAGTCGGTGGCCTCGGGGTGGTGGCCGGCTCCGGCCTGGAGCGTGCGCTCGAGCTCGAGCTCCTCGTGCACGATCTCCTCTTCGAACAGCGACGGCAGCACCAGCGCCGCGGCGCCGGCCTCCTCCAGCATCCGAGCCGAGCCGAGGGACCCGGTGAGCGGCGAGGCCGAGGCCACGATCGGTGAGGCCAGCTCCAGCCCCAGGTAGCGGGTGGTCAGGTCGGTCATGTGATCTCCACCTCCTGGCCCCCGGTCTGGTGGGGCACGGTGCGGGCCATGGCGGCCAGCTGCTCGTAGTAGCGCCACCGCTCGTCGGCGTCGGCCTGGAGCAGCTGCGCCAGCAGCGCGGCCCGCTCAGGGTCGGTGCGCTGGAGGATGGCGAACCGCGCCTCGGAGGCCACGAAGTCGCTCACCGGGATGCTGGGCGGCCGGGAGTCGAGCCGGAAGGGCTGGCCGTCGTCGACCTCGCTGGGCTGGAACCGGTAGAGCGGCCAGTAGCCGCTCTTGACCGCGTCGCGCTGGTGGCTCATCGACTTCGTCATGTCGATGCCGTGGGCGATGCAGGTGCTGTAGGCGATGACCAGCGACGGACCTGGCCAGGCGTCGGCCTCCAGGAGGGCCTTGGTGGTCTGCAGCTCGTTGGCGCCCATCGAGATCTGGGCCACGTACACGTTGCCGTAGGCCCGGGCGATGGCGCCGAGGTCCTTCTTGCCGGTGCTCTTGCCGGCCGCCGCGAACTTCGCCACCGCTCCGCGCGGGGTGGCCTTCGACGCCTGGCCGCCCGTGTTGGAGTACACCTCGGTGTCGAGCACGAGGATGTTGACGTTGCGACCCGACGACAGCACGTGGTCGAGTCCCCCGAAGCCGATGTCGTAGGCCCAGCCGTCGCCGCCCACCAGCCACACGCCCTGGCGGACCAGGTTGCCGGCCACCGAGATCAGCCGGTCGGCGTCGTCGCTGCCGTCGGCGCCCAGGCCGCGCAGCTCCACCAGCAGGTGGGCCACCAGCTCCCGCTGCCGGGCGATCTCGGGCTCGGTGGTCTGCGGGTTGTCGAGCAGGGCCTGCACGACCAGGCCACCCAGCTTCGGCTCCAGCCGGGCCAGGAGGTCGCGGGCGTGGGCCTCCTGGGCGTCGAGGCCGAGCCGCATCCCGAGACCGAACTCGGCGTTGTCCTCGAACAGCGAGTTGGCCCAGGCGGGGCCGCGGCCCGCGGCGTTGGTGGTCCACGGCGTGGTGGGCAGGTTGGCGCCATAGATCGACGAGCAGCCGGTGGCGTTGGCCACCAGCATCCGGTCGCCGAAGAGCTGGGAGACCAGCTTGAGGTAGGGCGTCTCCCCGCAGCCGGCGCAGGCGCCGGAGAACTCGAACAGCGGCTCGAGCACCTGGGAGCCCTTCACGCTGTCGTGGGGCAGCAGGGACCGGTCGAGCGGCGGGATGGTGAGGAAGTGCTCCCACCGGCGCCGCTCCAGCTCACGGTGCTCCTCGACCGGCTCCATGTTGATGGCCTTGCGGCCCAGGTGGGCCTTGTCCTTGGCCGGGCACACGTCGACGCAGACGCTGCACCCGGTGCAGTCGTCGGGCGCCACCTGGATGGTGAGGTGGTGGTCGGCCAGGTCCTTCGACCGGAAGGCCTTGGTGAGGAAGTCGGCCGGTGCCTCGGCCGCCACCTCCGCGGAGAACACCTGCATGCGGATGGTGCCGTGCGGGCAGACGATGGCGCACTTGCCGCAGTCGATGCAGACGTCGGGATCCCAGATCGGGATCGAGCGGGCGATCGAGCGCTTCTCGTAGCGAGCCGTCCCGGAGGGGAAGGTGCCGTCGACGGGCAGCGCGCTCACCGGCAGCAGGTCGCCCTCGCCGGCGAGGAGCCGGGCCGTCACCTGGGTGACGAAGTCGGGGGCGTCGACAGGGACCACCGTCACCATCGACCGGCTGCCGCTGACCTGGGTGGGCACCTCGACCTGGTGGAGCTCGGCCAGGGCGGTGTCGATGGCGGCGAAGTTGCGCTCCACCAGGGTGCGACCGCGCTTGCCGTAGGCCGTCTCGACCGACGCCTTGATGCGGGCGATGGCCTCCTCCGGGGGCAGCACGCCCGAGAGCTGGAAGAAGCAGGGCTGCATCACCGTGTTGATGCGGTTGCCCATCCCCGCCGCGGCGGCCACCCGCTCGCCGTCGATCACCCAGAGGTCGATGCCCTTGTCGATGATCTGCTGCTGCACCTCCACAGGGAGCTCGGCCCACACCTCGGTCGGACCGTGGGGGCTGTTCAGGAGGAAGGTGGCGCCCGGCTTGGCGTGGTCGAGCACGCGCATGCGCTCGAGGAGCCCGAACTGGTGGCAGGCCACGAAGTCGGCGTCCTCGATGAGGTAGGTGGAGCGGATGGGCTCGGGCCCGAAGCGCAGGTGCGACACCGTGACGGAGCCCGACTTCTTCGAGTCGTACACGAAGTAGCCCTGGGCGAAGAGGTCGGTGGACTCCCCGATGATCTTGATCGAGCTCTTGTTGGCTCCGACGGTGCCGTCGGCCCCCAGGCCGAAGAAGAGGGCCTGCACCTCGCCCGGCGCCCGGGGGTGCTGCACCTCGTGGTCGATGGGGAGGCTCAGGTGGGTGACGTCGTCGTAGATCCCCACCGTGAAGTGGCGCTTGGGCCGCTCGGCGGCCAGCTCGTCGAAGACCGGTGCCAGCATCGAAGGGGTGACCTCCTTCGACGACAGCCCGTAGCGACCGCCGATGACCTTGGGCGCCTCGGCGAACGGCGGCGATCCGCCGTCCATGGCCTCGGTGATGGCGGCCAGCACCGACAGGTACAGGGGCTCGCCGACGGCGCCGGGCTCCTTGGTGCGGTCGAGCACCGCGATCGACCGCACCGTCGGCGGGAGGGCGGCCAGGAGGGCCTCGGCCGGGAAGGGCTGGAAGAGGCGCACCTGGAGCACCCCGACGTGCTGCCCGGCGGCGCGGAGCAGGTCGACGGTCTCGGTGGCCGCCCCCACCGCCGAGCCCATCAGCACCACCACCCGATCGGCATCGGGGGCGCCGTGGTAGTCGACCAGCCCGTAGCGACGGCCGGTGCGAGCGGCCAGCTCGTCCATCACCTCGGCCACGATGCCCGGGGTGGCGTCGTGGAAGCGGTTGGACGCCTCGCGGGCTTGGAAGAACACGTCGGGGTTCTGGGCCGTGCCCCGCACCACCGGGGCCTCGGGGGTCAGGCCACGGGCCCGGAAGGCGGCGACATCGGCCTCCCGCACGAGCGCCTCGATGTCGGCGTCGTCGAGGAGGGCGATCTTGTCGATCTGGTGCGACGTGCGGAAGCCGTCGAAGAAGTGGAGGAACGGCACCCGGGAGCGGAGCGTGGCGGCGTGGGCCACCAGGGCCAGGTCGTGGGCCTCCTGCACCGAGGCGGCCGAGAGCATCGCCCACCCGGTGGTGCGGGCGTGCATGACGTCGCTGTGGTCGCCGAAGATCGACAGGGCGTGGGTGGCGATGGTGCGGGCGGCCACGTGGATCACCGCAGGCGTGAGCTCGCCGGCGATCTTGAACATGTTGGGCACCATGAGCAGCAGGCCCTGCGAGGCGGTGAAGGTGGTGGCCATGGCCCCCTGCTGCAGGGCGCCGTGCAGCGCGCCCGCCGCGCCGGCCTCCGACTGCATCTCGACCACGTCGGGCACCACGCCCCAGCGGTTCGGGCGCCCGGCTGCCGCCCAGTCGTCGCTGTGCTCGCCCATCGCCGAGGCGGGCGTGATCGGGTAGAGGGCGATGACCTCGCTGAGCGCGTAGGCCACCCGGGCCGCCGCCTCGTTGCCATCGATGCAGGCCCAGCGCTGGTCAGCCATGGGGCCACCGTGGCACGGGCACCGCCCCCGGGGGCAGGGCCGATGGTCCCTAGAGGGGACCACCGAGGGAGTCAGTCGACGGAGATGCGGGCCATGAGGTCCGCCTTCTGCTCCTCGAAGTCCTCGAAGCTGATCTTCTTGTCGTCGAAGAGCCGGTGGATCTCCTCCACCCGCTGCAGCAGCTCGGCGGCCGACAGCTCGACGCCAGGCTCGGCGGGGGCCATGGGCTCCAGCTCGTCGGAGGCCTCGGGCTCGTTGCCCTTCTCGAGGCGCTTCTCGCGCTTGGCCGCCTGCTTGGCCTTCTTGGCTCGGTCTCGCTGGAGCTTCTCGAAGCTCGTCCGTTGTGCAGCCATGGGTACTTCCTTTCCTACGACGTCAGCGGCGGGGGCCCTCGACGTCCACGTCAGCCTGCTCGGCGCATGTCGGTGGCGGCTGACCGAGCCACCGGCATGAAAGAGCCGCCGACCCGAAGGCCGGCGGCTCCGTCAAGACGTTTCGGGACTAGATGACCCGGACGTTCTGGGCTTCCTCGCCCTTGCGACCCGGAGCCACGTCGAACTCGACTCGCTGGCCCTCGTCGAGGCTCTTGTAGCCAGAGCCCTGGATGTTGGAGAAGTGGACGAACACATCGTCGCCCTCTTCGCGGGAGATGAAGCCGAAGCCCTTCTCGTTGTTGAAGAACTTCACGGTTCCAGTAGCCACTGTTTTCTCTCTATCTGCATTGCAAGCAAGTCCGACTGACTTCCCTGATTCCGCACAACTCTAGAGCGTCGACGCCGTGAAGGCGACATCAGGGCAGACTGTCGCCCGTGATCGAGGCCTCCCCCGTGCTCCGGACCCACGCGCTCACCAAGGAGTACCCCTCGGTCACCGCCGTCGACGGGCTCGATCTCGAGCTCCCTCGCGGCCGCTCGGGCCTGGTCGGAGCCAACGGAGCCGGGAAGACCACGCTGTTCCGGATGATGCTCGGTCTCAGCCACCCGTCGTCGGGTTCGCTCGAGGTCTGCGGCGTCGACGTGGCGGCCGATCCGATCGGCGCCCGTGCCCGGCTGGGCTACATGCCCGAGCACGACTGCCTCCCCCTCGACCAGACCGCGGCCGACGTGGTGGCCACCTTCGGCGAGCTGAGCGGGCTGCCGCCCCGTGCCGCTCGCCAACGGGCCTCCGACGTGCTCGACCTCGTGGGCCTCGACGAGGCCCGCTTCCGCCCCGTCGGGGGCTTCTCCACGGGCATGCGCCAGCGCACCAAGCTGGCCCAGGCGCTGGTGGCCGACCCGGAGCTGGTGCTGCTCGACGAGCCCACCGCCGGGCTCGACCCGATGGGCCGCGAGGAGATGCTGGCGCTGGTGGCCCGCCTCGGCGGCCTCGGGATCTCGGTGCTGCTGGCCACCCACCTCCTCGACGACGTGCAGCAGGTGTGCGACCACGTGGTGATGCTCGACGCCGGGCGTCTCGTCGTGTCGGGCGCCACCGGCTCGCTGCTCGAGCGCACCGGTGTGCTCACCGTCGACGTCGGCGTGGAGCGCGGTGGGCTGATCGCCGCTCTGCAGCAGCGCTCGCTGCGGGCCGAGGAGGTGGCCGGCACCGTGGAGGTCACCGTCGACGGCCAGGCCGACGTCGACGCCGTGCGCGACACGGTCGCCGCCCTCGGCCTGCCGCTGCACCGCCTCACCAACCGGCTCACCTCCCTCGACGACGTCTACCTCGACCGAGCCGGAGGGCCACGATGACCGGCGCCGTCTACGACCTGGGCTACCGCCCCTACGAGGGCGACCGCGGGGGCCGGTCAGCGGCCCGGGCCGCTCTGCTGCGCTCGTCGGTGCGCCGCGCCCTCGGCTGGCGCCGGCCCTGGCGCCAGAAGGTGGCCCCGTTCACGCTGCTGGCCATCGCGGTGGTGCCAGCCATCGTGAACGTGGGGGTGCGCTACCTCACCCGCGACACCGTCGCCTCCGAGATCGAGTTCATCACCTACCGCGAGTACGTGGGCGTCTCCAACGCGCTGCTGGTGTTCGTGGCCCTCACCGCCCCCGACATCATGTGCCCCGACCGGCGCCAGCGCGTGCTGCCGCTCATCTTCGCCCGCCCCCTCACCGGGGTCGACTACGTGCTGGCCAAGGTGGGCGCCATGGCGGCCATCCTGTTCGCGTTCTCCTTCCTGCCCCAGGTGCTGCTCTTCGTGGGCCAGATGCTGGTGACCAACGATGGTGCCCTCACCTACGCCCGGGAGAACGCCGAGGTGATGTGGCAGGTGCCGCTGGCGGTGGGCCTGCAGTCGCTCTACTTCGCCGCCATCGGGGTGGCGGTGGCCTCGCTGGCCTCCCGCCGCATCATCGCCGGCGCGTCGATCGTGGGCCTCTTCCTCGTCACGTCCATCACCGCCGCGGTGCTCATCGGCCCGCAGGTGACCGAGACGAGGTTCGAGGGACCGGCCACCACCACCGTCGACGGCGAGCCGGCGCCCGGGTTCGGGTTCGGCGACCCGGAGGGCGAGGAGCGGGTCGTCGTCGTCAACCGCAGCGAGCCCACCGCCGCACCGCTCATCAACATCCTGTCCCTCCCGCTCGTGCTGCGCGACCTCGTGTTCCTCGGCGAGGTCGACCCCAGCCATCCGATGTCGGGCCTGGCCAACGGCGGCCTCTACGCCGTGATCGTGTTCCTGCTGGTGCTCGCTGCGGCCTTCGCGATCCTGTTCGTGCGCTACTACGAGGTGGAGCGGTGACCCTCGACCCCGCCTTCGTCGACGCGCCCACGGTGGTGGCCACCGACGTCTCGGTCTGGTTCGGGCAGAAGGTGGCGCTGTCCGAGCTGAGCTGCTCGTTCGGGGCCGGCGTCACCGGCCTGCTCGGACCCAACGGTGCCGGCAAGACCACCCTGATGCGGGCCATCACGGGCCTCCTGCCGGTCAACCAGGGCCACGTGCTGGTCGACGGCCGCTCGCCCCGCCAGCACCGCGAGGTGTTCCAGAAGCTGGCCCTCGTGCCCGAGGACGAGGCGGTGCCCCGAGGGCTCACCCCTCGCCAGCTGTGCGCGTACGTGGCCGACCTGCACCGCATCACCGACCGGCGCATCGTCGACTGGGCCCTCGAGACGGTCGACATGGTGCCGGTCGCCGACCGCAGCATGGACGGCTTCAGCAAGGGGATGCGCCAGCGCTCCAAGGTGGCCGCCGCCCTCGTGAAGAACCCGCTGGTCCTGGTGCTCGACGAACCCCTCAACGGCGCCGACCCCATCCAGCGCCACCGCCTGATCGAGCTGTTCAAGCGCCTCGGCGCCGAGGGCCGCACCGTGATCGTGAGCTCCCACGTGCTCCACGAGGTGGAGGCCATGGCCGACCGCGTGATCGTGGTGGTGCGGGGTCGCCTGGCCGCGGCCGGTGGCCACCGCGCCATCCGCGACACCATGGACCAGGTGCCCCGGCAGGTGCTGGTGCGCACCGAGTCGGCCCGCCGCCTCGCCAGCGCGCTGCTGGCCAACGACGTCGTGTCGGGCATCACGGTCGACGGCGACACCCTGGTGGTGTCGAGCACGCAGGCGCGCGAGCTGGCCGTGCTGCTCCCGCAGGTGGCGCGCGACCTGTCGGCCGCCCTCACCGAGGTGCGCCCCCTCGACGACTCCCTCGAGAGCCTCTTCCGGGAGCTGGTCCGATGACCGCCCGACCTCCCTTCGTGGCCATGACGGCCTACGCCCTGCGGGCCAGCGTGCCCGGCAAGCGCTGGATCGGCGTGCTCCTTCCCTGCGCGGCGGCTGTGCTCTTCGGGCTCCTCGCCTCCACCATCGACGACACCCCGGTCCGCAGCTTCGCCGAGGTGGCGGGCATCGCCCTCTTCGGCCTCGTGCTCCCGGTGACGTGCCTCGTGATCGGCGACGGCGTGCTCGGGGCCGAGGTGCGCAGCGGCGCCTTCGCCTTCACCTGGCTGGCCCCCGTGCCGGGCTGGCAGGTGGTGGTGGCCCGGTGGCTGGGCGGTTCGCTGGTGGCGTCGGCGGCCCTCGGCGTCGCCTTCGCGCTGGCGGCGGTGGTGGCCGGGGCGGGAGAGCTGGCCGTGCCTGTGGCGCTGGGGGCCGCGTTCGGTGCCCAGGCCTACGTGGCGGTGTTCCTGGCCATCGGCGTGGTCGCCCGGAGGGCGGCCGTGTGGTCGTTGGCCTTCGTGTTCCTGGTGGAGCGGCTGCTGGGCGCCGCCCTCTCGGGCGTGGCGCAGCTGTCGCCGTCGTGGGAGGCGCGGGCCGTGTTCATCGGGCTGGGCGACGTGCCCGAGGACCTCGTGCGCGACGGCATCCCCCACGGCGGTGCCGCCATGGTGCGCCTCGTGCTGATCTCGGCCGTGGCCCTGGCCCTGGCCGCCCAGCGCCTGGGACACCTGCGCCTCACCGGCGCGGCCGACTGACCGTCAGGCGCTCAGCAGGCGCAGCACCATGAGCCGCACGGCCTCGGAGGTGCGCGACGCGGACAGGCCCTGGGCCGAGCGCAGCTGATCCCACACCTCGAACGACAGCGCCGCCTCCACCGCCGCGGCGGTGGCCGGCTGCGGCCGGTCGGCCAGCTCGCCGGCGAACACCCGCTCCACCTCGGAGCGGAGCCACCCCCGGGCCCGGGCGAGCTGCTCCTGCAGCGCCGGCGACTCGGCGGCGGCGCGCAGAGCCGCTCGACGGATCGGAGCGATCGTCTCGTAGAGACGGGAGTTGAGCTCCACCATCGAACGGATCCGCACATCCACCGTGCCGGTGGCCATGACGTCGACGAAGAGGTGGCGGATCCGGGAGATCTGCCGGGAGGCCGCCGCGGTGTGCAGCGTCTCCACGTCGTCGAAGATCCGGAAGATCGAACGCAGCGACACGCCGGCCCGCTCCGCCACCTGCTGGGCGGTGGGCCGGGGCACGCCCTCGTCGAGCAGGTCGAGGAGGGCGTCGACGGCCAGGTCGCGGCTGCGGTGACGCCGCGCCCGCCGACCGTCCGCCGGCAGGTCGCCAGGAGTGAGGGCCGCCGCAGTCACGGGGTGACCCTAACCGGGTCCGCTCGTCGCTGGCCTAGGTGAGGATCAGGATCAGGATGATGATGAGAACGATGGCGCCGATGCCGATGTACATGATTTCCTCCGGGGGCTGTAGTTGATGACGTGTTTCGTCGTGTGGGTCCCACCCGGACGTTCCCCGGTGGCCAGCTCCGCAAACCCGCAGCGTGCGACCAGGGTCACGATCGGTGGGCCGTGCCCAGTAGCCTCCCCCCGATGTCAGAGGACGAGCGGGAAGACGAGCAGCGGCAGTTCACCGAGCTGCGCCGCGGCAAGAGCTCCTCCCTGCGCGACCAGCTGATCGAGGAGCACATGTGGCTCGCTCGGCACTGCGCCCGCCGCTTCAGCGGCAAGGGCGAGTCGCCCGACGACCTCCTGCAGGTGGCCAACATGGCCTTGGTGAAGGCGGTCGACCGGTTCGATCCGTCGTTCAAGGTCCGCTTCGCCACCTTCGCCGTCCCCACCATCACCGGCGAGCTGCGCCGCCACTTCCGCGACCGCACCTGGTCGATGCGGGTCAGCCGCCGCCTGAAGGACCTCCACCTCGAGCTCAAGTCGGTGAGCGAGCAGATGGCCCACGACCTGGGCCGGGCGCCCAGCGTCGACGAGCTGGCCGCCGCCCTCGACGTCACCCCTGAGCAGGTGCTGGAGGCACTGGAGGCCGGGGCCGCCTACCGGGCCTCCAGCCTCGACGCCCCGGTGGGCGGCGAGGGCGAGGAGGGCATCATCCCGGGTGAGACCCACGGGGAGCTCGAGGACACCGGCGTGCGCGTGATGCTCCAGGAGGCCATGTCCAACCTCCCCGAGCGCGAGCGCCGGGTGGTCTACCTGCGCTTCTACCTGGGCCTCACCCAATCGGAGATCGCCGAGGAGATCGGCGTCAGCCAGGTGCACGTGTCGCGCATCTTGCGGGCCACGCTGGCCCAGCTGGCCGACGAGCTCGGGACCGACGTGGCCGACACCGCCTTCGATGCTGGTTGAGCACGATCGTTCGGAGCCGGTCGGTGGGCCGTGTAGCCTGCGCACCGCAGTTCGTCCACCACGGAGAGCGTGATGCCGTCAGCGCCGCAAGGCTTCTCAGTCGAGGTGGGCCCCCCCGAGGCGGGTGCCACCATGATCCGCGTGCACGGCGAGCTCGACATGAGCACGTCGCCGGAGCTCGCCACCGCGGCCACCAAGGCCGGAGCCGATGCCAGCCAGGTGGTGCTCGACCTGAGCGGGGTCACCTTCCTCGACTCGTCGGCCATCGGCGCCCTGGTGGCGGTGGGCACCGAGCTGTCTGGCTCCGGCAGCCGGTTGCAGATCGGCCCCCGCTCCGACGTGGTCAGCCGGGTGCTGGAGATCACCGGCCTGGCCGAGCCCTCCGACGCCTTCGACGTCCTGCCCGACCCGTCCTGACCTCCAGGGGAGGGCCACACCATGTCGCAGCCTGACCGATCCGCCAGCCCCACCGATGCCACGCTGCAGCTGGTGCTGCCAGCCGACCCCCGGATGCTGCGCGTGCTGCGCCTGGTGGCCAGCGGTGTGGCCTCCCTCGGGGCCTTCGACATCGAGTCGATCGAGGAGGTGCGGGTGGCCGTCGACGAGCTCGGCAGCACCCTGATCAGCGCCAGCGCCGGCGCGCCGATCTCCCTCACCTTCGCCCTCACCGACCACGGCCTGTCGGTCGACGGCAGCACCGAGCTGGGCGACGACGCCTTCGCCATCGACCCCCTCACCGACCGCATGCTCGCGGTGGTGGCCTCCAGCCACAGCTGGAACAGCGCCGACGGCGTCGGCCAGGGTCGCATCGAGAAGCACCTGCCCAGCGCCAACGGCGCCTGAGAGCGCCTCGGCTCAGCCGGGCGCGGAGCGGGCGCCGCGCAGCAGCCGGCCCGGGAGCGCCTCGGTGGGCTCGCCGCGCTCGTAGGTGACCTGACCCCGCACCACCGTGGCCACGTAGCCGTCGGCCCTCTGGAGCAGCCGCTTGCCGCCGGCGGGCAGGTCGTGGGCCATCTCGGGTCGCCGCACCCGCAGGGCGTCGTAGTCGATCAGGTTGACGTCGGCCCGGTAGCCCGGGGCCAGCACGCCGCGGTCGAGCAGGCCGACCGTCTCTGCGGTGTCCTTGGTGTGCTGGCGGACGAGGTAGGCGAGGTCGAGGCGCCCCCGTTCGCGGTCGCGGCCCCAGTACGACAGGAACGTGGTGGGGAAGCTGGCGTCGCAGATCGTGCCCACGTGGGCGCCGCCGTCGGACAGGCCGGGCACGGTGTGGGGGTGGGCCAGCATCTCGCCCACGCCGTCGAGGGTGCCGTCGAACCAGTTGATGATGGGCACGTAGAGGAACGTGCGTCCCTCGTCTTGAGCGAAGAGGTCGTAGGCGAGGTCGAGCGCGGTGCGGCCCTCCCTGGCGGCCCGGGCTTCGACGCTCGTCGAGGGGTCGGGCTCGTAGTCGGGCGGGTCGCCCAGCTCGAACATCCGCTCCGCGCCGCCCAGCGGTCGCTCGGCCGCGGCCAGGAAGCGCTCCTTGAAGCTGGGCTCGGCCATGGCCCGGGCCTGCTCGGCCACGGACAGGCCCGCGATCTCCGACCACACGGGGTTCCCGGCCAGCGGGTTGATGGTGCACTGCAGGCCCACCAGGATGCCGATGGCCCGAGCGGCGGCCTGGCCCCGCATCCGCACCCCCTCGGCGTTGGCCAGCTCGAGGAGCTCGAGCTGGCGGGGGTACTTGGCCGGGTCGATGCCGGCCAGGGAGAACGACAGCGGTCGCCCCGAGGCCTCGGCCATCGAGCGGAACAGTGCGAACTCGGCGTCGACGTCGTCGAAGTCCGACACCAGCTGCAGCACCCCGGTGCCGGTGGCACCGATGGCCCGGGCGATCCCGAGCAGCTCGTCGGCCTCGGCCGTGAGCGTGGGGGTGAGCTCGCCGTTGGAGCTGCGGTGGTTGCGGGTGCGCGAGCTGCTGAAGCCGATGGCGCCGGCCTCCACGGCCTGGCGGGCCAGCGTGGCCATGGCCTCGATGTCGTCGGGCGTGGCCGCCTCGCGCTGGGCACCCCTCTCGCCCATCACGTGGAGGCGCAGGGCGCCGTGGGGCACGTGCGTGGCCAGGTCGACGTCGTACGAGCGGTCGTCGAGGGCGTCGAGGAACTCGGGGAACGACTCCCACGTCCACGGCAGGCCCTCGTGGAGGGCGGCCCCGGGGATGTCCTCCACCCCCTCCATGAGCTGGATGAGGCGGTCGTGGTCGGCGGGGCGGACCGGCGCGAAGCCGACCCCGCAGTTGCCGGCCACCACGGTGGTGACGCCGTGCCAGGCCGACGGGATGAGCCGGTCGTCCCAGGTGGCCTGGCCGTCGTAGTGCACGTGGATGTCGACGAGCCCAGGGGTCACGAGCAGGCCGTCGGCCTGGAGCTCCTGCGTGGCGGTGCCGTCGACGCGCCCCACCTCGGTGATGACGCCGTCGGTGACGGCGACATCGGCGGTGCGGGCCGGGGCCCCGGTGCCGTCGAGCACGGTGCCGCCCCGGATGATCAGGTCGTGGGCGGCCACGTCAGACGAGGATGCGCTCATCGGGGGCGGGCACGCCCACCACCGCCATGGCCCGGCCCATGCCGAGGAACATGCCGCAGCACATCACGAGGTCGGCCACCTCGTCGTCGCTGAAGGCGCCGCGCAGGCGGGTCCAGAAGGCATCGTCCATGGCCTGGTGGTCGAGGGCGAAGCGCTGCGCGAACTCCGCGGCCAGCCGTTCCCGGTCGCTGAGCGCCTCGCTGGCCCGCCAGTCGGCCACCTCGGCGTAGAAGCCCTCGTCGACGGCGTGGTCGGCGGCCTGCTTGGCCCGGGTGTCCTGGCAGACCAGGCAGTGGTTGATGAGGGCGATGGTGTAGCGGGCGGCCTCCCGCTCGCGCAGCGGGAGGCGGGTGTTGCCGTAGACGGCGTCGGCCAGCTGCCCCATGCCCATCGCCATCTCCGGGCGGTGCAGGGCCCAGTCGACGTGCTCACCCATCCCGCTCGGCGGCGGGAGCTCGATGCGTGCCATGGGCGAGACCCTACCGACGGCCGGCCGGCAGGGCTCGCCGTGGCTCAGACGGAGGCCAGCTCGGGCTCGTCGAGGTCGTCGAGCTCCTCGTGGGCGGCGGCGGTGTCGGGCGTGCCCTCCACGTTGATGGTGGGCAGGATGCGGTCGAGCCAGCGCGGCAGCCACCAGTTGCGGTCGCCGAGGAGCTCCATCGTGGCGGGCACCAGGAGCATCCGCACCACGGTGGCGTCGAGGAAGATGGCGGTGGCCAGCCCCACGCCGAAGAGCTTGAAGGTGCGGTCGTTCTCGAGCAGGAACGCCCCGAAGATGAACACCATGATGGCGGCGGCGGCGGTGATGACCCGGGCTGTGGCGGCCAGGCCGTTGGCCACCGAGGTGTGGCTGTCGCCGGTGCGGACGTACTCCTCCTTGATCCGGGACAGCAGGAACACCTCGTAGTCCATGGAGAGCCCGAAGACGATGGCGAAGAGCATCATCGGGGCGAAGGTCTCGATGGGCCCGGGGGCCAGGCCGGTGAGGTCGCTGAACCAACCCCACTGCACGAGGGCCACCATGATCCCGTAGGCGGCACCGATCGAGAGCAGGTTCATGATCACCGCCTTGAGCGGCACCAGCAGCGAGCGGAAGACCAGCATCAGCAGCAGGAACGAGAGCACCAGCACGGCGGCGAAGAAGAACGGCATCCGGCTGCTGAGCAGCTCAGAGAAGTCCACCGTCGACGGCACCTGCCCGGTGACGGCCACCTCGGCCCCGAGCGCGGCCTCGCCCTCGTCGAGCACGTCGTCGCGCAGGCGGTTCACCAGCGCGGTGGTCTCGGCGTCCTGGGGCGACGAGGTGGGGGTGACCTGCCACAGGAAGGCCTGGCCCGACTCGGCCGGGATGGGCGGCGACACGAAGGCCACGCCGGGATCGGCGGCCACGGCGTCGGTGATGCCGGCCAGCACGTCGGGGTCGGCCGGTCCCTCGAGCTGGGTGGCCAGGAAGAACGGGCCGTTGAAGCCCGGCCCGAAGCCCTCGGCCAGCAGGTCGTAGGCCTCGCGGGTGGTGGTGCCCTCGGCGAAGTTGCCCTCGTCGGAGAAGCCGAGGCGCAGGCCGAGCACGGGGATCGACAGCACCAGCAGCAGCAGGGCACCACCGATGGCGGCCGGCCACGGGTTGCGCTGGATGAAGCGGCTCCAGCGGTAGGCGAAGGTCTCCCGCAGCGGCCGGGGCGGCCGGCGGCGCAGCTCCTTGCGCAGCGGGGCCACGGCGAAGCCGAGGGCCAGCACCACGATGGCCAGGGGGAAGCCGACCATGAGCGGGGCTGCCTTGAGGCCGACGCCGACCAGGCCGAGGGCCACGAAGCCGGTGGCCACGATCCCCCGCCAGCGGGTGACCTCCACCCGCTCGCCGGCGAAGCCCAGCAGGGCGGGCAGCAGCGTGAGCGACGCCACCACGGTCATGGCCACCACCACGGCGGCGCTGATGGCCAGGCCCTGGATGAAGGCCACGCCCATCACGAGCATGCCGAGGAAGGAGATCACCACGGTGACGCCGGCGAAGGCCACCGAGCGCCCGGCGGTGTCGATGGCGATGGCCGTCGCCTCCTCCGGGCTGTGGCCGTGGTGGAGGTTCTCGCGGTAGCGGGTGACGATCAGCAGCGCGTAGTCGATGCCGACGCCGAGCCCGATCATGATCCCGAGGAAGGGGGCGAAGTCGGGCATCTCGATGAGGTTCGACAGCACCGTGACCACCATCGAGCCGGCGATGATGCCGGCCAGGGCCACGCCGATGGGGAGGCCCATGGCCAGCACCGAGCCGAAGGCCACCACGAGGATGATGGTGGCGAAGGCCAGGCCGAGGATCTCGGCAGAGGGCTCCTCGAACTCACCAAGGGCGCCACCGCCCAGCTCCACCTGGAGACCGTCGACGGCAGGCAGCAGGTGCTCGAGGGTGCGGCCGATCTCGCCGGCCTCCTCCCAGTCGTCGCCGGGGATCTCGAGCTGGGCGAAGGCGATGGTGCCCGCCACCTCGGGGCGGGTGGCGACCTGCCGGGCGCCCGCTTCCTCGTAGGGGCTCACCAGGGTGATGCCCGCCAGCAGCTCCAGCGGCGAGCCCTCGAGAGCGGTGAGGGCGTCGTCGTCGAGGTGGGCCAGCGCCGGCGTCGAGCGCACGTCGAGCTCGGGGTCCTCGGCCAGCGCGGTGATGGCGCCGAAGGTCTGCTCCATGGCCTCCTGGACGGCGGGGTCGGTGACGCCCTGCCCGGCCTGGAACACGATCGTGCCCTGCACGCCCGCCCCCTGGCCACCGAACTCCTCCTCGAGGATGTCGAGGCCGCGTGTGCTCTCGAAGTCGGGGGCGGTGAAGTCCTGACCGAACTTGCCGCCGACGGCGCCGGAGATCGAGCCGACGACGACGATGCCGATGAGCCAGGCGATGGCCACCAGCTTGCGCTGGCGGAAGCACCAGGAGCCGAGACGAGCGAACACGGGGGGGACCTCCGGGGGAGTCGAGCGAGGGGTACCGGTGAGACGGAGCTCGACCGCCGGGGTCATCGCCGCACCGATGCTGACGAGCAACCTACGACGGCCGGGCGCGTTCGCAATCAGGGATCCCCCTGACTGTGACGCATGTCATGGGGGCCCGATTAGGGTCCTGACGACCCGTCAGATGAGGAGCGACATGATCCAGGACCGGTTCCGGCTCGACGACAAGGTGGCCATCGTGACCGGCGCCGGCCGCGGCATCGGCGCCGCCTCGGCCATCGCCCTGGCCGAGGCCGGCGCCGACGTGGTGATCTCGTCGCGCACCGAGTCGCAGCTGGCCGAGGTGGCGAGGCAGGTGGAGGCGGTCGGTCGCCGGGCGCTGGTGGTGCCGGCCGACCTCAGCGACCTCGACGCCGTCGCCGGCCTGGCTGCCGCAGCCAAGGACGCCTTCGGCCGCATCGACGTGGTCGTCAACAACGTGGGCGGCAGCATGCCCCGGCCCTTCCTCGACACCTCCCCGGGTCGCCTCGTGCGCGAGTTCTCCTGGAACGTCGCCACCGCCCACGCCCTCACCCTGGCCGCGGTGCCGATCATGCTGGAGGGCGACGGCGGCGCCGTGGTGGGCATCTCCTCGATGATGGGCCGCACGTCGGGACGGGGCTTCGTGGCCTACGGCACCGCCAAGGCCGCCCTGTCGCACTGGACGCGGCTGGCCGCCCAGGACCTCGCCCCCCGCATCCGGGTCAACGCCATCGCGGTGGGGTCGATCGCCACCAGCGCACTGGAGATCGTGCTGGAGGACGACGGCCTGCGCACCGCCATGGAGCAGGGCACCCCGCTGCGGCGCATCGGCGAACCCGAGGAGATCGCAGCGACCGTGCTGTACCTGGCCTCGCCCGCCGGCGGCTACGTCACGGGCAAGGTGGTGGAGGTCGATGGCGGCATCGAGCAGCCCAACCTCGACATGGGCCTGCCCGACCTCTGAAGCCGCCGCGGGCCACCGCGCTCGTAGGCTCAGGGGGTGGACCGGTACCAGTACCTCGCGCTGATGGGCGCCTGCCTGCTCATCACGCTCCCGCTGGAGCTGGTGCTCGGCGCCCGGGTGTGGCGCCAGCCCAAACGGCTGGTGCGGGCGCTGGCCCCGGCCTTCGGGGTGTTCGTGCTGTGGGACCTGTGGGCCACCGCCAGCGGCACCTGGGGGTTCAGCGAGCAGTACACCATCGGCATCGAGGCGCCCGGCGGGATGGCCATCGAGGAGCTGGTGTTCTTCGCCGTGATCCCGATCTGCGGGCTGCTCACCCTCGAGGCGGTGCGGAACCTGCTGCCACAGGTGACCGAGCGGGTGCGGTCGCGCTGATGCCGCCCATCTACCCCACGCTGGCCGTGCTGTCGGCCGTGCTGGTGATCCTGCTCGAGGTGAAGGTGCTGCGCACGGGGCTGTTCCGCGACGCCGCCTACTGGATCTCGATGGCCATCTGCACGGCCTTCATGATCCCGGTCGACGGCTGGCTCACGAAGCTGTCGGCGCCCATCGTGCTGTACCGCCCCGAGGACAACACCGGCATCCGTCCCATCTGGGACATCCTCATCGAGGAGTACGCCTACGCCTTCGCCATGCTCACCGGCGTGATGCTCATGTGGGACTGGCTGGGGCGCCGCGAGGGCGGCGAAGATGGAGCCGCCATGACCGTCGACCACGAGGAGCTGGGGGTATGAGCCCGCTGCTGCTCGTGCTGGCCGCCTTCGTGGCCATGGAGGCGGTGAGCTACGCCGCCCACCGCTGGGTGATGCACGGCTTCGCCATGGTGTGGCACCGCAGCCACCACGCCCCGAGAGACTCGTTCTTCGAGAAGAACGACCTGTTCCCGGTGTGCTTCTCGGCCGTGGGCATCGCCCTGTTCGCCCTCGGGGCCGGCGGCGCCAACGCACTGTGGTGGGTGGCCATCGGCGTCACGCTCTACGGCGCCGTCTACACCTTCATCCACGAGGTCTACATCCACCACCGCCTGCCCGTCCGGCTGCCGAAGCTGGCCTACCTGGAGTGGCTGCGCGAGGCCCACCGCGACCACCACCTCACCGGCGCCGAGCCCTACGGGATGCTCCTCCCGCTGGTGCGAGGCGACGTCCCCGAGGCCCGCCGAGCCGGCACCGACCCCCTCGACCGCTCCGAGGTCACACCCGTCGGCTGAGCACCTTCAGGGCCCGGAGGCGGTTGTAGCGCTGGACGGCGATGAAGGGGGCGTTCACCAGCACGCCGTAGGCCACCATCAGGCCCAAGCCGCTGGGTGGGTTCCACAGCGCGAAGACCGGACCGGCGGCCAGGGCCAACCAGTGACCCCGCTCGGCCCGGCGGGTCTCCGCCACGAAGCGGGGCAGGCCGCCGGAGAGCGTTCCGGTGAGCTCCCGCTTCGACACCCCACCCGAGAAGAGGGCCCCGGCCTCCGGCAGGTGGTCCTTCCACGACCGGATGCGCAGCACCCGCTGGTAGGTGCGGCCGTCGCGCTCCCAACGTCGGGACCCCAGCAGCGGGCCGTCGTGCTGGAGGCGGCCGAGGGGCAGGCGGTGCACCACGTACCCGCTGGCGGTGTGGATGACGGCCCAGGCCACCACGTTGGCCAGCAGCGTGCCCCAGAACGAGAGGCTGACCAGGACCGGCATCAGGCCTTGCGCAGGTCGATCGACCGACCCCGCCAGGTGACCTGGCGGCGCACCACGCGCAGCACCAGCGAGCGGACGAACAGGACCACGAAGGCCGTGAGCGCGACCGGGAACAGCACCGACGTCCACCAGCGGAACGAGCCGAGGCGGCGGAGCATCCAGGCCAGCTGCCCGGCCACCGCCGCGTAGGCGACGGCCGCCCAGGGCGTGGACCACAGCACCAGCTCGATGGCGGCCGACACGGCGGCGCACACCCACAGCACGGCACCGATGAGCGGGAGCGGGCGGGCCCGGCGGGCGCCGCCCGAGAGGTTCTTGCTCCAGCCCTCCACCAGCGAGCGCAGGCCGTCGGGGTACATGCGGAACCGCACCACGTCGCCGCCGCCCAGGCAGCGGACCGGCCGGTCGGTCCGCTCGAAGGCCCGGGCCAGGGCGATGTCCTCGATGCTCTCCCCCGCCACCGCCGCGAAGCCGCCGGCGGCGGCCAGCGCCTCACTGCTGGTGACGAGGCACGGACCGAAGGCCACCCCGGGGGATCGGGCCGGCCGCAGGGCCGCCGTGCCGGAGGCCAGCACCGACACCACGTTGGGGAAGGCCGACAGCTGCTCGTAGGGCCGCTCGGTGACGTGGAAGGGCTGCACCGACAGCAGCCCGTTCGGGGCGAGCCGGTCGTGGGCGGCGGCCAGGTGGGCCACGCCGTCAGGGCTGAGCCAGGTGTCGGCATCGAGCAGGAGGAGGACCTCGCCGCGGGCGGCGGCCACGCCGGTGGCGCAGGCCCACGGCTTGCCCGCCCACCCAGCCGGGAGGTCCTCGGTGGCCACCACGACCGCGCCGAGGTCGGCCGCGACGGCGGCGGTGGCGTCGGTGGAGCCGTCGTCGACCACGATCACCTCGAGCGGGGGGACGTTCTGCGCTCGCAGCGACCCCAGCAGCCGCGGCAGGTTGTGGGCCTCGTCGCGAGCAGGCACCACCACCGAGACGGCGGCCGCCAGCGCCCCGTCGCCGGCCGCACCCGGGGTGCGCACCCGCCACAGCAGCACCAGGCCGGCCAGCCAACCGCCGGCCAGCAGGACGAGCGTGCTGGCGGTCACCGCTCCTTGAGCACCATGCGCCCGGCCAAGGTGGCCTTGCGCCAGGTGGGCACGGTGGCCCGGGTGGTGAAGACGTCGTAGTCGGCCGCCTCGATCCGGTCGAGGATCTCCGAGTACAGGGTGCGGGCCGCCTTGATGCAGCGGGCCGAGGTGACCGGCAGCATGCCCACCCCCATGTCGGCCGAGCGGTAGAGCTGCCGGCACCGGTCGATCTCGAAGCGCATCAGCTGCCGCCAGGGCTCGTCGACCACGCGCCGGTGGGGGTCGGCGCCGAATCGGTCGAGGTCCTCCTGTGGGATGTACACCCGGCCGCGGTCGAGGTCTTCGGCGACGTCGCGCAGGAAGTTGGTGAGCTGGAAGGCGTCGCCGAGGTCGCGGGCGTGCTGGAGAGCCTCGGGCTGCAGGGGCTCCAGGATCGGGAGCATCATCTCGCCGATCACGGCGGCGGAGCCGTCCATGTAGCCGAGCAGGTCGTCCCAGGTGGCGTAGCTGGTGACGGTGAGGTCCATGGCCATCGAGCGCAGGAAGCGCCGGAAGCAGTCCCGGTCGATGTCGAAGGCCCGCACGGTGTGAACGACGGCCTTGAGCACCGGGTCGTCGGAGCGGCCCACCTCGAGGTCGGCGAAGAAGCGGTCGCCGAAGTCGGTCAGGGCCTTCTCCCGCACCTCCACGGGGGCGGGGCCGAGGTCGTCGACGATGTCGTCGGCGTGGCGGCAGAAGGCGTAGAGGGCCCACACGTGGTGGCGCTTGAGCCGGGGCAGGGCGTAGGTGGACCAGTAGTAGGTGGTGCCGTAGCGCTTGTTGAGCTCCCGGCACCGGGCGTAGCTCTCGTCGAGCGTGACGGTCATCTCAGCCCTCCATGGCGGCGACGCGCTGCGCCGCCAGCATGCCCGACACCAGCACCATGGGCACGCCGACGCCGGGCAGGGTGCTGGATCCGGTGAACACGAGACCGGGCGCCCGCTTCTCCAGGTTCCCGGGACGGAAGGGTCCGGTCTGGCGGAACTTGTGCGACAGGGCGAAGGGCGTGCCCCGCTCCATGCCCTGGCGCTCCCAGTCGAGCGGGTCGACCAGCTCCTCCACGTCGATGGCGGTGGGGTACCCGAGGCGCTCGAGGTGGCCCAGCATCTGCTCGCGGGCCCGGGGACGCTCGCGGGTCCAGTCGACGGTGCCGTCGAGGTTGGGGGTGGGCTCGAGCACGTAGATGGCGTGGCCGCCCTCGGGCGCCATCGTGGGCTCGTGGAGCGACGGCACGCTCACCAGCAGCGACGGGTCGGGCATCCGCACGCCGTCCTTGAGGATGGCCCGGAAGGCGCCGTCCCAGTCGGTGCCGAAGTGGATGTTGTGGTGCTCGGTGCCCGGCGGGAGGTCGCCCCGCACGCCGACGTGCCACACCAGCGCGGAGGGCGAGTAGTCGCCCCGTCGGGCCATCAGCGGCATGGGGGTGCCGGGCAGAAGGGTGCGGTAGGCCACGGGCAGGTCGGGGTTGGCCACCACGGCGTCGGCCTCGACCACCTCCCCATCCTCGAGGCGCACGCCGGTGACGGCCCCGGAGGTGCCCTGGCGCAGCAGGATGCGATCGACGCGGGTGTCGTAGCGGAAGGTGGCGCCGGCCCGCTCGGCGGCCGTGGCCAGGGCCACCGGCAGGGCGTGCATCCCACCCACGGGGATGAACACGCCGTTGACGCTGTCCATGTAGGTGATCACGGCGTAGATGGCCAGCGCCTCGTAGGGGGCCAGGCCGGCGTACATCGACTGGAAGCTGAAGATGCGCTGCAGGCGCTCGTCGGAGAAGTAGCTGCTCACCACCTTGGCCAGCTTGCGGAACCCGCCCATGCGCACGAGGTCGAGCGCCGGCTTGAGCGGCGAGGCGAGGTCGAGCGGCGAGTCGAAGCTGCGCTCGATGAAGTTGGGCATCTCGAGCTCGTAGAGCTTGCCCAGCCACTCGCAGAAGCGGCCGAAGGCCTCGGCTTCGGTGGGGCCGCAGACGCGACGGATCTCCTCGGTCATGGCCTCGCGCCCGTGGCGCACGCGCAGCTCGGAGCCGTCGGCGTAGCAGGCGCGGTACATCGGGTCGACGGGCCGCAGGGTGAGCAGCTCCGAGCCGTCGACGCCCGCGGCCTCGAAGCAGCGGTCGATCAGGTTGGGCATGGTGAGCACGGTGGGCCCGGTGTCGAAGCGGTAGCCGCCGCGCTCCAGGCTGCCGGCGCGCCCGCCGGGGATCGAGGCCGCCTCCAGCACCGTGACGTCGTGGCCGGCCCCGGCCAGGTGGCAGGCGGCCGAGAGGCCGCCCAGGCCGGCACCGACGATGACCACCCGCTTCGCCACGGTCACCACCGCCGTTCGATGGCCAGGCCGGCCAGCTCGCGCAGAGCGGAGGCGGCCGGCTCGGGGAGCCCGACGAGCGCCTCGAGGGCGAGGGCGTGCTGGGCGGCGAGCAGCGCCTCCACCGAGGCCAGGGCGCCGGAGTCGGCCACCGCAGCGCGCGCCTCAGCGGCTCGCTCCTCGTCGAGGTCGGGGTCGCCCAGGCAGGCTTCGAGCACCCGGCGCTGGCCGTCGTCGGCCAGGCGGAGGGCTCGCAGCACCAGCACCGTGCGCTTGCCCTCGCGGAGGTCGTCGAGGGCGCTCTTGCCGGTGACGGCCGGATCACCGAAGAGGCCGAGGATGTCGTCGCGCATCTGGAAGGCGATGCCCACCGCGTCGCCGTAGGCGGCCAGGAGAGGGGACACCAGGTGGCCCTCGGGCGCCAGCGCGGCGCCCAGCTCCAGCGGGCGGGTGACGGTGTAGCGGGCCGACTTCAGCAGGGCGACGTGGCGGGCGCCGTCCTCGTGGGCGGCCGGGTCGGCGGCCAGCACGAGGTCGAGGTGCTGGCCGGCGATCACCTCGCGGCGCAGGGTGGTGAACACCGCCCGGGCGCGGGCGACGGCGTCGGCCGGGAGGTCGGTGGCGTCGAAGAGCTCGTCGGCCCATACGTAGGTGAGGTCGCCAGCCAGGATGGCGGCACTGCAGCCGAACCAGTCGCTGTCGCCCAGCCGATCGCCGGCGAGGTGGCGCTGGGCGAAGCCGGCGTAGGCGCTGGGACGACCGCGCCGCGTGGCCGAGCGGTCCATCACGTCGTCGTGGAGCAGAGCAAAGGTGTGCAGCAGCTCCACCGCCGCGGCAGGCCGCAGCACGGCCTCGTCGTGGTCGGCGCCGGCGGCCCGGTGGCCCCAGTAGACGAAGGCAGGGCGGAGGCGCTTGCCCCCGGCGTCGACCAGCGCCCGTATCTCGTCGGTGACCTCCGCCAAGGCGGGATCGACGGCGACCGTCTCCGCCGCCTTGGCGTCGAGGAAGGTTCCGAGCAGCTCGCGCAGCGGGCCGCGGACGACGGCCAGCGGATCGCCCGCCGGCGCAACGGGAGCCGGGGCGCCGGCCAGGGCGATGGGCTGGTCGAGCAGCGTCTGCGAGCGGGCGGCGGCCGGGCCGTCGAGCCACTCGGCCGGGGAGGGGGCCAGGTCGTGCAGCTGGCGGATCTGCTCCACCGACCACGGGCTCAGGGTGGCGGGCTCGTGGGTGGCCCGGGCCACCAGGTCGTCCCAGCCCAGCCACACGAGGTCGTCGACCTCGTCGGGGTCGGCGGCGACCGGGCCCGTCACCTCGGCGACGGCCACGGGGCACAGCTCGTGCTCCACCGTGCCATCGGCCATCTGGGCACGGTAGGCGAAGTCGGGCAGCGCCAGCCCGACGCGACCCACCGCCAGGCCCAGCTCCTCGCCCACGCGCCGGGTGATGGCCTGGCGCATCGTCTCGCCGGTCTGGGGGTGTCCGCAGCAGCCGTTGGTCCAGGTTCCCGGCCAGGTGCGCTTGGAGAGCGCCCGACGGGTGAGGAGCACAGCGCCGTCGGCTCGCACGAGGTGGCAGGAGAAGGCCAGGTGCAGGGCGGTGGCGTCGTGGTGGGCGACCGCCTTGGGCTCGGTGGCGACGGGACGGCCACGCCGGTCGAGCAGCACCACGTGCTCCGTCGCCTGGGAGATCTCGCGCACCGACATGGCGTGGAGGCTACCCGCTGTCGAGATAACCTCCACATCGTGTCTACATCTGTTCCTGCGGCCGCCGGTCTGACCATCTCCGCGGTGGCCGCGCGCACGGGGGTGAGCGTCTCCGTGCTGCGGGCGTGGGAGGCCCGCCATGGCTTCCCGGAGCCGGAGCGGCTCCTCTCCGGCCACCGCCGGTACCCGGAAGCCGAGGTCGACCGGATCCTGCAGGTCGTGGCGGAGCGCAGGGCCGGCCGCACGTTGGAGGCGGCCATCACCGCCGTCCGCCACTCCGTCACCGATGCCCCCGCCGGGCTCCCCCAGCCTGGTGACCGCCACCGCTCGATCTTCGCCGGGCTCCGTCGGGCCCGTCCCGACCTCCATGCGCTGCCCCTCGGCCGCCGGACCATGCTGGCGCTGAGCCAGGCCATCGAGGACGAGGCCCGTGCGCACGCCGACCGACCTCACCTGATCGCCGCCTTCCAGACGCGCACCGCGTACGAGGCGGCCCACGACCGGTGGGCCGACCTCTCTGCCACCGCGGCCGCCACGATCGTCCTGGCCGACTTCCCGCGCAGCCGCCGCCGCGGCGCGGTGCTCGAGGTGGGCATCCCCGTCGGCGACCCCTTGCGCCGCGAGTGGTCGGTCGTGTGCGACGCCCCCGGCTCGGCCGCCCTCCTCGCTGGCTGGGAGCGGTCCGACGGGCGGTTCGAGGCGATCTGGACGGTGGACGCGCACGCCGTGCGGCTGGCCAGCGACCTCGGGCGCGGCCTCGCCGCGCACCACGCCCCCCGCCTCGACCTGGGACCGGCGCCGGCCGCCGTCCACGACGACCCGGCCGCCGCGGTGGTCCGCAGCGCGGCGGTGACGCGGCGGGTGGTGGCCTACCTCGACCGGTGAGCGACTACCCCACGCTGGCGCTGTAGACGGGCAGGTCGAGCATGGTCAGCACGCCGGGCTCCGCCCGCACCACGTGGGGGATGGCGTTGACCACGTGCATGGCGGTGGCCAGGCAGCCGGCGTGGTTGTGGTCGCCGACGTCGCTGGAGAGGCCGAGCTCGATCTGCACGTGGGGCTCGCCCTCCACGTTGATCCGGTAGCCGCTGCCCTGGGGCCAGTCGGGGGCGTCGCCGTCGCGCAGGCGGGTGACGTGCTCCACCACGATGCGCTCCTCGCCGTCGACCAGGCCGATGATCTCGAAGCGCATCCCCGAGATGGTGCCCTTCTCCACCGTGCCTGAGGCGATGGTGATGTCCTCGTCGGCGCGGATGATCTCGTGGGTCTCCTGCACGTCGTCGAGCTGCAGGCCGATGGCCGACGCCACCAGGTGCAGCACCGGGCCCCAGGCCAGCGCGGTGGACCCCGGCGACAGCAGCAGCGACTGCGACGGGTCCTGCTTCCCGAACCCCATGATCTGGAACATCGTGAAGGGGTTGTCCCAGGTGGCGTAGTTCACGATCTCCAGCATCCGCACCCGGCGCACCTCCTTGCAGAGGGCCAGGGCGTGGATGGTGATGCCGGCGTTGCCGAAGCCCGGGTCGATGCCCGAGGTGTAGAAGCTGCTGCCGCCCTCGAGGCAGGCCGCCTGGAGCCGGTCGTACACGCCATCGCCGGCCGCCTTCGGGAACAGCAGCGGCACGTAGGAGGTGTTCACCACGTTCGTCCCGCCAGCCAGCATGCCCACGATGTCGTCGAGCACGCCGTCGGGGCGCAGGTCGGAGTTGGCCGTGTAGCAGACGCAGTCGGCATCGGAGGCCAGGAGCGCGGCGGCGTCCTGGGTGGCGGCCACGCCGGCCGGCGGGCCGCCGCACAGCTCACCGGCGTCCTTCCCCGCCTTGCTGTCGGAGTGCACCCACAGGCCGGCCAGCTCCAGCTCGGGATGGGCCACGATGGCGGGCACGGCGTGGATGCCCACGGTGCCGGTCGCCCACTGGATCACTCGGTAGGTCACTGCTTCCCCCTCGTCGACGGTCGAGGGGACACTAACCTGACGCACCGTCAGGTCAGGGGGCGCCGTGCGACCGCATCCGTGGAACACCGAGTTCGAGTGGCAGGACCACACCGGGCCCCTCCGACGGCTGTCGACGGCCGAGGCCGCCCAGTTCGACGAGCAGGGCTACGTGGTGGTGCCCGACCTGCTCGACGCCGCCACGGTGGAGGCGGTCACGGCCGACCTCGATCGGTTCGAGGCCGAGGTCGATGCCTTCCTCCAGACCCGTGAGGACGGTCGCTTCTCGATCGCCGAGACGGGCGCCCTCACCGTGGCGTTGCACGCCGTGATCCGATCCGACGCGGCGCAGGCCCTGAGCCGGCACCCGGCCATCGTCGACCTCTGCGCCGACCTGGTGGGGCCCGACGTGCGGCTCTACTGGGACCAGGCCGTCTACAAGAAGACCGAGAAGCCGAGGCGGGTGCCCTGGCACCAGGACAACGGCTACACCTATGTGGAGCCCCAGGCCTACCTCACCGTGTGGGTGGCCCTCACCGACGCCACGCTCGACAACGGCTGCCCGTGGATCGCGCCGGGCCGCCACCGACAGGGCACGCTGGCCCACCACTACGTCGATCCGCTGGGCTGGGAGTGCCTCACCGAGGGTGAGGCCGACGACGCCGTCGCCGCGCCGGTGCCGGCCGGCGGTGCCGTGGTGTTCTCGTCGCTCACCCCGCACCTCACCGGTCCGAACGTGACCGACGCGGTGCGCAAGGCCTACATCCTCCAGTACTGCCCCAGCGACGCGGCGGTGCTGCAGGGCGAGCCGGAGTCCGGACGGGTCACCGCGCGGGTGCCGTGCACGGCGCCCGAGCGGCAGTACGAGGTGCTGCGAGCCGGCGACCCGGTCTAGGGGCGGGTCACCACCGGCGCCGGCAGACCGGTGCCGGTCTGCGCCGGGTCCTGCTCGGGGTCGCCGGCCACGACGCGCAGCGGCACCACGCCCGCCCACGCCGGCCAGTCCATGTCGGCCTCGTCGTCGGACACGCCGTGGGCCCGCACCTTGGCCGAGCCCTCCTCGATGGGGATGCGCAGCACCATGGTGGCCCGCACCTCGGAGTCGTTGGCGGGCCGGGCCACCTCGCTGCGCCCGGGCAGCGTGTGGTCGACGATCACGTCGAAGGCCCGCCGCTTCTCCTCCTCGTCGGTCACCTTGGTGGCCGTGCCCAGGAGCACGACCGACCGGTAGTTCATCGAGTGGTGGAAGGCCGAGCGGGCCAGCACCAGCCCGTCGAGAAGCGTGACCGTCACGCACACCTCGGCATCGACCGACCCGCGCAGCATGGCGTTGCCCACCGCTCCGTGCAGGTAGAGGACCGCACCGTCGCGCCCGTGGATCATCGGCAGCACGCGGGGCTGGCCGTCGACCACGAACCCCACGTGGGCCACATAGGCCTCGTCGAGGATGGCCTCCACCGTGGTGCGGTCGTAGCGACCGCGGTCGGGCAGGCGCCGCACCTTCGTACGGTCGGTGGGGGTGAGCTCATCGGTCGGTGCCGTCATGGCGGCCATCGTGGCAGGCGACGGTGCCGGCACTCGGAGGGATTTGGGCTAGGAACTCCGGCCATGAGCATCCTCGTGACCGGCACCATCGACTTCGACCCCGCCAAGCGCGACGAGGCCATCGCGGCCGTCACCGCCTGCATGGAGGCCACCCAGGCGGAGGAGGGATGCGAGCGCTACGTGTTCTCCGGCGACCTCGTCGACCAGGGCCGCCTCTACGTGTCGGAGCAGTGGGCATCGCAGGAGGCCATGGACGCCCACATGGCCACCCCGCACCTCGCTGCGCTCTTGGGGGCCATGGGCTCCTTCGGCGTCACGGCCGCCAGCCTCACCAAGTGGGACGGCGCCACGCCCTCCAAGCTGATGTAGGTCGACCCTTACCTGAGAGGTAAGCGCCCGGCACGCCGGGGATCGGTACGGTCGGTCCATGAGCGTGCTCGCCCCTCCCGCGTCCGGTGTCGGCCACCTGCTGCGCGACTGGCGCCAGCGCCGGCGCCTCAGCCAGCTCGACCTCTCCAACGAGGCCGCCGTGTCGGCCCGGCACCTGAGCTTCGTGGAGACCGGCCGCTCGAAGCCGAGCCGGGAGCTGGTGCTGCACCTGGCCGAGCACCTGGAGGTACCGCTGCGCGAGCGGAACAGCCTGCTCCTGGCCGCCGGCTACGCCCCCGTCTACGTCGCGCGGCCCCTCGACGCGGAAGAGATGGACCCGGTGCGCCAAGCCCTCGACCAGATCCTCACCGCCCACCAGCCCTTCCCCGCCCTGATCGTCGACCGCCACTTCGACCTGGTGACGGCCAACGACGCGGCCTTCACGCTCTTCACGGCCGGCGTGGCACCGCACCTCCTCGAGCCGCCGGTGAACGTGGTGCGCCTCGGCCTGCACCCCGACGGCCTCGGACCGCGCGTGCGGAACCTCCCGGAGCTGGCCGAGCACCTCCTCATCCGCCTGCAGCGCCAGCTGGCGGTGGCTCCCGACCCCGACCTGGCCGCCCTCCACGCCGAGGTGTCGGCCTACCCGGGCGTGGCCGGCCACCGGGCGTCGACGTCGGTCGACCCCGCCACGCTGCTGTTCGTGCCCATGGTCTTCGAGGGCCCCGACGGCACCGTGCTCTCGTTGTTCAGCACGCTGGCCACCTTCGGCACGGCCCTCGACATCACCCTCGCCGAGCTGTCGATCGAGGCCTTCTTCCCCGCCGACGAGGCCACCGCCGAGGCCCTGCGCACGGCTCAGTAGGAGCGCGGGAGCCCCAGCACGTGCTCGGCCACGTAGTTGAGGACCATCTCCTGCGGGAGGGGGGCGAGGCGCATGAGGCGGGCCTCCTTCCAGTACCGCTCCACGTCGTACTCGGTGGCGTAGCCGAAGCCGCCGTGGGTCTGCATGGCCCGGTCGGCGGCCGTGAACGCGGCCTCGCTGGCCAGGTACTTGGCCAGGTTGGCCTGCTCCCCGCAGGGCAGGCCCTGGTCGTAGCGCCAGCCCGCCTCTCGCACCACCAGGCCGGCGGCGTGGAGGTGGGCGTAGGCCTCGGCCAGGGGAAAGGCGATCCCCTGGTTCTGGCCGATGGGCCGGCCGTAGACGACCCGCTCGTTGGCGTAGGCCACCGCCCGCTCGATGGCCACCCGTCCGATGCCGAGGGCCTCGGCGGCGATCAGGATGCGCTCGGGGTTGAGGCCGTCGAGCAGGTACGTGAAGCCCCGGCCCTCCTCCCCCACCCGGTGGTCGACGGGCACCACCAGATCGTCGAAGGTGACCTCGCAGGAGACCACGGCGTTGCGGCCCAGCTTGGGGATGGGGGTGATGGTGACGGCGGGGTCCTGCAGGTCGGCCAGCAGCAGGGTGAGGCCGTGGGTCTTGCGCTCCACCTCGTCGATCGGCGTGGTGCGCACGAGCAGCAGCACCTTCTGGCAGTAGGGCGCCTTGGTCATCCACACCTTGCGGCCCCGCACGAGGTAGCGGTCGCCGTCGAGCGTGGCCCGGGTGGTGATCTTGGTGGTGTCGGTGCCGGCATCGGGCTCGGTCACCCCGAAGGCCACGTGGAGGCGGCCGGCCACCACCTCGGGCAGGTAGGTGGAGCGCAGGTGGTCGCTGCCGTGCTTCACCACCGGCTGCATGCCGAACATCGAGGTGTGCAGCGCGCTGCAGCCGTTCATGGCCGCGCCGGAGGCGGCCACCTCCTCCAGCACGATCGACGCCTCGGTGATCCCCAGGCCGCCGCCGCCCAGCTCCTCGGGCATGGCCACGCCGATCCAGCCGCCCTCGGCCATGGCCTCGTAGAAGGCCCAGGGGAACTCGTGGCGGGCGTCGAGGTCGCGCCAGTAGGCGTCGTCGAAGGCTGCGCACACGCGCCGCACCCCGTCGCGTAGGTCGCCGTGGGTCTCGTCGTCCAAGAGCATGCGGGCCGCAGGGTAGACGGCAGCACGTAGGTTCTCGTCCGTGCCCCGCCTCCGCCAGGTCTCCCGTGCCGATGCTCCCGAAGGGATCGTCACCCGGATGTACGACCTGCTCTTCGGCGACCGCGACCCGGTGGCGGAGCCGGGGACGGCCACGGGCACCCGTGGCGACTGGTGGACGGTGTTCGCGCTGGTACCCGACGTGCTGCGCCACGCCGTCGACGGGTTCGCGCTCTACCAGAGCGCCGATCGGGTGCTCGACGCGCGGCTGCGGGAGCTGGGGCAGATGCGGGCGGGCTGGGCCCGGGGCAGCCAGTTCGTCTTCTCCCAGCACTGCAAGCAGGCGCGGGTGCACGGCGTGGCGGAGGAGAAGATCGCCGCCGTGCCCGCGTGGGCAGCGGCCGACGTGTGGTCGTCGGCCGAGCGGGCCGTGCTGGCCTACACCGATGCCCTCGTGCTCGACGGCGGCCGGGTGGCCGACGAGCTCATGGCCGCGCTGCGCTCCCACCTGAGCGACGAGGCCGTGCTGGAGCTCACCTACATCACGGCCATGTACGACATGCACGCCGTGATCGCCCGCGCCCTGCACCTGGAGCAGGACGACCGACCGGAGCCCGTGGTGGAGTCGCCCGACCTGTGAGCGAGCCCGTGATCCGCTCCTACCGGGCCGACGACCTCGAGGCGCTGTACGACATCTGCCTGCGCACCGGCGCGGCGGGCGAGGACGCCACCGAGCTGATGGCCGATCCCCGCCTGCTGGGCGACCTGTACGCGGCGCCCTACGCCGTGCTCGAGCCGGAGCACGCCTTCGTGCTCGACGAGGGGACGGGAGTCGCAGTGGGCTACGTGCTGGGCGCCCTCGACACGGTGGCGTTCGACGCCCGCTGCGAGACGGAGTGGTGGCCGGCGCTGCGCGAGCGGCATCCAGCCGGGGAGTCGACGGGGCGCCTCGACGACCTCTTCCTGGCCCGGTTGCACGAGCCCCGACCGGCCCCGGCCGACGTGCTGGCCCGCTTCCCGTCGCACCTCCACATCGACCTGCTGCCGCCGGTGCAGTCGGGCGGCTGGGGGCGGGCGCTGCTGGAGCGGCTGTTCTCGGCCCTGCGCGACGACGGGTCGCCCGGGGTGCACCTGGGCGTCACCTCGCTCAACCAGCGGGCCGTCGGCTTCTACCGGCACCTCGGGTTCGAGGAGCTGGAGCGGGAGGGGAACGGCTACCTCATGGGGATGGTGCTCTAGCGGGACGTCGCCTCGAGGAGCGGGCGGTACGAGGCGAACGGCGCCACCTGGAGGTCGAGCACCTTGGCCGCGTCGTCCCACCCCCGCAGCGCCACCGCGTCCTCCCAGCCCGGGTTGGCCTCGAAGGCGGTCACCTCGCCGGGGTCCATCGGGCCTCCCTGCCGCTCGAGGCTGGCCACCGACCCGGCGGAGAGCACCTGCAGGTAGCTCGGGTCGACGGCGCAGCGGTAGCGCTTGGCCCGCACGTGCAGCGCGATCGACGCCGTGACCGCCGGCGGGAAGAGCGAGGCCAGCCACGCCGAGCCCCGAGCCTCGTGGCGCAGGTCGGCGGAGCGGTCGCGGGCGCCGTCGGCGGCCAGCTCGAGCAGGTGGCCGACGTCGTGCAGGAGCGAGGCCACCACGAGCGCGTCGGAGGCGCCGGCCGCCACCGCGAGGGCGGCCGTCTGCTCGGCGTGGGCCAGCTGGCTGAGGGCCTCGTCGTAGCGGTCGGCGCCGTGGCGCTCGAACAGGGCCTCGACCTCGGCGATCGACTGGGCCGTCAACGGACCACCCTCCCCTGGAAGTCGCCGATGAGCGACACGGCACCACCGTCGCCGTCGACCAGCTCGGCTCGCTTCTGGTCGTAGTAGGCGGCTCGCAGGTCGCCCTCGGCCAGCGCGTTGTAGGTGGGGTACAGCGCTCGGCGGGGCGTGAGCCCGAGGTTGGGGCCGCTGCGGTGCGGCGTGCGGGAGTGGAACCACAACGTGTCCCCCGCTCGCACCTCCACCGGCGTCCATGTGAGCGCGGAGGCGACGTCGGCCCGGATGCAGCCGACCTCGTCGGTGGGCAGCAGCTCGTGGTGGTGCCCCGACACCACCTCGAGGCAGCCGTTGTCGACCAGGGCATCGTCGACGGCGACCATGCACGACACGTGGGTGTCGACGAAGCGGTAGGCGGGGGCGTCCTGGTGGGGCGCGTAGCCGGCCCCGCCGGGGAGCTTGTAGTTGATCTTCTCCTTGTAGAGCACGGCCGGCTGGCCGAGCAGCGCCGAGGCCACCTCGAGCATCGGCCCGGTGGTGAGCAGCGCCCGCAGGCCGTCGTGGAAGGGGACGAAGTTCTCGCTGCGGCACAGCTGCGGGCCGTGCTCGGTGAGCTCGCGGTGGTGGAGCCACGGGCCGTCGGCATCCGGCCAGGCCGCCACCTCGGCCACCCACTTCCGCACGGTCGCAGGGTCGGTGGGGCTGCGGGTGAGCAGCCACCCCTCCCGGCGGAAGTGCTCGACGTCGCTCGATGCTGCCATCGGCTGCGACCCTATCCACGCTCAGGTCGGCGCTGCGGGAGGCGCCTGGTGACGGGGAGGTGAACGGACGGAGCTCGCTTGGATCCTCGTCGAGGTCGGGGTCGAGGGGCGTGGGTCGCGGCCCTGGGGCCGGCGCCGCTGGGTAGCTCGGGAGCTCCGGCGGTGGGTGGCGCCCGTCTGGCGGCGAGGCGACAGCATAGGTGCCCCGTTCGATGCGCTGGGCCCGTCCTTGCTCCACCTCGTAGGCCAGGGCGTCGCTCAAGGCCGTGACCGGACGACGGGAGTCGATCTGGTAGCCGTAGCGGTGCAGCAGGCCGTGGAGCTCGCGCAGCGTGGTGGCCCCGTGCCGGCGCAGGATCTCCAGGCACGCGCCGCGCAGCGCCCGCCCGCTGATGCGTTGGGCGCCGCTGGGGACGGCCGGGAGCGACGGTCCGTCGAGATGCGGTGGTCGCCGGCCCCGGGACCACTCGACCGGCGGGTAGAGGGCGTCTCGGAGCTCGGTCAGCGCATCGAGCACCGACCGGCGCTCGGCGCTCGACTCCAGCAGCCGGCGATCGATGCGCTCCAGGCTGCGCAAGAGCGCGTCTCGCTCCACCTGGAGCTCGATGCGGAGGGGCCGCGGGATCCCCGCCTCCCGGCGCATCCGGAACAGCGCCACGCGCCGGTGGCCGACGAAGGGCAGATCGTGGGGGTCGCTGACGGCCATGGCCGAGGAACCTCGTGGTCAGGTCGGGGTCTTCAGGCGGCGTGAGCCAGCGATGGGTCCATCCTCGCGCCGGGGTGTGACAGGCCCTCCCTCTTGGCCCACCCGTAACGGTCGAATCGACGTCGAATCGACCGTTACGCAGCGCCACACATGTGGGGCTGGGGGAAGGCCAGCCACGGTGGCGGCCAGCACGGACGACTCAGCGGGACAGCAGCGCTCAGGTGCGGAGCCGCTCCGGCGCGCCCCAGAGGGCATCGTTGAGCTCGGCCCACAGCGCTCGGTACGCCCGGGCGGCGGCGGTGGACGGCGCGAACTCGCCCACCGGAGCGCGCTCCACGCCCATGCGCTCCACCACCGCGGCGGCGGGCACGGTGGTGCGGCGCAGCGCCGGCCACTCCGCAGCCAGGGTCTCCACCATCTCGCGGTGCAGCTTGCGACGCCGGTCGACCATCGACAGCACCGGCCACACCTCGGGAGCGCGCTCCTGGTCGGCCAGGAAGTCGACCAGCTGGCTGAGGGTGCGGCTGGCCAGGGTGGCCGGCACGACCGGCACCAGCAGCGCATCGCAGGCCCCGAACACGCTCTCGCTGGCCAGGGAGATGCTGGGCGGGCAGTCGAGCAGGGCCAGGTCGTAGTCGTCGGCCACCGGCTCCAGCAGCCGGGCCAGGCGGCGGGTGGGGCGCTTGGTGCCCTCGAGGTGCACGTCGAGGTGGCGCAGGGAGAAGTCGGCCGGCACGACGTGCACGGGCGACAGGTCGGACCCTCGGATGTGCGAGGCCAGCTCGCCCTTGGCGCCGATCAGCCGACGGCTGCCGCCGCGCACCTTCGGCCGCACCCGGAAGAGGTAGGTGGCGGCGCCCTGGGGGTCGAGGTCCCAGACGAGCACCCGCACGCCGGAGCGGGCTGCCTCGTAGGCCAGGTTGACCGCGGTGCTGGTCTTCCCGACGCCGCCCTTGATGCTGTAGGTGGCGAGCACCTTCATCCGGCGGCCGCCTGGGCCAGGAGGGCCTCGAGGGCGCGGCGGTTGGCCTTGGTGTCGTAGGTCTGGAACCGCTCCATGAAGTCGTCGCGCTCGGCCTGACGGCGGCGCTCGAGGTGGTCGGTGATGCGGCCCATGGCCAGCAGCGTGTCGGTGTCGACCCGGCTGCGGTCGTGGAGGTCGCGGGCCAGCTCCCGGAGGTGCTCGAGGTGCACCTCGGCGTCCTGGTGGTCGCCAAGGTTGTCCTGCAGCGCCTTCAGCTGGCCGACGAACGCCTTGCGAGCCTTCGTGGGGTGCAGGCTGCCGAAGCACTCGAGCAGGTACCGCAGCTTCTTGGCGTCCTTGCGCAGGTCGTGGAGGTCCTCGGCCGGGGAGTCGGCGGTGATGGCCCGGCCGTGGGCCAGCAGCCGCTCCTGGGCCCGGGCGGTGCGCTGGGCCACCAGCGGTCCGAGGGGACGACCCGATGGCTCGCCGACGGCGCCCTCCAGCCACTGGCGCCAGGCGCTGAGCAAGTCGTGACAGGTGTCGCTGCGCAGGGCGTTGGCCAGGGCCCGGTGGGCGGCCAGGCGGCGGGCCTGCAGCTCGTCGCGCACCTTGTCGAGGGCCCCGGGGTCGTCGGCGCCGATGGGGGCGACCAGGTCGTCCCAGCCGAGCACGTACACGTCGAGGTCGCGCGCTCGTCCCGTGACGCTGCCCAGCCAGCCGAACGACTCCCGGAAGCGCTCGCGCACGTCGCTCGGGAGGACCCCGCGCGACTGGGCCAGCACCGAGCGCGTGCGGCGCACGGCCACCCGGAGCTCGTGCAGGAACTCAGGGTCGGTGGCGGCGACGGTGCCCTCGAGGTTGGCGTCGATGGTGTCGGCCAGGTTGGCCAGGACCCGCCGGAAGCCGTCGAGGGCGTCCTCGTCGCCATCGAGCGGCACGGTGGGCGACGACTCGTGGCCCGCGAGGTCGATGCCCACCGCCGAGGCCACGACGGCGCAGAGGTCGGAGCCAGAGGGCTCCAGCCCCATGGCGTGCAGGCGCTGGAGCGTCTGCTCCAGGTCGTCGCCGTGGCCGGCCACGCCCACGACCTCCGCCACCCACTCGGGGAGGACGGCACCGTTGGTGGCCTCCGACTCGATCGACGAGTGGATGGTGAGCTGCGCCACCACCTTGCCCCGCCGGTCGCGGCGCTCCACGGACCGGGCCACGGAGCGCACCGACACCACCGGCAGGAGGGCGCGCTCCTCCGTGTGGGGCAGCACCCGAGCCCGGAACGGACCGGGCGGCAGCGCGTCGGCGAACGCCGGTGGCCGGTCGATGGCCAGCACGGCCGGCACCGTGTGGTCGCCGCCGCTCAGCACGAGCTGCGAGGTGGCCCCCTGGCGCAGCTCGAGCTGGAGGCCGGCCCGGTGCAGCCGCCCGTCGAACGTGTCGAGGAGCACCCGGGTGCTGGGGGTGGGCTCCCCCACCTCGAAGCCTCCGTCGGCCAGGGCTCGGGCCAGCCGGTCGGCGGCGAGGTCGGGGTCGGAGAAGGTGGTGGGCATCGGTGGTGGACCGGACCGAGCTCGGGCGGTCCATGATGAGGCCATGGGCACCGAGATCGAGCGGAAGTTCCTGGTGGCGGCCGTCCCCTCCCCCGAGGCGCTCGGGCCGGGGGTTCGGCTGCGGCAAGGGTACTTGGCCCTCGATGAACAGGTAGAGGTGAGGATGCGAACAGGCGATGACGCCACCCTGCTCACCATCAAGGCCGGCCGCGGCCTCACCCGCACTGAGGTGGAGCTGCCGCTAGACGGTGCCGCGGCGGACGATCTGTGGCCGCACGCCGCGGCCCGTTCGCTGGAGAAGGTGCGGCACCGCATCGACCTCGGCCACGGGCTCACGGCCGAGCTCGACCGCTACGAGGGCGCGCTGGCGGGGCTGGTCACCGTGGAGGTGGAGCTCCCGACGGAGGACGCCGCCGCCCGGTTCATCGCGCCGCCGTGGTTCGGGCGCGAGCTCACCGGCGAGGCGGGATGGTCCAACGCGGAGCTGGCCCGCCACGGTCCCCCGGCAAGCGGGTGAGCGCTCCGTAGGCTGGAGCCCGATGATCGAAGCCGCCGGTGGCGTGGTGTGGCGCCGCACCTCGAAGGGTGTGGTGAAGGTGCTGCTCGTGCACCGCCCGCGCTACGACGACTGGTCGCTCCCCAAGGGCAAGCTCGAGCCGGGCGAGGCGGCCCGGGACGCCGCGCTGCGGGAGGTGGAGGAGGAGACCGGCCTCCGGTGCCGGGCCGATGCCGAGCTGCCCGAGACCCTCTACATCGACCGCAAGGACCGACCGAAGCGGGTGCGCTACTGGGTGATGGAGCCCACCGCCGGCGAGTTCGCCCCCAACGACGAGGTCGACGAGGTGCGCTGGGTGCCCGCCGAAGAGGCGGCCGGCGTGCTCACCTACCCACACGATGCGGCGGTGGTCGACGCCTTCCGGCAGCTCCAGCGAACGGGCTGAGACCCGGTACCGTCCCGCTCCATGCCCGCCGCCCTCGTCGAGCCCCACGGCGCCACCGCCGTGCTGCGGCTCACCACCGATGCCAACGCCGTCGACACCTCGTTCCTCGACGACATCGGTGCCGCCCTCGACCGCATCGAGTCCGACGACAGCCTCACCGCGGTGGTGACCGTCGGCGCCGGCAAGAGCTTCTCCACCGGCTTCGACCTCGACCACATCATGGGCCTCGGCGACGGCGCCACCGCCTTCCTCGACCGGGCGCAAGACCTGCTGGCCCGACTGGTCACCTTCTCCCGGCCCACGGTGGCGGCCCTCAACGGCCACGCCTTCGGCTACGGCGCCATGCTGGCGCTGGCCCACGACCAGCGGGCCATGCGCGCCGATCGCGGGTGGTTCTGCTTGCCGGAGGTCGACCTCGGCCTGCAGCTGCACGCCTTCTGGACCGCCCTGCTCACCACCCGAGCGGGCGACGCCACCGCCCTCGAGGCCATCACCACCGCCCGTCGCTACGACGGCCCCGCCGCGGTCGAGGCGGGCATCGCGGCGAGCGCCCACGCGGAGGCCGATCTCCTCGACGCCGCCATCGCCCTGGCCGAGGCTCGGGCGGGCAAGGACCCGGCCATGGTCCGCACCCTCAAGCAGGACCTCTACGCGCCGCTGCTCTCCCTTCTCGAGGGCTGAGCTCGGCCCACGAGGGTCAGCACCAGCAGGGCTGCCCCCACGGCGGTCGACACCACGAACACCGGTGGCACCGCCCGCCCGGTGGCCGGCAGGGCGGCGACCGACGGAGCGGCCGAGGTGGGAGCCGCCGCCGTGGTCGGCGCCGCCGTGGTGGCGGGCGCAGGCGTGGCGGGGGCCGAGGTGAAGGGCCACACGCCGTTGGTGAGGCGCACCACGTAGAAGCCGCTGAAGCCGTCGGAGTACCAGATCTCGCCGCGCTCGGGCACGAAGGCGGGCGCCGACATGGCGTAGCTGCTGCCCTCGAGGAGCAGCCGATCCTGCACCGGCGCGTTGAAGTAGGCGATCTCCTTCGGGTTGTGCGGATCACGGATGTCGAACACCCGCAGCCCCGAGAGGATCATCGAGCAGGCCACGATCCCTGGGTCGTCGCGCTGGGGGACGCTGCAGTAGTGCCCGGCGTAGCCCTGGATGGGGCTCAGGGTGCCCGGGTCGCCGGTGAGGTCGGCGAAGTGCTCGGGCTGGTGCACCTCGAGGCGGAGGTTGGAGATGATGTGCGGGTCGGTCTCGTCCGCGATGTCGATGATGCGCCCCGCCCCCACCTTCGACAGCGAGCCGAACTCGTCGATCTCCACCAGGTAGGGGTGGCCGTCGACGGTGATCGGGAGGGCGTTCTGGGGGATGCTCATCGTGTCCCACGACAGCGTCGACACCACCGGCACCTCGGGGTTGGGCACGCGGGCCTGCACCTCGGAGGTGTCGAGGATGATCAGCCCGTTCAGCCCGGCCACGTAGATGCGGTTGCCGTCGTCGCTCACCGACAGGCCGTGGGAGGGGTGGTCGCCCTGCCAGAGCAGCTCCGGGGCCGACAGGTCGTCCAGGCCGACCGCGAAGATCGTGCTTGTGGCCGGCGACGCGGAGTAGAAGGTGCGGCCGTCGGGCGCCATGCCGCTCTCGTGGCCGAGGATGCCGAAGGGCGACACCGACGCCAGCTGCGGGTCGAGGCAGTCCTGCGAGACGTCGTACACGTCGACCACGCCGGGACCGAAGGCCGGGTTGCCGAGCACCGCCGCCAGCACGCCCCGCTCCTGGCTGAGCACCAGCGACTCGTGGGGCGAGAGCATGGCCGGCGTGAGCAGCGTGCGCACGAGGCGGGGCTGGGAGGGGTCGGCCATGTCCATCACGTTCACACCGGCCCGACCGTCGAGCAGGTCGGTGGGGAACAGCAGCGTGGTGTCGTAGAACGCGCACTCCTGGCCCTGGGCGTCGACGTAGCGCTCCACCTTGTAGCCGCCGTAGGTGCCGTTGCCGTCGGGCTCGACGAACGACCCCACCAGCTCCGTGTTGCAGGTGAAGCCCTCGGCCGCCCGACCGGAGGCGTGATCGTCCGCCGACACACGGCCCTGCAGGCCCGTCTCCGGACGGGAGCCGGGACCGCACTCGGCCTGCGGCGTCGCCACCACCGGGGCCTCCGGGGCGTAGGCCACCGCGGCCGACGTCACCCCCAGCAGGGCGGAGGAGACGGTGAGGGCGACCAGCACGAGCAGCCAGCGGCGGTCGGGGGTTCGGCGGGCCATCCAGGACAGGTTCAACGCCGGCTTGCCCCACTCCTGTCCGACGGCGTTAGGTTCGGCCATCAGCAGGCTCGACCAGGGGGAACCGGCACGATGGCCAGCAGCGAGCACGACGTCGACGTCGTGGTGGTGGGGGCGGGGTTCGCGGGCATGTACATGCTCCACAAGCTCCGGGGCCAGGGACTGGCCGTGCGCGTGTTCGAGGCCGGTGACGACGTGGGCGGCACCTGGTACTGGAACCGCTACCCCGGAGCCCGCTGCGACGTGGAGAGCATGGAGTACTCCTACGGGTTCGACGAAGACCTCCAGCAGCAGTGGGAGTGGACGGAGCGCTACGCCCCCCAGGGCGAGATCCTCGACTACGCCAACCACGTGGCCGACCGCTTCGACCTCCGCCGCGACATCACCTTCGCCACCAAGGTCACGGCCGCCACCTTCGACGAGGCCGCCACCACCTGGCGGGTCACCACCGACGGCGGCCACGACCTCACGGCCCGGTTCGTGGTGCTGGCCACCGGCTGCCTCAGCTCGGCCAACATCCCGGAGCTCCCCGGCGCCGACACCTTCGCCGGCCCGACCTACCACACCGGCCGCTGGCCCCATGACGGCGTCGACTTCACCGGCCTGCGGGTGGGGGTGATCGGCACCGGCTCCAGCGCCATCCAGTCGATCCCGATCATCGCCGAGCAGGCGACCGAGCTCACCGTGTTCCAGCGCACGGCCTCGTTCACGGTGCCGGCGTGGAACCGTCCCCTCGACCCGGTCGAGGTGAAGGAGATCAAGAGCGACTACGCCGCGCTGCGCGAGGCCAACCGGCACATGCCCAGCGCCTTCGGAGCCCGCCTGCCGCGCGCCGAGAAGTCGGCCCTCGAGGTGAGCGACGAGGAGCGCCGGGCCGAGCTCGAGCGGCGCTGGGAGGCCGGCGGACTCCCCTTCCTCGGCGCCTACACCGACCTGCTCCTCGACAAGGCGGCCAACGACCTGGCCGCCGACTTCGTGAAGGAGAAGCTCCACCAGATCGTCAAGGACCCCGACACCGCCCGCAAGCTCACGCCCGACCAGGTGGTGGGCTGCAAGCGGCTGTGCGTCGACACGGGCTACTGGGAGACGTTCAACCGGCCCGACGTGCACCTCGTCGACCTGCGGGAGACGCCCATCGAGGCTCTCACCCCCGCCGGGATCCGCACCGCCGCCGGCGAGCACGAGCTCGACGCCATCGTGTACGCCACCGGCTTCGACGCCATGACCGGAGCCATCTCGAAGATCGAGATCACCGGACGCGGCGACCGCACCCTGCGCGACGCCTGGTCGGCCGGCCCCCGCACGTACCTCGGCCTCGGGGTGGAGGGCTTCCCCAACCTCTTCACCATCACCGGGCCGGGCAGCCCCTCGGTGCTGACCAACATGCTGGTGAGCATCCAGCAGCACGTGGAGTGGATCGCCGACTGCATCGCCCACCTCGACGAGCACGGCCACCGCACCATCGAGGCCACCCCGGACGCCCAGGACCAGTGGGTCGACTACGTGAACGCGGTGGCGGGCTTCACGCTGTTCCCCACCTGCAACTCCTGGTACCTGGGAGCCAACGTGCCCGGCAAGACCCGCGTGTTCATGCCGCTGCCCGGCTTCCCCACCTACGCAGAGCAGTGCGAGCAGGTGGTGGCCGACGGGTACCGAGGGTTCGCCCTCAGCCCGTGACCTCCCCCGCACCC
>JBPPMN010000120.1:0-2271 GCA_051306055.1 Acidimicrobiales bacterium
CGGCCCGGTCCGGCCACGGCGGTAGGTTCGCCGCCCATGGCAACCATCGCGATCACGGGCTCGGCGGGCGGCATCGGGGGCGCGCTGCGCGGGCGCCTCGAGGAGCAGGGCGACACCGTCATCGGCATCGATCTGCGCGGCGCCGAGGTGGCCGCTGACCTGGCCACGCCGGCGGGCCGGGCGGCGATGGTCGACGAGGTCACCGCCCGCTGCCCCGACGGGCTCGACGGCCTCGTGGCGGCGGCAGGCGTCACCCACGACGACGGCGCGCTGGTCACGTCCATCAACTACTTCGGCGCTGTGGCCACGCTGGAGGGCCTGCGCCCGCTGCTGGCGGGTCGACCCGGCGCCAGTGCGGTGGCGGTGGCGTCGAACTCCAGCACCACGCAGCCCGGACTGTCGCTCGACCACGTCGCGGCCTGCCTCGCCGGCGACGAGGAGGCGGCTCGCGCCGTCGCCGGACACGGCGTGGGGGCCTACGGCGCCAGCAAGCTGGCCCTCGGCCGGTGGGTGCGCCGCCAGGCCACCATCGACGCCTGGATCGGGGCCGGCATCCGCCTCAACGCCATCGCCCCCGGCTTCATCGCCACACCGATGACGGCCGGCACCGAGGACTTCATCATGGGCCTGGGCGACGTCTACCCGATCCCGGCTCGCCGGGCCGGCCGCCCGGAGGAGGTGGCTGCGCTGCTGGCCCTGCTCCTGTCCGACGACGGCGGCTTCTTCTGCGGCTCCGTGATCACCATGGACGGCGGCACCGACGCCGCCCTGCGCGCCGACGACTGGCCGGCCGCCCGCTGAAGATCCGAAGCCGGGTCACGTGCGGTCGGTGATCCAGCCCGCCAGCAGCTCGGCCACGTCGTCGCGGCCGCCCGTCTCGAAGTAGTGCTCGCCGGGCACCAGCTCGAGGCGCTTGTCGCTGGCGGCCAGCGCCTCGAAGATGGCGCGGGCGTCGGAGGGGAAGACGCCGCGATCGGCGGTCGACTGCACCACCAGCGACGGCACCGCGATCCGGGCCAGGTGCGGCGCCCCCTGGCACTGTGAGGCCTCCAGGCTCCACATCGACAGCCAGGAGCGCAGGGTCGACGTGGCACCGATGGCGAACGGCCCGTAGTTGGCGCTGCGCGGGTCGCCCGCGTAGCAGCCGGGCCGGCGTTCGGAGGGGTCGAGGCTGAGATCGGTGAAGCGCAGGTCGGCCCACACCCGGTGCAGGTTGAACACGCGGTCCCACGCCCCGGCACCGGCCAGCCGATCCAGCTCGGTCCCCACCCAAGCAGTGATGCGGTGGTTCCGGTCGCGCTGGGCGGCGCGGTAGCGGGCCACGAAGGCCTCGGCGAAGGGCGGCCCCCAGCGGCCATCGAACATGTCGAGGTCGGGATCGACCGAGAGCGGGTCGGTCTCGTCGGTCACCGACGGGTCGATCCACGACGTCAGCACCTCCGGGCGACCGGGGTGGGCGTTGAGCGACACGTAGAGCTCGGCGCCTGGGAGCTCCAGCACGGCATCGGGCAGCGACAGCCCGAACGACGGCTCGATGCTCGGCGCGCCGGCCTGCGACAGGTAGGCACCCATGAGCGAACCACCGCCGGAGTTGCCGAGCACCACCACCGCCTCAGCGCCGGCCTCCTCCCGCAGCCAGCGCACGCCGGCGCCGATGTCGACCAGGGCGTGCTCGAGCAGGAAGTAGGCCTCGTTGCCGCGATAGCGGGTGTTCCAGCCCAGGAACCCGATGCCCCGCTCGGCCAGCAGCGGCGCGAGGTAGTGCTCCGAGAAGTCGACGTTGTAGTGGGTGGCGATGCAGGCCACCCGGGGCCGCTCGCCGACCGGCCGGTGGTACAGCCCCTGGCACGGGTGCGGCCCATGGCCCGCCACCGCGCTGGACGCCGAGGTCAGCGCCACCCACTCCCGCTCGATCTCCCCCACGTGGTCAACGTAGGCCACCGGTCGATGGGGCGGCGCGCTGTGCTCAGCTGCCGCGGCTGCGACACTGGGTGACGTGATCGATCGCATCCGCGCCGACCCCCGGCCCTGGCTGCTGGGCGCGCTGGTGGCGATCGTCGTGGGGCTGGGCCTCGCGGTGCTGGTCCTGCGCAGCGATGACCAGCGCGTGGCTGCGGAGGCGCCGGTCACCAGCACCACGGAGTCGACCACCACCACGACCGAGCGCACCACGACGACCGCCGAGGCGTCGACCACCACCGAGGCCACCACGACCACCGTGGCGCCCACCACCACCCGGCCCACCCCCACCACCTGTCTCTTATACACATC
>JBPPMN010000131.1:0-20943 GCA_051306055.1 Acidimicrobiales bacterium
CCTGCCCGGCGCGGTCCACGACGGCACCGAGGGCGAGCTCTACTCGCTGGCCGACGATCCGCTCCAGCAGGTCAACCGGTGGGACGACCCAGCTGTGCGGGCGCTGCGCGACGACCTGCTCGACGACCTTCGCACCAGCCAGCCGGCCCCCCGCCGTCCCCGCCTCCCGATCGAGGCCCCGGTGTGACCCAGGGTGCCCTGTGGCCCAGCCCGTGGCCGGCCGAGGACGGCGGGCCGCGACGGCTGCAGGTGCCGGCCGCACCCGTGGCCGGCTGGATGCTCCCGCCCGGCGGCGCGCTGGAGGTCACCCACCGGGAGGCACCGGGCACCACGATGGTGGTGCTGCGCGAACCCGGCGAGGTCTACGTGCTGCGCCACACCTTCGGCGACGACGCCATCGCATGGGTGGAGCAGATCGACGCGCGCTCCCTCGAGGTCGTGCGCCGCACCCCCGAGCTCCCCGGTGGGCCGATGTGGCCCGGGGGCCTGGCCGCCCACGCCGACGGATCCCTGCACGTCGTCTTCGGGCACCACGCTCACCGCCTCTCCGCCGACCTGGAGGTGCTGGCGTCCACCGAGCTGCCCCGCCACCGCCCGTACAACAGCTTCGTCACCCTGCCCGACGGCCACCTCGTCACCAAGGACTTCTCGGGGCGACGACCGGGGCAGGTCGACGAAGCCCGGGAGCCGGCGGAGCTGCTCGTGCTGCACCCGGAGACGCTCGCCGTGGTGGCCCGCCTCGACCTGCCGGAGCCGTCGATCGCCCGGCTGTCGGCCGACGGCGACGACATCTACGTGGTCGGCGACACCAGCCTCCTGCGGGTGCGCTGGGTCGGTGGGGCGCTGGAGCTCGACGACACCTTCGTGGTGCCCTACCGGACGCGCGCCGGCCAGACCTACGGATGGGACGCCGTGGTGGCCCTCGGCGCCGTGTGGTTCCTCGACGACGGCGAGGGCACCGATCGCTACAACGGCGCCTTCCGCGGCCAGGGGATCTCCACCGACCCCCTCCACATCGTGCGGGTCGACCTCGGGTCGGGTGCGGTCACCCTCACCGAGGTGTGCGGCCGGCCCGGCGGTCTGATCGCCAACCCTCCCCTGGTCGATGACGCCCGTCGCATCGTGGTGGGCTTCGACAGCGGCAACGACGCCCTGGCCGCCTTCTCCATCGCCGCCGACGGCACCCTGCAGGAGCGCTGGCGGCGCCAGCAGGGCCACGCCGGCCACCTGCTCCTCCTGCCGGCCACGGGCCAGCTGATCACCGGCGATCACGACGGCGACCGCATGGCCGACCAGGTGGTGGTGCTCGACATCGAGACCGGTGCGGAGCTCGCCCGCGCCGACACCGGCAGCCCGCTGCAGGCCGTCACCTTCCCAGCCGTCGGCTGGCACGACGACGTCTACCTCACGTCGATGAGCACCCTCACCCGCATCAGCACACCCTGACCTCTGGGTCCTGACCCTGAGGCTGGGGGAGGGAGGCCTACGGTGCCGGGATGCGCCAACCAGGGTCCCTCGCCTCCCTCGTGATGGCCGCCGTCCTCGCAGCGGGGACGGCTGGATGTGGCGGCGCCGATGGGTCCGGCGCCAGCGATCCTCGGGAGGCGTACGTCGCTGCGGTGGCCAGCGCCTTCACCTCGGGCAACGGCGGACCAGCGGTGGCCGACGATGTGGCCGAGTGCGTGGGCGCCGCCATGGTGGACCTGGTGGGGGCATCGGCCCTCACGAGCCGGGGGGTCAGCGCCCAGGACCTGGCCGACGCCACGGATCTCCGGTCGCTCGGCGTCCCCCTGCCCGACGACGCCGAGCAGGCCTTGGCCGCCGCCCTGGGCGACTGCGGGCTGGCCGGCGCGCTGGTCGGGCCGGTGGCCGAGCAGATCGCCGTCGATCTCGACCTCACCCTCACCGACGACCAGGCTCGCTGCGTGGTCGCCACCGTCGACCCCCGAGCCTTCGAGGTGGCCCTGGCGGCCACGTTCGTCGACAGGGCCGTCGGCCCGGCCGGCTTCGACTCGGTCCTCGACGCCGTGCGCTCCTGCATGGACGTCCCCGCCTGACCCCGAGCGGAGGCGGGTCGGGCGTGGGAGCATCGGTCGATGACCGGTCTCCCCACCGCCCCCTTCGGCTCTACCGGGCACCGCAGCAGCCGTGTGATCTTCGGGGCCGCCGCCCTCGGCGGCATGCGGCAGGACCGGGCCGATGCCGTGCTCCAGCAGCTGCTCGACGCCGGCGTGAACCACCTCGACACGGCGGCCAGCTACGGCGACTCCGAGCTGCGGATCGGGCCGTGGATGGCCGAGCATCGCCACCGCTTCTTCCTGGCCACCAAGACCGGTGAGCGGCGCGGCGACGCAGCACGCGCCGAGCTGGAGCGGTCCCTGGAGCGGCTGCGCGTCGACAGCGTCGACCTGATCCAGCTGCACAACCTGGTGGAACCCGACGAGTGGGAGGTGGCCCATGCCCCCGGCGGCGTGCTGGCGGCCATGGTCCGCGCCCAGGAAGAGGGGCTGGTGCGCCACATCGGGGTGACCGGCCACGGCACCCGCATCGCCCTCATGCACCTGCGCAGCCTGGAGCGCCACCCCTACGCCTCGGTGCTGCTGCCCTTCAGCTACGTCGCCCTGCAGGACGCCGCCTACCGGGCCGACGTGGAGGCGCTGCTCGCCGTGTGCGCCGATCGCCAGGTGGCGGTGCAGACCATCAAGGCCATCGGCAAGGGCCGCTGGCCCGACGACCACGCCGGCCCTCGGTTCAGCTGGTACGAGCCCGTCACCGACCCAGACGCCATCGCACGCTCGGTGCGCTGGGTGCTCGGGCACGAGCAGCTGTTCCTCAACACCTCCAGCGATGCCCGCCTGCTCCCCGCCATCCTGGCGGCGGCCTCGACGCCGGGGCCCGTGCCCACCGACGACGAGCTCGACGCCGACGTGGCCGCCCACGGCATCGTGCCCCTCTTCGATGGCGGGGCCCTCGAGCGGATCTGATCGCACCCGGTGGCGGCGGGGGGGTTCGATCCGGCAGTGGGCGATTCCGCTACCGTCTTCGGGGCCACCGGGCGGTTCGGTGGGCGTGACCGAGATCTGGGAGCTTCGATGATGCGACGACCTCTTGCTGGCCTGGCGGCCGGTGCCCTCCTCCTGGCTGGTGCGGCCGTGGTCGCACCCAGCGCCGCCTCCGGTGGTGGCCCGGTCACGCTCGTGGTCGACACCACCGTGGACGACGGCGCCCTCGACGACTGCACCGGGGCCGCCGGCGACTGCAGCCTCCGGGGTGCCTTCGTGCGCACGCAGGACGACTTCTCCGGTGACCCGGCGACCCCGGTCACGATCCAGGTGCCGGCCGGCGACTTCGTGCTGGCCGACGACCTCTTCCTCTACAACGCCGACGTCACCGTGAACGGCGCTGGTGTGGGCCAGACCATCGTGAGCGCCGACCACTCCGAGGTCTCCCACCGCCACCTCACCCTGCAGACCGACGGGCCATTGGCCGTCACGCTCACCGACATGACCTTCACCGGCGGGCTCCTCGAAGAGGATTCGTGCTGCGATGGCGCGTCGATCTCCGCCGACGGTGGGGTCGACCTCACCCTGCAGCGGATGCACTTCGTCGACAACGAGAACCGACAGGGCCACGGCGGCGCGGTGGCGGTGTACGAAGGAGGCGACACGCTGGTGGTGGAGGACTCCACCTTCGTGGGCAACTCCGCCCTGCTCAGCGGTGGAGCGATCCACGTCGACCTCGGTGAGACCGCCATCATCACCAACAGCACCTTCACTGGCAACCACGCCGCCCTCGGCGGTGCCCTCTACGTCGGCAACTTCGACCAGGGCAGCTCCGGCACGGCGGTCTTGGACCACGTCACGATGGCCGGGAACTCCGCCAGCGGGCCCCAGGGCGATGCCTTGAACGCCGGAGGGGCCATCGGTGTCGGCTCCGAGGGGGAGGTCACGGTGACGTCGTCGATCATCGAGGGCAGCATCGAGGGTGAGCCCGTGCTGCGACCGGCCGCGGTGGGCGATCCCATCGCCAACTGCACGTTGGCCGAGGGTGGGGTGCTCACCTCGGGCGGCGGGAACGTCGTGTCCGACGACACCTGCAATGCCATCCAGGCCACGGACCAGGCCGACACCGCCGCCAACGTGGGCGCGCTGGGCGACAACGGTGGACCCACCTTCACGATGGCCTTGACCGCCAGCAGCCCGGCCGTGGATGCGGCGGGGACGACCTGCTCGGTGCCGGATGACCAGCGCGGCGTGGCCCGCCCGCAGGACGGAAACGGCGACGGCACCAACGGGTGCGACAGTGGCGCCTACGAGCTGGCGGCGGTGCCCGATGAGCCCGAGGATCCGGCCGACCCGCCGGCGGCCCTGCCGGTCACGGCGGCACCCCGCTTCACCGGCTGAGCGCACTGCTCGATCCCGAGGGCCGCTTCCCGCAGGGGAGCGGCCCTCGGCGCGTCCGAGGTTCAGTCCGTGGGCAAGCCGTCGAGGAAGGCCAGGATGGCGGCGTTGGTCTCCTCGGGATGCGTGAGGTTGGCGGCGTGGGTGCCGCCGTCGATGAGGACGAGCCCGTCGCAGCCGCTGAGGCCGGCCGCCACCCGCTCGGCCTTGTCGAGGGAGATGGCGGCGTCGGCGGAGCCGTGGACCACCAGCGCCGGGTGGGACAGCTCGCCCAGCCGGTCCTCCACGGAGTCGCGGGTGAGCAGGGTGGCGCCCGGCTGCGCAAGCGAGGCGGCGTCCCGGGCCTTCCAGCGGGCGGTCCAGGTCTCGGCGAGCGACGGCTCGCTGAGGATGATCGAGGCGACGGTGGCGGCCAGCTCGTCGGAGGGCCCTTCAGCCACCCACTGGTCGATCATCGCCTGGTAGAGCGGCACCACCTCTGCGTCCTCGGTGCCCGCCTGGCTGCTCAGGAGGATCAGGGCCCGGACCCGCTCCGGGGCCATCAGCGCCACCCGCAGGGACAGGAACCCGCCCTGCGACATGCCGCCCACCACCGCAACGTCGATGCCCAGGTGGTCCATGAGGCCGACGCAGTCGGCGGCGGAGTCCCAGTAGGTGAAGGGACCACCGTCGTAGACGGTGTCGCCGAAGCCGCGCTCGTCCCAGGTGATCACCCGGTACTGCCCCCGCAGCGCGGCGACCTGCGGCTCGAACATCGAGCGGTCCATCAGGAAGCCGTGGGCCAGGACGATGGGAGGCCCGGTGCCCCCGGTGTCGTCGTAGGCGATCTCGGCTCCGTTGACGGCGGCGGTGGGCATCGACCGAGCGTAGGCCCGGTGGGTCGGCGGTGCTCGGGGCCCAGGCCCGACGCGCGAACGAGGCAGCCCCTGGAGGCTGCCTCGCTCGTGGCGCTGATGCGGCTGCTGGCCGCTGGAGCAGAGCGGCTAGCTCTGCTGGACCACCTTGTGGTGGTGGCGCAGGCCCATCAGCACCAGCACCAGCAGCACCGCAGCGGCAGCGAAGGCTGCGTAGGCGGCGTAGCCGGCGATGGTGCCCACCGTGGACCAGGCGTAGGCGGTGAGCAGCAGGCCTCGCAGGGTCTCACCCTTGAAGAGGGTGTTGCGCTGGCCTGAGATACCGGCCGCCTCGGCCTCGAGCTCGGCGATGGTGGCCTCGTCCTCGCCGGCCTCGACCGCCGCCTCGACCGCGGCGTTGGCCTCCCGCTCGGGGCCACCGAGCTCGGCGTAGGTGAGCCCGTCAGCGATGCCCTCGAGGTGGCCATCGATGAAGCTGGCGTAGGCCTCGGCCTCTTCGCCGGTGTTGACGGACTCGCCGCCGAACTTCACCAGGTCGGTGCGGCCTTCCTCTTCGAGGGCCTCAGCCGGCGGGAAGGAGATGTTCTGCGACGACAGCTCGTCGTCGACGTAGTTGGCCGAGAAGTTGCTGCCCCACATGAGGAGGGCACCCGCCACCACGAGGGCCACCGTGAGGACGGCGCCGACGGCGATGAGGATGCTGTCGATGGTGCGTCGCTTGAGGGCGACCACCGGGGTGTCGGGGCTCGTCACCTTGTGGGTGGCGGGGCTCTGGTCGGTCATGGTGCTCATGGCATGCTCCTTGCCTGGCTTCTTGGGTTGGTCTTCGATCTGGCTCCATCGTCACGGAACGGACAGACGGCACCCAGGGTCGAAGGTCCCGACTCGTGGGGGCCCAAGGGAGTCGGCGAAGATGACCTCATGGCGCTCATCGATCCCGCTCCCACCAACGCCCAGGTCACCGCGGCCGACCGCGACCTGGTGTTCCACTCCTGGTCGGCGCAGCGGCAGATCAGCCCCCTGCCCATCGCCGGGGGGCTGGGCTGCGAGATGTGGGACCACGAGGGGAACCGGTGGCTCGACTTCTCGTCGCAGCTGGTGAACCTCAACCTCGGCCACCAGCACCCGAAGGTGGTGGAGGCCATCGTGGCCCAGGCCCAGCACCTGGCCACCATCGCTCCGTCGTTCGCCAACGAGACCCGCAACGAGGCGGCCCGGCTGGTGGTGGCCCACGCTCCGCCAGGGCTGGCACGGGTGTTCTTCACCAACGGCGGGGCCGAGGCCAACGAGAACGCCATCCGCCTGGCCCGGGCCCACACCGGCCGCCACAAGGTGCTGGCTGCCTACCGCAGCTACCACGGGGGCACCGCCGCCACGATGGCGCTGACCGGTGAGCCTCGCCGATGGGGCTCCGAGCCGTCCATCCCCGGCGTGGTGCACTTCATGGGGCCCTACCCCTACCGCTCCTCCTTCGGGGCCGCGTCTGTCGAAGAGGAGGGCGAGCGGGCCCTGGCCCACCTGGCCGAGGTGATCCAGTTCGAGGGGCCGGAGCAGGTCGCCGCGATCATCCTGGAGACGGTGGTCGGCACCAACGGGGTGCTGGTCCCGCCCGACGCCTACCTGCCCGGCGTGCGGGCCCTGTGCGACGAGCACGGCATCCTGCTGATCCTCGACGAGGTGATGGTGGGGTTCGGCCGCACCGGCGCATGGTTCGCGGCCGACCACTGGGCGGTGGCGCCCGACCTCCTGTGCTTCGCCAAGGGGGTCAACTCCGGCTACGTGCCCCTCGGCGGCGTCGTCATGACCGACGCCATCGCCGAGACGTTCGCCACCCGGCCCTACCAAGGTGGGCTGACCTACTCCGGGCACCCGCTGGCCTGTGCGGCGGCCGTCGGCGCCATCCGGGCCATGGAGGACGATGGCGTGATCGAGCACGCGGCCGCCATCGGTACCGACGTGCTGGGTCCGGGCCTGCAGGCCCTCGCCGCTCAGCACCCGTCCGTGGGGGAGGTGCGCGGGATGGGCTGCTTCTTCGCCGTGGAGCTGGTGCGGGACCGGTCGACGCGTGAGGGCCTGGTGCCGTTCAACGCGTCGGGCGAGGCGGCCACGCCCATGGTCGAGGTGGTCAACGCCTGCAAGCGAGGCGGCCTGTGGCCCTTCGCCCACTTCAACCGGCTGCACATGGCCCCGCCGCTGATCGTCACGGAAGCCGAGGTGCGGCGAGCCCTCACCATCCTCGACGACGCCCTCACTGTGGCCGACGGCTTCACCTCCGCCTGACGGCTCGCGGTTGGGAGTGGGCTCCACGGGTAACGAGCGGCCGTCCGCCACGGCGACCCTCGCCGTCGACAGAAGGGTTCCTCACATGATCGGCTTCATCATCTGGATGTTGCTCCTCGGCCTCATCGCCGGCTTCATCGCCCGAGCCGTCGTGCCCGGCAACGACTCCATGAGCGTCGGCGCCACCATCGTGCTGGGCATCATCGGCTCGTTCGTCGGCGGGTTCCTCGCCGACCTGCTCTTCCGCAGCGAGGGTGAGGACATGGGGCTGGCCCCGGCCGGGATCATCGGCTCCATCATCGGCGCCATCATCGCCCTGCTCGTGTACAACGCGGCCACCGGACGCAAGCGCGGTCTCGTGCGCTGACCTCGGCGCCCCCGGTTCTGCGGACGGATGTGTCCGCCATGCGGACGGATCCGTCCACAGAACGGGTCAGGGCGGGTGTCAGGCGGCGGACTTCTCCAGGATGTGGACGCCACACGCCGAGCCGAGGCCGATGACGTGGGCCAGGCCCACCTTGGCGCCCTCGATCTGGCGGTCACCGGCCTCCCCCCGGAGGTGGTGGCAGACCTCCCAGATGTTGGCGATGCCGGTGGCGGCGATGGGGTGGCCCTTCGACTGCAGGCCGCCCGACACGTTCACCGGCGTGGTGCCGTCACGCCAGGGGGCGCCGCTGTTGAAGAAGTCGACGGCGCCACCCTCGTCGCACAGCTGCAGGTTGTCGTAGTGCACCAGCTCGGCGGTGGCAAAGCAGTCGTGGAGCTCCACCAGGTCGAGGTCCTGCGGTGACACGCCGGCCTGCTCGTAGGCCTGGGTGGCGGCCATGCGGGTGAGGGTGTTGACGTCGGGCAGGATCTGGCAGCTCTCCTGCCACGGATCACTGGTGAGCACGGAGGCCGACACCTTCACGGCCCGCTTCTGCTGCTCCAGCGAGAGCGTCTTGAGCTTGGCGCCCGACACCACCACGGCGGCGGCGGCGCCGTCGCAGTTGGCCGAGCACATCGGCCGGGTGTTGGGGTAGGCGATCATCATGTCGCCCATGATCTGCTCGAGGCTCATCTTCTTGGTGTAGGCGGCCAGCGGGTTCAGCGTGGAGTGGCTGTGGTTCTTCTCGCTGATCTTGGCGAACAGCTCGAAGCTGGTGCCGCCGTACTTGTGGCCGTACTCCATGCCGATCTGGGCGAAGGTGCCCGGCATGGTGTTGGTGCCGATGCGGCCGTCGGTGTTGGTGACGGCGCCGTAGCGGCCCTTCGGCTCGTAGACCTGCTTGTCGCTCTTCGGGGTGCCGCCGCCGCCGAGGAGGCCGGCGCCGGAGAGCTTCTCCACGCCGACGGCGAGGCCCATGTCGCACTCGCCGGCCTTGACGGCCATGATCGCCGTGCGCAGCGCGGTGGCGCCCGTCGCACAGGCGTTGGCCACGTTGTAGACGGGGATGCCGGTCTGGCCGATCTGCTTCTGCAGCTGCTGGCCGATGCCGGCGCTCGCGTTCATCAGGTTGCCGGCCGCCAGCACGCCCATGTCGGCCATGGTGACGCCGCCGTCGGCCAGGGCCGCCATGGCGGCCTGGGCGGCCAGGTCGACCGTGTCGAGGTCGGGGTGCTTGCCGAACTTGGTCATGTTGATCCCGAGGATCCAGATGTCGTCGCTCATGTCAGGCCTCCAGGGGCTCGAAGCCGAAGCCGATGGCCTCGGTGCCGTCATCGTCGGTGCCCACCACGTAGGTGGCCAGCTTCACCTTCATCCCCAGCGACACGTGGTCGGGGTCGGGCTCGGTGTTGATCACGTTGCCGCGCACGCTGGTGCCGTCGCAGTCGATCACGCCCGCCACGAAGGGCACGGGCACGCCGGGGGCGGCGAAGGCCACGATGGTGAACGCCTTGAGCTCACCCTCGGTGGCGATCTCGGCGTCGCGGAACTCGCTGGCGAAGCACGAGGCACAGGCGTTGCGGCGGTCGAAGAACCGCGCCCCGCACGACGTGCACTCCTTGGCCACCAGGTGGGGCGCGTCGCCCAGCACCAGGTAGTCGACGATCGGAACAGCTGCGGCCATCGGCCCCCCTCTTGCGTCCAACGTTTCTGCGGGTATCGCTAGCAGGTGCTGGCGGGCGGCGTCGAAGCCGGCGGCCGGTGGCCTCAGGCGGCCGGCCAGCGTCGTCCAGCGGCCAGGCGACGGAGCTGCGCCGGAAGGCGCTCGGGAAGCCGGCGCACGGTCCAGCGGGCGGCCGCGGTGGTGGGGGACGGCCGCCAGGTGTGCACCCTCGCCAGGAACGCCTCGGCATAGGCAGGGTCTCCCGCCACGGCCAGGCGCAGCGCCCGGACGCAGCGGAGTGCGGTCAGCCGCTCGATCGACCACCGCACCAGCCAGCGGTCGACGCCCCGGCAGCGTTGCCGATGGGCCTCGAGCACCGGCAGGGTGTCGGCCGTCCAGACGAACTCACGGCGGGTGTCCTCGCCGGACATGGATCCCGGGTGGTTGCGCCACCTGGTGGTGGACCCCGGCTGCACCGCCACGGGGCGGTGCTGCGCGATGCGCAGGTACATGTCGTAGTCCTGCGCAGGGGAGTCGACGAAGGGCCCGAGCTCGTCGAGCACCGCCCGCCGCATGAGCGTCTGGGCGGGGCAGGAGGCGAGGCAGCGACGGATGAGGGCACGGTGCAGGTCGGCGACCAGCACCCCGTCGGGGTGCCGGGCCATCCTCCGCTGCAGGGAGGGGAAGAGGAGGCTCGCGTTGAGCACCCCCTCCTGGTCGAACTCCTCCACATCGCCGATGACGAGCCCGACCGACGGGTGGTCCTGCGCCACCGCCACCTGTCGGGCCAGCTTGTCGGGGAGCCACAGGTCGTCGTGGTCGAGGAGCGCGACGAGCTCGCCGGTGGTGGCCGCCATGCCCGCGTTGCGGGCGGCGGCCAGCCCGAGGTTCGACTGCTGGATGACCGCCACCCGATCCCGCCAGCGGGCCAGCAGGCCGGGGGTGCCGTCGGTGGAGCCGTTGTCGACCACCACCACCTCGAGGTGTGGGTAGGTCTGGGCGAACACGCTGGACAGGGTGTCGTCGAGCCAGGCGGCGCCGTTGTGCGTGGTGATGATGACGCTGACGAGCGGGGCGGGGTCACTCACCGGCGGCATAGGTCCAATCGGGCTGCTTGTGGGCGTGGCGGGTGTCGTAGGTGGCCGTCCCGTCGACCACGTCGACCAGCTTCGGCACCACGACCGGGCGGGCTTCGGGGACCGAGCAGCGGCCCTCGAGGTGGAGGGCGAACTCCTCCGGGAAGGTCCGCAAGATGCTCGAGATCATGATCTGCTCCTCCGCCGCCAGGTAGCAGCGGGTCTGGTCGGTGACCGACAGCAGCCGGGCACCGATCACCTCGACGTCGAGCTCGCTGCCTGCGCCGTCGGTGAGCAGCTCGAGCTTGCGGGTGATCTCGCCGCTGCCGAACTTGCAGCTTCGGCACTGCCCGCAGCTCTCCACGTAGAGGAAGCGGGACAGCTCGCGCGCCACCTCCACCATGCAGGCGCTGTCGTCGTAGAAGACGAAGCCCGCTGAGCCCATGCCGCTGCCGACGGCGGTGAGCCCCTCGTAGGAGACCGGCGCCCCGAAGTGCTCGGAGGGGATGACGGCGTTGGCGACGCCGGAGAAGGCGGCCTGCAGGGTGCGGCCGGGCCGGGGCCCGCCGGCCCGCTCGACGAGCTCGGCCAGCGGGGTGCCCAGCTCGACCTCCGTCACGAGGGGCGACCGCACGTCGCCGACGATCGTGGCGATGGTGGTGCCCGGCGACTCAGCGGTGCCCAGCGAGCGGAACCACGCCGAGCCCTCGAGGAGGATGCGCGGCACGTGGGCCAGCGTCTCCACGTTGTTGACCAAGGTGGGGTTGGCCTCACCCCGCCCGTCGGTGCCGGTGGTGGGACCGTCGACGGACTGCCACCCGGTCTGGACGAGGGTGGCGAACAGGCCGTGCTCGTAGGGCGGCAGGAGGCGCGGGAGGGGGTCGTGGCCCTCGATGACCTCGAGCAGGGCCTTCTCCTCGCCGAAGAGGTACTCGTCGGGGCCGAGCACCAAGGTGATGGTGAGGTCGGCGAACAGCCCGGCGGCCTCGATCTCGGCGATGGCCTGGGCCAGTCGGTCGGCCTCCCGCTCGTAGCGGGCCTTGGTGGCGATGTAGGCCGCCTCGGCGCCGATGGCGAAGGAGGCGATGGCGAGGCCCTCGAGCACCCGGTAGGGGTCGTGGCGCAGGAGCGCCCGGTCCTTGAACGTGCCTGGTTCGCCCTCGGCGGCGTTGCACACCGCGAAGCGGCGTCCGACGCCGGCCGAGCGGATGCCGGCCCACTTCCTGCCGGTCGGGAAGCCGCCACCGCCTCGACCGCGCAGGCCGCTGGCGTCGATCTCGCCGATCACGGTCTCCTCGCCCACCCGCACGGCCGACGCGAAGGCCTGCCCGCCGCCTCGCGACCGGTAGTCATCGAGATCGCGCACCGGGTCCCCGTCGAGCAGCACACCAGCCATGCCGCCGAGGGTACGGCAGGGCTAGGGCAGGTAGGTGCCGAGGGTGCCGCAGCAGCCCATGCGGCGCTCCGCGTCGGGTGGGGGGAGGCGATGGACGGCGGCCTCGGCGAGGTGATCGGCGGCGCCGGCGTCGAGGGCTCGCAGCAGGTCGCCGGTGCGCTCGGCCTCGGCCAGCGGGCCTCGGCGCCAGCGCTTCGTCCAGTCGGCCACGTGCGGCTGGACGAGGCGTCCGGCCGCCTCGTGGAACGCTTGCAACGGCGCTGGGTCGCCAGCTTCGGTGGCCTCGCGCAGGCGCACGAACTCCGGTACCGCACGGTCGCGCCGCGCTCGGGCCGCATCGCCCGGACCGGCGGTGGTGCGATCGGCCACCGGCAGCGTGGCGACCCTGTCGTAGGCGGCGGGGTCGGCCAGCAGGTCGGGCGGGAACGTGATCACCATGTCGCCGGCCTCGGGGAGGCCGGCGTTCTGCATCAGCACGAGGATCTCGAGGTCGCCACCGTTCACGAGGCGGTGGATGGTGCCAGGGGTGAACCACACGAAGGCGCCTGCCTCCAGCAGCACCTCTTCGTAGCGCGAGGCCGTGAGGGTCTGCACGGCCCCGTGTCCGGCCACCACGTAGTACGCCTCGGTGCAGGCCGTGTGCAGGTGCGGGGTGCCGCCCGCCAGGCCATCGGGTGCCTCGGTGTCGTACACCCGCAGGTGGGACGCCGCGATGGCCCCGGGGAACGGTGGCCGGTCAGGCACTGGTGAAGCGGTCCCACTCCGCCGCGCAGCGGGCCTGGTCCCAGGTGCCGTCGTGCACCACCACCCGGAAGCGCAGCGGCAGCGGCTCGAGGGCCGGCCACGACAGCGCCTCGTCCCAGAGGAAGGCGGCGTTGGCGAAGTTGCTCCAGCCCTCGTCGCCGTAGGTGGCCGCCCTCGTGCTGGCGTACCAGGGCACGGGGTGGCGCACGTTGTCGGGGTGGTGCAGCAGCAGCACCCCGGCCTCGGCGCCCTCGATGGTGCCACTGAGGTCGATCCAGTCGCCGGGCTGGCCGAGCAGGCGCTCGTGCTCGGTGCCGTCGGAAAGCAGCAGGCGGGTGTCGGTCCAGTCGCCCCGGCCGCGCAGGGCCAGCCCGCCGTAGCCGCCCCAGGTGGTGAACTCCGTGCGGTCGAGCACCACGTCGACCTGCGGGGTGAGGGTGATCGCCCAGTCGATGGCGTAGGCGTCGTCGAGGCCGAGGTCGACGTGGGTGAGGGTGCGCTCGTCGACGATCACGACCGTCTCGCGGTCGGGCCGGATCCAGTGGACGGTGGTGGGGCCGACGTGGCGGAGCACGCCGTAGGCGTCGTACTCCTCCCAGAAGTTCTCCTCGTTGACGAACTTGATGGTGAACCACAGGGCGTGGTGCCACGGGTGGTCGTCGGGTGCGTCGCGGGTGAGGGTCACGCCCGAGGGGGTCTTGAGCGGGTGGACGTTGGGCCGCTTGCGGTGGTCGGCGTTGTAGGTCCAGAGGTCGGTCACGGGAGCCAGCTCTCGTAGAGGGGGTGGTCGGGGGTCAACGGGACGGCGACGTCGACGCCGCGCCGGGCCGAGTCGTAGAGGGCCGTGATCAGCTCCACGGAGGCGCGTGCGTCGGCCAGGGTGACGGGCAGGTCGGGGGCGCGGCCATCGAGCCAGTCGCCGAAGCGCTCGAACTGCCCCCACCAGCCCTCGGGCCGCTCGGCCCAGCCGTCGACGACGCCGGCGATGGCGGCCCCCGACGCCTCGTCGTCGGGGTGGAGGTCCCAGGGGTCGGCCGAGCTCTCGTAGGCCGAGGTGCCGCTCTCGGCCGACAGGTGGGCGAAGTGGAAGCGGTGGCGGCTGATCTCCTGGTCGGAGCCGAGGGTGGCGGTGACGGTGGCCAGCGATCCGTCGGCCATCTCCAGGGCGATGGCGGCGCAGTCCTCCACCTCGATGTCGTTCACGCGGGTGGCCACGCGGGCGAACACACGCGCTGGCGGCCCGCTGATGTAGGTGAGCATGTCGAGGGCGTGGACGGCCTGGCTCAGCAGCACGCCGCCGAGCTCCGTCTCCCACCGGCCGCGCCACGGCACGTCGTAGTACTCGGCGCGGCGGCGCCAGGCCACCTCCACGCTGGCCGTGTAGGCCGGGCCGGTCACGCCGGCGTCGACCAGAGCCTTGACCTTCTGCAGGCCGTTGCCGAACCGGTACTGGAAGATGGGCATCAGCCGACCGGTGCTGGCGGCCTCCGCCTCGGCCAGGAGGTCGCAGTGGCGCAGCGAGGCCACCAGGGGCTTCTCGCACACCACGTGCTTGCCGGCGGCCAGCGCGGCGGTGATCTGCTCGAGGTGCAGCGCGGGCGGCGTGCACAGGTCGACGATCTGCACGTCGTCGCGAGCCAGCACCTCCTCGAAGGTGCACACCGCGGCGCCGCTGCGCTCGGCCGCCGCCCGGGCCTTGGCGTCGTCGAGGTCGCTCACCGCCACGACCGTGAAGCGGCCCTTCATGCGGCGCCACGACCACACGTGCATCTGGCCGATGCCGAGGCCGACGACGGCCACGCCGTAGGGGTCAGGCACGGGCGCTCCTCTTGGCCGCCACCAGGAGCGGTCGGTCGGGGTGGTCCTTGTAGAACGGGTCGAGCGGGAAGCACCCCGACACCAGGCCGTTGCGAGGTGCCGTGGTGCAGTCGGAGAACGTGCGGCACAGCAGGCGGCTGGTCAGCGGCCGGCCCGCCAGCACGTCGGCAGGGAGGTCGGGGTAGCTGAGCGCCATGCGACCGACGCCCACCAGCGCGGCCCCGCCGTCGCGCACCATCGCCGAGGCGACCTGGGGCAGCCACTCCTGGAGGTAGGAGAACCCCGTGGCCACCACCGTCACCGCAGGTCGGGCGGCGGCGATGGCCATGGCGGCGTCGAGCAGCCGGGCCACGCCCACCAGCGGGTCCTCCGGCGGGGCGTAGCCGTCGCTGGGCGGGAACCAGGCGGGCCGCTGGGCGTGGGGGCAGTAGTACGGGCTGCCGGCGGTGACGCACAGCAGGTCGATGCCGAGGAGGTCGATCAGGCCGAGCGGATCGGCGAAGCCCCAGGGCCCGTCGACCTCTGCCACCCCCACCTGGTCCGGCCCCGGCCGGTGGGGCGCCAGGTCGAAGGTGCTCAGGCGCACCCCCACCCGGATCCCCTCCGCTCGCACCCGCTCGATGATCGACCGCATCACGGCCGCGTTGTCTTCGAGTGCGCCCGGACCGGAGAGGAGCTCGTGGAGCAGGTAGCCGTGGCAGGCCTTCACGTCGACGAAGTCGAACCCGGCGGCCACGGCCAGCCGGGCTGCGGCCACGTAGGCATCCGCGATGCGCTCGAGCTCGGCCTCGGTGAGCACGGCACCCGTGCGACGGGCATCGAGCAGCGCATCGGCACGGCCGGGCCGCGGGTCGACCGACCAGCGGCCGCTGTGGGTGAGCTGCAGCCCTGTGACCTGCTCGGGCGCCAGCAGCGAGCGCAGCTCGGCCAGGTCGTCGGCGGAGGTCGGGCCGAGACAGAGCTGGTGGGGGTTGGCCCGACCGTCGGGGTGCACGGCGACGGCCTCGCCGCCCCACACCAGGCCGGCGCCGCTGGTGCCGAAGCGCTGCCAGCGCCGGCGCACGAGGTCGGTGGGCCGACCGTCGTCGGTGCCGTCCCAGCCCTCCATGGGCAGGATGGCGAAGCGGTTGGCGCACGACCGGCCGGCCACGTCGATCGGCGCCCGCAGCGCGTCGAGGTCGGGAGGGTCGGCGAAGGGGAGGTTCACGCCGAGCGAGGCCACGTGGGCCCGGAAGGCGTCGGCCGTCTTGAGCGACTTCACCTGCGGGTGGTCGCGCCTCACGGGGCCAGCACCCCCATGGCCGCCGCGACGTCGACGAGCAGCTCGCGCTCCCAGGGGGACCGGCGAGGGGCGCCGGTGGGGGTGACGTCGCTGCCGGTCCAGCCCCGGAGGTGCAGGAAGATCGCCGCATCGTGGCGGTAGGCCGGCACCGGTGGCCGGAAGGCGGTGGTGCCCAGCCACTGGAGCAGGTCGTTGAGCCGGTGGAACCCGGCCACGTCGCCCTGGGCCCAGCAGCGGTCGCGGGCGGCGAACTCGGCCGGGGCGAAGGTGGACAGGCCGAGCAGGTAGTCGCTGCCGTACATCACCATGTCGATGGCGAGGTCGTTGCCGGTGAGCACCCGGAAGGCGGGCCGCACCTCGTCTCTGAGGCGGAGGCGGTCCCACTCGGCCTGCCGGTCGAGCGACGAGTGCTTGGCGCCGACGCAGCGCTCGATGCCGAGGACGGCCCGGTAGGTGTCGAGGTCCCAGATGTGGCCATCTGGGTTGAACACCGGCGACAGCTCGAACCCGAGGAAGCGGTCGGCGCCCACCGCGATGCGCTGGTAGGCCGCGACCACGTCGGCGGTGGCCGCGCTGGGGAAGATGATGGGCAGGCCGTCGAGGGCCTGCACGGCCTCCACGTCGGCCTCGTCGAAGGCTCCCGCCACGAACTCGACGCCCAGCGCACGGGTGCGGGCCAGCACCTCCGCCCGCTGCTCCGGGCTCAGCAGGTGCACGAAGCCGGTGTCCATGTTCACGGCAGGCGTGAGGCCGGCCTCGGCCGTGCGGACCACGTGGGCCTCGAACGCCGGCCAGTCGATCTCGGTGCTCGATCGGTGGGGGAGCAGCACCGCCGACAGGCCCGCGATCTCGCGGCCCGGACGGAGCAGGTCGAGTGGTGGGGCGAGCGGGTCGATGGGCGGAGCGTAGCGATGGCCTGCCCGACAGGGTTCGCATCGGCGACCGTCGGGCGACCACCATGCTCGCCGTGGCCCTGTCGATCCTGCTCATCGTGGTCGGTCTCGTGCTCCTCGCTCGCGCTCCCGACTACTTCGTGGAGGGCTCGGCGACCGTGGCCCGCCGCATGGGCATCAGTGCCGTGGTGGTCGGTGCTGTGATCGTCGGCTTCGGCACCAGTGCTCCCGAGCTGCTCGTGTCGAGCCTGGCCGCTGCCGGTGGCGAGCCGGAGATCGGCATCGGCAACGTGATCGGCTCCAACATCGCCAACCTCACCCTCATCCTCGGTGTGGCCGGGTTGTTCGCTCCGCTGGTGATGCCCCGAGGCGTGATCCGACGAGAGATGCCCCTCACGCTGCTGGCCACCGGCCTCTTCGCCGTGCTGGTGGGCAACGGGCTCACCACCTCTGAGGGGATCATCCTGCTCGTCGTGCTGGTCGTGTCGCTTGCGGTGCTGATCCTCGGTGGACGATCCGACGGCCACGAAGACGATGAGCTCGCCCGGGAGACCGACGAGTTCCTCGACGACGAGCAGCACCGCAGCGCAGGACGGATCGCCGTCGACGTGATCGGCGGGCTGATCGGCACCGTCGTCGGGGCCCAGCTGCTGGTGACCGGCGCCGTGGACATCGCGGATGAGGCCGGCCTGTCGGGAGGCTTCGTGGGCCTCACGCTCGTGGCCGTCGGCACGAGCCTTCCGGAGCTGGTCACGGCGGTGGCGGCGGCCAGAAAGGGCGAGACGCAGCTCATCATCGGCAACCTGCTCGGGTCCAACCTGTTCAACAGCCTCGCCGTGGGCGGGGCCGTGGGCAGCATCGGCTCGGGCGTGGTCACCGACGCCACCCTCACGGTGACGGCCGTGATCCTCATGATCGGGGCGACGCTCTTGGGCGTGGCCAGCATGATCGCCGGCGGCAGGGTGCGGAAGTACGAGGGCTTCGTGCTGGTGGGTGCCTGGGTGGCCACCCTCCCCTTGATCGCCTGATCCTCAGTCGAGGGAGTCGAGGGCCTGGCGCAGGTCGTCGAGCAGGTCGTCGAGGTCTTCGATGCCCACCGACAGGCGCACCAGGTCGGCGGGCACCTCGTTGCCCGTGCCGGCCACCGACATGTGGGTCATGCGGGCCGGGTGCTCGATGAGGCTCTCCACCGCGCCGAGGCTCTCCGCCAGGGTGAACACCTCGGTGCGCTCGCACAGCGCCACGGCGGCGCGCTCGCCGCCGGCCAGCTGGAGCGACACCATCCCACCGAAGGCCGACATCTGCCGCCCGGCCACCGCGTGGCCGGGGTGGTCGACCAGGCCGGGGTGGTGCACCCGGGCGACGGCGGGATGGGCGACCAGCATCTCGGCCACCGCCATGGCCGATTCGCTGTGACGGGCCATGCGCAGCGGGAGCGTGCGGGCGCCGCGGTGCACGAGGTAGCAGTCGAACGGGCCGGGCACGGCGCCGGTGGCGTTCTGGAGGAACCCGATCCGCTCGGCCAACCCGGCGTCGCTGGTGGCGACGAAGCCGCCCACCACGTCGCTGTGGCCACCGAGGTACTTGGTGGTGGAGTGCACGACCAGGTCGGCACCGAGGCTCAGCGGCTGCTGCAGGGCGGGGGTGGCAAAGGTGTTGTCGACGACCACCACTGCGCCGTGGCGGTGGGCGAGCGTGCTGACCGCCTCGATGTCGATGATGTGGAGCCAGGGGTTGCTGGGGGTCTCCAGCCACACCATCTGCGCGCCGGCCACGGCGGTCTCCACGGCATCGAGGTCGGTGAGGTCGACGGTGGCCACCTCGAGGCCGGCGGCGGTGTGCACCCGGCTGGCCAGCCGGATGGTGCCTCCATAGGCGTCGTGGGGGAGCACGGCGCGCTGGCCCGGGGCCAGCAGCCGCAGCAGGGCGTCCTCGGCCGCCAAACCCGAGGCGAAGGCGAACCCGTGCTGAGCCCCCTCCAGCACGGCCAGGTGCGCCTCGAGGGCGGCGCGGGTGGGGTTGCCGCTGCGGCTGTACTCGAAGCCGGTCGGTTGCCCGACCGCGGGCTGCTGGAACGTGGTGGCCAGCGAGATGGGCGGCACCACCGCACCGGTGCCGGGATCGGCGGGGCCGGCGCCGTGGACGGCCTTGGTGGCGAAGCCCTTGTCGCCGAGATCGACCATCAGTGCGCCGTCCGATCGCCCACGAGTGCCCCGAGCACGTCGGACCGGGTGATGACGCCCACCGGGTGGCCGCCGTCGAGCACCAGTGCCGCAGAGGCCTGCTCCAGTCGGGTCATGGCCATCTCCACCGGTTCGCCGATGCCCACCGTGGGCAGCGGCGTTCCCATCACCTCGCCCACCGGGCGTTCGAGGGCACCTGGGTCGGCCACCGCGGCTTGCAGGAGCTGCCGCTCGCTCACCGCGCCGATCACCTCGGCCAGCACCACCGGTGGCTCGTGCTTCACCACGGGCATCTGGCTCACCTCGTACTCGCGGAGGATCTCGATGGCCTGCCGGACCGTCTCATCGGGGTGGGTGTGGACGAGCAGCGGCAGCTCCGCGTCGCGGCCTCGGAGGAGGTCGCCGACGGTGCGGCCGGCGGCGCGCAGGAAGCCGTGGTCGGCCATCCAGCCGTCGTCGTAGAGCTTCGAGAGGTAGCCCCGCCCCGAGTCGGGGATGTGGACGACCACGACGGCGTCAGGCGGCAGACCGGCCGCCACCTGGAGCGCGGCGGCCACCGCGGTGCCGCCGGAGCCGCCGATCAGCAGGCCCTCCTCCCGGGTGACCCGACGGGCGGTGCCGAAGCTCACGGCATCGCTCACCGCGATCACCTCGTCGACCACGGAGGAGTCGTAGGTGGACGGCCAGAAGTCCTCGCCGATCCCCTCCACCAGATAGGGGCGCCCGCTGCCGCCCGAGTACACGGACCCCTCCGGATCGGCGCCGATGGTGCGGATGGCCGGGTTCTGCTCCTTCAGGTACCGACCGATGCCGGTGATGGTGCCGCCCGTGCCCACGCCGCAGACGAAGTGCGTGATCCGGCCGGCCGTCTGGGCCCAGATCTCCGGGCCTGTGGTGTCGTACTGCGACTGGGGGTTGTCGGGGTTGTGGTACTGGTCGGGCTTCCAGGCGCCGGGCAGCTCCCGGGCCAGGCGGTCGGACACCGAGTAGTAGGAGTCGGGGTGGTCGGGCTCCACGGAGGTGGGGCACACGTGCACCTCGGCGCCGTAGGCCCGTAGCTGGGAGATCTTGTCGGGCGCCACCTTGTCGGGGCACACGAACACGCACTTGTAGCCCCGACGGGCGGCCACGATGGCCAGCCCCACGCCGGTGTTGCCGCTGGTGGGCTCCACGATCGTGCCGCCGGGCTGCAAGCGGCCATCGGCCTCGGCCGCCTCGATCATGGCCAGGGCCGGTCGGTCCTTCGAGGAGAACCCGGGGTTGAACAGCTCCAGCTTGGCCAGCAGGTGGCAGTCGACCTCGCGAGCGGTGCGGTCGAGCCGCACCATCGGGGTGTTGCCGATGAGCGCGATCAGGTCGTCGGCCACGTCCATCGGTGCCCCGGTGTCGGTCACCGGCACGACCGGCACGCCGTCGATGACGACGGGGTCGTCGGTGTGGAGCACCACCGGCAGCCCACGGTGGTGGAGGTCGTCGGCCACCGGTCCGGCCTCCTTGCCCGTGCCCAGCACGCCGATGCGGCGGGGGATGTGGCCGCGCAGGTCGGCCACGAGGGAGAGGAGGGGCTCGCCGGGGGCGAGGTGGGTGGTGCGCCGGGCGCGCACGGCGAGCCGGGCAGGGATGTCGGCGTCGCCGACGACCACGAGGAGGTCCATCGCCTTCGACGCTATCCAGACACCGGCGGCGGCGCTCCGCCCCGTCGTCGATGGCACCGTGGTGACATCGGGCACCATCGGTGTCGCCCGGACCGTACCTGGGTAGACGACCGACATGGATGCCATCACACTGCTCAAGACTGATCACAAGGCCGTGGAGCAGCTGTTCAAGCGCTTCGAGAAGGCCGGTGATCGGGCCTTCGTCGAGAAGCGAGAGCTGGTCGATCGGATCATCGAGGAGCTGTCCAAGCACGCCGCCATCGAGGAGCAGCTCTTCTACCCGGTGGTGCGGGCGACCGTGCCGGAGACCGACGACATCGCCCTCGAGAGCC
>JBPPMN010000180.1:0-9397 GCA_051306055.1 Acidimicrobiales bacterium
CCTTGTCGTCGAGTCCCGGGCGCACCCGCTGGCTGCGAGCATCGAAGAGCGCCTGGCGGGCGGCCTCCACCGCGGGGGGTCGGGCCAGCTCGCCGCGGGCGTGCATGCGGTTGGGGATTGTGGTGCCGTGCTCGAAGTTGCCGCCCGGCTGGAAGCCGTACCAGTGGCGGGCCACGTCGGCGCCCTCACCCAGCACCTCGCGCACCTGTGTGTCGGTCCAGACGTAGAACTTGCCCTCCTCGCCCTCGCTGTCGGCATCCTCGGCCGACGACGTGCCGCCGCCAGGCTGGCGGAGGTCGCGCAGCACGTAGCCGATGGTCTCGGCCAGCACCTGACGGAAGCGCTCCTCGCCGGTGAGCTGCCACCCGTGGGTGTAGAGCCGGATCAGCAGCGCGTTGTCGTAGAGCATCTTCTCGAAGTGCGGGACCAGCCACACGTTGTCGACGGCGTAGCGGGCGAACCCGCCGCCGACGTGGTCGTAGATCCCGCCCGCCGCCATCGCGTCGAGCGTGGTTGTGAGGGCGCTGAGCGCTCGCTCGTCACCCCGTGCCGCCGCTGCGGCCAGGGCCTCCTGCGCCATTGGCTGCGGGAACTTCGGTGCGCCGCCGAGCCCGCCGAACTCGGGGTCGGACGCGCCGAGGAGCGCATCGATGGCGCCGTCGACGTCGGCAGCCGAGGGGATGCCCTCGGCCGGGGTCACCAGGGCCGAGCGCCCGAGGGCACCGGTGAGCTGGTCGGCCTGCTCGAAGAGCTCGTCGCGCCGGGTCTGCCACAGCTCGTCGATGCGCTCGCACAGCTCGACGAAGCCGATCATGCCCCCGCGCCGCTCCTTCGGGAAGTAGGTGCCGGCGAAGAACGGGCGGCCGTCCGGCGTGCACACGACCGTCATGGGCCAGCCCCCCTGGCCGGTCATGGCCTGAGTGGCCTCCATGTAGATGTCGTCGACGTCGGGGCGCTCCTCGCGGTCGACCTTGATGTTCACGAAGATCCGGTTCATCACCGCTCCGACGGCCGGGTCCTCGAAGCTCTCATGGGCCATCACGTGGCACCAGTGGCAGGCCGAGTAGCCCACCGACAGCAGGATGGGGACGTCGCGCTCCTTCGCCGCCGCGAAGGCCTCGTCGCCCCACGGGTACCAGTCGACGGGGTTGCCGGCGTGCTGCCGCAGGTAGGGGCTGGTCTCCTGTGCGAGTCGGTTCGGGCCGGGCATCGATCCACCGTACCGAGGGTCCTCCTGCATCCTGCGGTGCTTGGTGCCTCGAGGTGGGTTTGGGTTGGCGCGCCGGTCGCCTAGCATCACTACAACTGAAGGGGAGTACCCCACGAGGCCCGTCGTCACCACGCTCGCAAGAGCCGGCGCGGCCAGCCCCCCGGGGCGGGAAGACCATCAGCGATCCTGCTGGTCCGCGCCCATGAAGGAAGCCCCTGTGTCCACGAGCACCACCGCTATCGTCGCCGGCCCCGTCGAGCGCGCCGGATCCGCACCCGCCTGGCACCGCCTGCGTGGTGACGCCGCGCTCGAGGCGCTCGGCGCCACGAGGGAGGGGCTCGACGCCGCGACGACAGCGGCACGCCGAGCGGACCACGGCCCGAACGAGCTGCACGACAGCGGCGGGACCAGCCCGTGGCGGCTGGTCTGGCAGCAGATCTCCGCCGTGATGGTGCTGATCCTCATCGGTGCCGCGCTCCTGTCGCTCGCCTTGGGGAAGCTGCTGGAAGCCGGGGCCATCGGGGCCATCGTGGTGCTCTTCACGCTGCTCGGGTTCCTCCAGGAGCACCGGGCGGAGCAAGCCATCGCCGCCCTCCGGAAGATGGCGGTCCCGATCGTCCGTGCGGTGCGGGAGGGACGGGCGGTGGAGGTGGCGGCGGCCGAGCTGGTGCCCGGCGACATCGTCCAGCTCGAGGCCGGATCGATCGTGCCGGCCGACCTGCGGTTGCTCGAGGTGGCCAACCTCCGCATCGAGGAGGCGGCCCTCACCGGCGAGTCGGAGCCGGCCGACAAGGCGGTCGATCCCGTCGACGGCGAGTCGGTGCCGCTGGGCGACCGGCGATGCATGGCCTACAGCGGAACCCAGGTCACCGCCGGTCGCGGGGTCGGCGTCGTCGTGGCCACGGGCATGGCCACCGAGCTGGGCCGCATCGCGACGCTGCTCCAGGGCGTGGAGGCGGAGGACACGCCGCTGCAGGCGCGCCTCGACCGGGTGGGCAAGCAGCTGGCGCTGGTGGGCGTGGCGGTGGCCGGCCTGGTGGTCTTGATGGGGGCGCTCGGCGGTGAGGACGCCGCCGACCTCGTGCTCACGGCCATCAGCGTGGCGGTGGCCGTCATCCCGGAGGGCCTGCCGGCGGTGGTGACGTTCACGTTGGCCATCGGCTCGCAGCGGATGCTGCGCCGGGAAGCGCTGATCCGACGGCTCCCGGCGGTCGAGACGCTCGGCTCGGTCACGGTCATCTGCTCGGACAAGACGGGCACGCTCACGCAGAACAAGATGGCCGTCACCTCGCTGGAGGTGGCCGGACACGAGGTGGCTGTCGACCCCGCGCTGGCCCCCGACCTCGAGGCCTGGCCCGCCGGGGCGCGAGTGATGCTCGGTGCACTGGTGCTGTGCAACGACGCCGAGGCGGGCCATGACGACGACGGCGAGGTCGCCCTGCTCGGTGACCCCACGGAGACGGCGCTGCTCGACCTGGCCCTCCGCGCCGGTGTCGACGTCGAGGACCTGCGGGGGAGGCTGGCCCGCATCGGCGAGAACCCCTTCGACTCCGGACGCAAGCGGATGAGCACGGTGCACGGCCCCCTGGGGGGCGTCTCGCCGCTGTTCGCGGATCTGCCCCAGGACCGGCCGATCTCCTTCGTGAAGGGCGCCATCGACGGCATCGTGGAGCACGCCGGGGCCGTCTGGTCGCCCGACGGGCCGGTGGAGCTCGACGACGCATGGCGTCGCCGCCTGCTCGGGGCCAACGACCGGCTGGCGGCCGACGGGCGCCGCGTGCTGGGCGTGGCCTACCACCTCCACCCACCCGCAGCCGATCCCCTCAGAGAGACCGCCCTGGCCACCGAGGCCGAGCAGGAGCTGGTCGTCCTCGGCCTGGTCGGCATGATCGACCCGCCCCGCACCGAGGTGCGGGACGCGGTGACGGTCTGTCGGAGCGCCGGCATCCGACCGGTGATGATCACCGGCGACCACCCGCTCACGGCGGCTTCGATCGCGCGAGACCTCGGCATCACCGACGACGACCGGGTGCTGATCGGCTCGGACCTCGACGACCTGACCGACGCGGCGCTCTCCGACGCCGTCACGGAGGTCTCGGTGTTCGCCCGGGTCTCGCCGGAGCACAAGCTGCGCATCGTCGACACCCTGCAGAAGCAGGGCCACGTGGTGGCCATGACCGGCGATGGCGTGAACGATGCGCCGGCCCTGAAGCGCTCCGACATCGGTGTGGCCATGGGCATCACCGGCACGGACGTGTCGAAAGAGGCGTCGGACATGGTGCTGCGCGACGACAACTTCGCCACCATCGTCGCCGCCGTGGAGGAGGGGAGGGTCATCTACGACAACCTGCGGCGCTTCGTGAGCTTCGCCGTGGCCGGCAACCTCGGGAAGATCATCGTGATGCTGGGCTGGCCGATCCCGCTCCTGCTGGCCGGTGGCGACGTCGACACCGCGGTGGCCCTGCTGCCGCTGCAGCTGCTGTGGCTCAACCTGATGACCGACGGCCTGCTGGGCCTCTCGATGGGCATCGAGCCGGCCGAGCGGGGCGTGATGCGTCGGCCTCCGCACCGCCCCGGCGAGTCGCTCTGGGCCAAGGGGCTGGGCCGGCGCACGGTGTGGATCGGTGCCGCGATCGGTGTCGTGTCCCTGGGCATCGGCCTCGGCTACGAGGCGGCCGAGCGGCCCGAGTGGCAGACGATGATGTTCATGTCCCTGGCCTTCATGCAGGTCGCCCAGGCCTTCGGCACGCGCTCCCACACCGAGTCGCTGCGCTCCATCGGCGTCCGGACCAACCCGCTGATGCTGGCCATCGCCGGCGTGGTCGTGGGACTGCAGCTGGCGGCCCTCTACACGCCCCTGCGCGACCTCCTCGATCTCGAGCCCCTGGCCGCAGCGGACCTGGCGGTGAGCGTCGCCGCGGGTGTGGCCATGCTCACAGCCCTGGAGGCGGAGAAGTGGCGGACCCGACGCCGCAGGGGAGCCCCGACCGCAGCGCTGCCGGGCTGAGCCCTCCGGGTTCCGGGCACGACCGATCCCGGCCCCAAGGGTGGGAGCCGGGATCGGCGGAGGGTCAGTGGTGTCGGCTAGCCGGTGAAGGTGGGCTCTGCCGTCACGGGTCGGGTCGGGCCGGAGCCGGGGTCGGGGCAGGCGGGGTGGTTGCACCCGGACCCCTGAGGAAGGCTGATGACCAGGATCGGGGCGGGCCCGGTTGGGTGGCGGTACGGTCCGGCCCATGGAGATCTCGCTGGAGGGCCGGGTGGCCCTCGTCACCGGGGCGTCGCGGGGCATCGGCAAGGCCATCGCCAAGGCCTACGCGGATGCCGGAGCCTCGGTGATGCTGTCGTCGCGCAAGCAGGCCGACCTCGACGCGGCGGCGGCGGAGATCGGCGGCGACGTCGACGTGGTGGTGGCCAACGCCGGCGATCCCGATCAGGCCAGCGCTGCCGTGGGACGGTGCGTGGAGCGCTTCGGGTCGGTCGACATCCTGGTGAACAACGCGGCCACCAACCCGTACTTCGGGCCCACGATGGACATCGACCTGGCCCGCTACGACAAGACGTGGGAGGTCAACCTCCGCGGTGCCCTCGTGTGGACGCAGCTGGCCTGGAAGGCGTCGCTGGCCGAGCGGGGTGGCTCGGTGATCAACATCGCTTCGGTGGGTGGGCTCTCGGTGGAGCCCGGTATCGGGATCTACAACGGCACGAAGGCCGCCCTCATCCACCTCACCAAGACGCTGGCGGCCGAGCTGTCGCCGGGCGTGCGGGTGAACGCCATCGCCCCGGGGCTGGTGAAGACCGACATGGCCCGGGCGCTGTGGGAGCCCAACGAGGAGCGCATCGGTGCCTCCATGCCGCTCGGTCGCCTCGGCGAGCCGTCCGACATCGCCGCCGCCGCCCTCTTCCTGGCCAGCGACCTCGCCTCGTGGATCACCGGTCACACCCTGGTGGTCGACGGGGGAGCGCTCCTCGGCCCCGCCGCCCGCGCCACCCGCCAAGGCTGAGCCGGTGGGGCGTCGCGACCCCGACCCGAGGCCCGAGGTCGAGGTGCTGGGCGCCGGGCTGGCGCTGGGCGGTGGTGACGACGATGAGCGGGCCTCCCCCGACCCTCCACCGGCGGCCGACACCACCACCACCGAGAGCGCCGGCACGGTCGGTCCCCGGCCTCGCCCGTCGTCGACCACCACGACGACCTTCGTGCCCACCGGTCCCGTCTTCGGTGCTCCGGTCGACGGAGGTGGTCGACATCGCGGCGCTCGACGACCTGGCCGTGGAGCTGGCCCTGGTCATCCCTGGCTGAGCTCACCTCGGCGCACTTTGCCGCTGGTCGTGCGAGGGAGGCCCGCCACGAGCTCGAGATCCTTGGGAGCAGCGAAGGCGGGGAGGCGCTCCTTGGCGAAGGTCCGCAGGTCTTCCAGCGTCAGAGGTGCCCCAGGGGTAGGGACCACCACGGCGACGACGCGCTGCCCCCACTCGGCGTCGGGCCGGCCCACGACAGCCACCTCGGCCACCGCAGGATGCAGCTCGAGGATCCGCTCGACGACGGCCGGCCACACGTTCTCGCCACCCGTGATGATGAGGTCGCCCCGGCGGCCCGACACCTCGAGCCGCCCGTCCTGCAGGCGGCCGATGTCGCCGGTGGGGAGCCACCCGCCGGAGTCCTTGGGGTCGTGGCCGTCGCGGTAGGTCCGCAGCAGCATCGGACCACGGAGGTGCACCTCGTCCTGGGCGTCCACCCGCACCTCCACACCGGCGAGGGGGACGCCGTCGTAGACCACACCGCTCCCCGTCTCGGTGAGCCCGTAGGTGGCGACGACGTGGGGCGGGCGGTCGCGCGGCGGGGCCTGTCCGCCGAGGAGGACGGCTCGGAACCGGCTCGGGTCGATCCGGCTCAGCGCCGTGGGCACGAGCGCGGTGAGGGTGCAGCCCTCGCCGGCCGCCCGTTCCACCTCGGCCGCGTCGAAGGCGTCGTGCACGATGAGGGGCGTGCCGGTGTGGAGGGCGCGGGTGACCACCGACAGCCCGCCGACATGGGCCAGCGGGAGGCAGGCCAGCCATCGGTCGGAGCTCGGGTCCACGGCCAGTCGGGCGCTGGTGGCCACGGCCGACGCGGCCACCGCCTCGTGGGTGAGGACGGCCAGCTTCGGCTCTCCGCTGGTGCCGCTGGTGGCCATCACCAGGGCGTCGTCGGATCCGACCGGGCGGTCGAGCTCGGCCGCGGCCAGCAACGCTGCGCGGTTGGGAGCGGGGAGCCGGGGGTCCACCGGCAGCACGGCGTCGCCGTCGGCCCAGGCCCGCTGCAGCTCGTCGACGAAGCGCGAGCCGGTCGCCTCGAGGGGCACCAGCCGGTTCACAGGGCGGTGGTCGCTCGGCGGGTCACGGTGGCAGCGTAGGAGCCGATCGGGCGAGACTCGGCGCCGCATGGCCGACCCCGTCGATCCGTCGCCTCCCGCTCCGCCCTCGGGGGCCCGCCTCTGGCTGGCCGGGGCGCGGCCCCGCACGCTCCCTGCCGCCGTGGTGCCCGTGCTGGTGGGCACGGCGGCTGTGGTGGGTGAGGGCGACGTGATCGCGTGGCGGGTGCTGGCCGCCGCGGTGGTGGCCCTGGGCCTGCAGGTGGGCACCAACTTCGCCAACGACTACAGCGATGGCGTGCGCGGCACCGACGACCCGGGTCTGCGGGTGGGCCCCGTGCGCCTGGTGGGCTGGGGGCTGCGACCCCCGGGGGCGGTGAAGAGGGCGGCGCTGCTGTCGTTCCTGGTGGCCGGCGTGGCCGGCCTGGCCCTGGCGGTCGCGGTGGGCCCGGAGCTGCTGGTGGTGGGGGCGGCCGCCTTCGCGGCGGGCTGGTTCTACACGGGCGGGTCCCACCCCTACGGGTACTACGGCTTCGGGGAGCTGTTCGTGTTCGTGTTCTTCGGGCTGGTGGCCACCATCGGCTCCACCTACGTCCACACCGAGAGCATCACCGCCCTGTCGGCGGTGGCCGCTGTGCCGGTGGGCCTGCTGGCCACCGCCCTGCTGGTCATCAACAACCTCCGCGACATCCCCGGCGACACCGAGTCGGGCAAGCGGACCCTGGCGGTGCGCCTCGGCGACCGCCGCACGCGAGCGCTCTACGTGGCCATGCTGGTGGCTGCCTTCCTCTTCGTGCCAGTGCTGGCCGGCGGCTTCGGCCGGCCGGCCGGCGCAGCCGCGCTGGTGGGCGTGGTGCTGAGCCGACGGCCGGTGCTGGCGGTGCTGGAAGGGGCCACCGGCCGGGCCCTGGTGCCGGTGCTGGGCGCCACCGGACAGGTGCAGCTGGTGACCGGTGGGCTGCTGGCCGCCGGGCTGGCGCTCAGCGCCTGAGCCTGCCGCTCAGCGCGATCGCATCCGCACCGGGGTGGGTTCCGGTGCCCCGGCCGCAGCCTGGTTTGCCCGCAGCTGGCCGCACGCGGCGTCGATCTCGGTGCCGCGCGTGCGGCGCACCGTGGCGTTGACGCCGCCCTCCCGCAGTCGGTCGCGGAAGGCCCGGACGCGGGCCGGCGGGGACCCCCGCACCGCGTAGCCCGGTGTGGGGTTGAGGGGGATCAGGTTCACGTGGGCGGCCAGCGGCAGGCTGCGAGAGCGCTCCACGAGGAGGTCGGCGTCGTGGTCTCGGTCGTTCACGCCGTCGATGAGCGCCCACTCGAACGACAGGCGCCGGCCCTTGGCCTGGAGGTACCCGGCGCAAGCGTCCATCAGGGTCGAGAGCGGGTAGCGACGGTTGATCGGCACCAGCTCGTCGCGCAGGTCGTCGTCGGCCGCGTGGAGCGACACCGCCAGGTTCACGGGGAGGTCCTCGGTGGCCAGCCGGCGGATGCCCGGCACGATCCCCACCGTCGAGACCGTGAGGTGCCGCGCGCTGAGGCCGAGATCGCCGTGGAGGCGCTCCACCGCTGCCCAGGTGGGGTCGTAGTTGGCCAGCGGCTCGCCCATGCCCATGAACACCACGTTGGACAGCCGCCGGCCGTCGTCGCGGGCCCGGCGGGAGGCGCGCACGACCTGCTCCACGATCTCACCGGTGGTGAGCTGCCGATCGAACCCGGCCTGCCCGGTGGCACAGAAGCCGCAGCCCATGGCGCACCCGGCCTGGCTGGAGATGCACACGGTGGAGCGGGTGTCGTAGTGCATGAGGACGGTCTCCACCTGGGTGCCGTCGTGGAGGGTCCAGAGCCACTTCACGGTCTCGCCGCCGTCGCTGGTGGACTCCGCGGCCACGTCGAGGGCCAGCGGGAGCTGCTCGTCGAGCCGGGCCCGCAGGGCCTTGGGCAACGAGGTGAGCTCGTCGGGTGCGGCCAGCTGCTCGTAGAGACCCGTCCACAGCTGGTCGAGGCGGTAGCGGGGCTGGCCATCGAGCAGTGCCGCCAGCTCGGTGCGGTCGAGCCCGTAGCGGGTGGGGTGGGCGGCGGTCATCGCGGGGCCACCTCGGTGACGAAGGCGCTGTCGACGTGGTGCACCGCGAAGCCGAGGCCGTCGTAGAGGCGTCGGCCGGCCTCGTTGCCACCGTCGACGTAGAGCATCCCCGTACCGATCCCGACGTGGTGCAGGTGATCGAGCCCAGCGAGGGTGAGGGGCCGCCCCAGGCCGCGCGTCGACGGGTCGGCGGCGATCACGTAGATCTCGCCCAACGGCGGGTCGGTGGTGGCGTGCACCTTGGTCCAGCAGAAGCCGAGCAGCTCACCGTCCACCTCGTGGAGCAGGAAGCCGGCGGGATCGAACCACGGCTCCGCCTCGCGCTCCAGCAGGTCGTCGAGGGTCCAGCCACCCTGCTCGGGGTGCCAGGCGAAGGCCCGGTTGTTCACGGCCAGCCAGGCCGCCTCGTCCTGTCCAACCACGAACGCCCGCACCGGCAGGTCGGCCGGCTCGTCGACGGGCAGGGCCCGGCGGAGCTGGAGGAGCTCCCGCTCGGGACGCAGGCCGGCGGCCAGGCTGGCCGCGGCGCCCACCTCGTCGCCGTCGGTGGCCCAGTAGCGGGCCAGACCGCCGCCCACCTCGGCCACCGCGTCGAGCGCGGCCCGGAGGTCGGCGGTGGCCGTCTCCAGGTCGGCGACGGCTTCGAGCTCGATGAGCCAGCCGCTCTGCACACTCCGCAGGTGTGCCGCGCCCGAGGGCACGGTGAGATCGAGGTGGCGCATCGGAGCCACGGTACCGGTGTGTACCCTCGCCGCCTGATGT
>JBPPMN010000187.1:0-10908 GCA_051306055.1 Acidimicrobiales bacterium
CCCGACGGCCGCCTCGTCACCCTGTCGCTCAGCGTGGGCCTGGCCCCGGTGGAGTCCACCGTCGATCCCGACGAGCTCCTCGACGCGGCCGACGCCGCCATGTACGTGGCCAAGCGCGAGCGCCAGCGCCAGGACGACTCGTGAGGCCGAACCCTCGACCTCGATCAATCGGTGTTGAGTGGGGCGGCACGTCTCACGTGTGGGGCGCCGCCTGCTAGACGGTGGGCATGAAGGTCGTCGTCACCGGTGGAGCCGGGTTCATCGGGGCCAACCTGTGCCGGAGCCTGGCCGCCGCCCCCGAGGTCACCGAGGTGGTGGCCCTCGACGACCTCTCCACCGGCTTCGCGGCCAACCTCGACGGCGTCGACGCCACCCTCGTGGAGGGCTCGCTCACCTCGCCGCTCGACCTCGACGAGGTGCTGGCCGGGGCGGCGGCCGTGGTGCACCTCGGCGCCCGACCCTCCGTGCCCCGCTCGCTGGAAGACCCGATGGCCTCCCACGACGTCAACGCCACCGGCACCCTCCAGGTGCTGGAGGCCATGCGCCGCCACGGGGTGGGCCACATCGTGGTGGCGTCGTCGAGCTCCGTCTACGGCGCCAACCCGATCCTGCCCAAGCAGGAGGAGATGACGCCGATGCCGGTGTCGCCCTACGCCGTCTCCAAGCTGGCCACCGAGAGCTACGCCCTCTCCCACGCCCAGTGCTTCGGGCTGAGGGCGCTGGCCTTCCGGTTCTTCAACGTGTTCGGCCCGCTGCAGGCCGCCGGCCACGCCTACGCCGCGGTGGTGCCGGCCTTCGTGGAGGCGGCCCTGGCCGGCCGACCGGTGACCGTGCACGGCGACGGCGGCCAGACGCGCGACTTCACCTACGTCGGCTCCGTGTGCGAGGTCATCACCGCCGCGGTGGTGGGCAGCGTGGGCCACGAGCGCCCCGTCAACCTCGCCTTCGGCGGCCGCTCCTCGCTGCTCGAGACGCTCACCGTCCTCGAGGGCATCCTCGGCCACCCCATCGAGCGGGAGCACGTGGCCACCCGGGCCGGCGACGTCCGCGACAGCCAGGCCGACCAGACCCGCCTCCGCTCGCTGTTCCCCGCCGTGGAGCCGGTGGGCCTGGAAGACGGCCTCCGCCGCACGGTCGACTGGTTCCGCACCCTGTCGACGGATCGGTGAGACACCGTCGTATGCACCCCGCCGCTCGCATCAAGCAAGGAGCCAGGCCCTGGGCCCTGCGGGCCACTCGGCTCGTCAACCGCCGCTCCACCGCCTTGCTGCAGCGCCTCACGCCCGAGCTGAACCCGCGGGTGTGGTCGAACCGCCAGATCGAACCGGTGGCCGCCGCCGTCACCGGCGAGGTGGTGCACGTCTCCGCCTGGCGCGACGAAGACAAGGAGGGTCGCCACTACCGCGACTACTTCGCGCAGGCCAGCAGCTACACCACGACCAACGTCGGCGGGCTGCGCGGCGAGGGGGCCGACAGCATCCACCTGGATCTCACCGCTCCACTGGACCCATCGCTGCGGGGACGCTTCGACATGGTGTTCAACCACACGACCCTCGAGCACGTCCCCGCCCTCGAGACCGCCATCGACAACCTCTTCGAGCTGAGCCGTTCCGAGCTGCTGCTGGTGGTGCCGTTCATGCAGGTGGAGCACTGGGAGCGGCCGGCCTATGGCGATCTCTGGCGCATCGGGGCCCACGGTCTCCGGCACGCGTGCATGCGCCACGGCTTCGAGGTGGTGTCGCTCGCCTCGAACCACAACCCGGCCTGGCCCATCTACTACGTCCTCCACGCCCGCCGACCGGCCGATCCTGCCACTGAAGCGGCCGACCTGTGGACGGACGCCGACGCCGACGGCTTCGGCTACCGCCCCATCGAGCCCGGTCACCGCCTCATGGTCTGAGCGCCGACTTGGGGCGCTCCCGAAACCCGCAGCTGGCTGTCTCAGACGGTCGGTACGGTCGCGGTCCATGGCTGACATCGACGAGCAGGGCCGACCCGAACCTCCCCTGGCCGGCGACGAGGTGGCCACGCTGCTGGGCTACCTCGACTACCAGCGGGCCACCCTCGGCTGGAAGACCGACGGTGCCGACGCCGCTGCGCTGCAGACCACGGTGGGCGTGTCCACCATGACCCTCGGCGGGCTGCTCAAGCACATGGCCTACGTGGAAGACCACTGGTGCTCGCGGTCGCTGCACGCCAACGAGCCGGCCCCGCCGTGGGACACGGTCGACTGGGCCGCCGACCGAGACTGGGACTGGCACTCCGCCGCCGCCGACTCGCCCGACGAGCTGCGGGCGCTGTGGCATCTGACAGTGGAGCGGTCACGCTCGCTGGTGGCCGACGCCCTGGCCGACGGCGGCCTCGACCGCCTGGCCGACAAGGTGTGGCAGGACGGCCGCGCACCCAGCCTGCGCTGGATCCTGGTGCACCTCATCGAGGAGTACGCCCGCCACAACGGCCACGCCGACCTCCTCCGAGAAGCCGCCGACGGCCAGGCCCTGGGCGAGTGATGCGACGGATGTAGCACAAGTGCTACACTCCGGCCATGCACGAAGTGGCATCTCGCGAGCTGCGCAACAACACCCGATCGCTGCTCGACCGAGTCGACCGTGGGGAGACGATCGTGATCACCGTTGACGGACGCCCTGCTGCGGCGCTCACCCCCATCGCCAACCGATCGCGCTGGATCTCACGAGCCGACTTCATCACCCGAGTGCTGCCGCACCAGGCCGACGCCGAGCTCAGTCGAGAGCTGGCCGACCTGGCCGGAGATACCACCGACGACCTTCCGTTCCGGTGAGCAGAGGCCTGGCCGACACCTCGCTGTTCATCGCCGGGGAGTCCGGTCGGCCCATCGACCAGAGCGAGGTCCCAGACGAGCTGGCGGTGTCGATCATCACGGTCGGGGAGCTGCGAGCCGGCGTGCTGGCGGCGGCCTCGGTGGAGACGCGTGCTCGCCGCCTCGCCACCCTGACCGCAGCCTTGGCCCTCGAGCCGGTCCCCATCGACGATTCGGTGGCGGCCGCTTGGGCCACGCTGCGAGTGCTGCTACGCGACCGCAACCTGCGCATGCCGGTCAACGACTCTTGGATCGCGGCGACTGCCATGGCCCTCACCCTCCCCGTGGTCACGCAGGATGGCGACTACCCCGACCTTCCAGAGCTCACCGTCTTCAGGGTGTGATGGGCGCAATCAGCGGCTGAGGACGCGCTGCTTGATCCACTCGATCTGCTTGCGCAGATCGCTCAGGTTGGTGTCGTGGGCCTTGATGGCGGCGATCAGCGCCTCGAGCTCGCCGCTGAGGTTGGCGATGTCGGCGGCGTTGGCGATGGCGCCGCGGTGCACCACCTCCTCGAGGCGGCGGGTGTCGACCTCCACGGTGCCCTCGCCCAGCCGCTCGGCGAGGCGGGTGAGGTCGCTGCGCAGCGCCTTGCGGCTGTCGGCGACCTGGGCGGCCACGTCTTCGTGGAGCCGCTGCACCTGATCCACCAGCGGGTGCAGGTCGACGGCGGCGACCGGCTCGGCCGCGGGTCGGTCGGCGAGGCGGCGCACGCTGGCCGCCACCTCGCCCACCATCGTCTCCAGGTGGTCGAAGGCGGCGTCGAGCTGGCTGCGCAGCAGGTCCATGTCCTGCTGGACGCGGTCGTCGCGCTGGTCGTCGTTGGCGAGCTGCTCGCGAAGGTCGGCCACCAGCGGGACGATGCTTCGCTCCACCGCCGCCTCCACCGCGGCGCGCACGGCGTTGTCGATGGCCAGCTCCATGGCCATGGCCACCCGCTCCACCGGCACGGTGGGCGCCGGCCGCTCGAGCGCCGCCGCGGCGGCCTCGTCGGCGACGATCTCCGGCGCGGCCGTAGGCGCCTTGGCCAGCGGATCGGGCGCGGGCGTCTGCTCGAACAGCCGCTCCAGCTCCTCGCCGAGCGATTGGGGGTCGTGGGGCTGTGAGGTCATCGCCGAGGCCGGAGCCTAGGCCACGCAGCCAGATCCGCACCCTGTGGCCGATCCCTCCCCGGTGACCGTTTCGCCGGGATCAGGACGCGTGTAACGGACGTGGAACGGGCGGGGCGTACAACCCGATCGGGTCCCCGCTGGGGGGGCTCGGAGGGGCGAGGGCGATGCGAACGAACCATGTTGGCCACGGGACGGCAGGTTCGGCGCGCCTCGACGCACTGCGCCGGCTGGGCCTCTCGGCCCTGCTGGTGGTGCTGGTGGGAGCCACCGTCCCGCTGGTGGGCACCTCGATGGCGTCGGCGGCGGCCGGCGACGCCATCGGGGTGGTCATCACCGGTCCCAGCGAGGTGCCGGCGGGCGACACCGCCACCTACACGGCCACCATCACCAACCTCGATGAGGTGACGGCCACGGGCGTGGTCCTCGACATCAGCCGCAGCAGCTTCGGCCAGGTCACGCTCGTCGATCAAGGAACCTTGACCTGTGAGGGCTTCGGCTACCTCTCCTGCGAGCTGGCCTCGCTGGCCCCCGGCGCCACCGCCACCGTCGAGCTCTCCATGACCCCCGACGCCTTCGACCAGTCGCCCATCCGCCTCTGGGCGTGGGTGTCGTCGAACCTCGGCAGCGCCCAGGACGAGCTGGCCGTGGCCATCACCGGCGCCGTCGACCTGGTGGTGGCGGCCGAGCGACCCACCGTCGCCCTCGGCGAGCCCTACGCCGTCGACCTCGTGGTGACCGAGCAGGGCACCGACGGGCTGCCGGCCGCAGGACCCGTCACCGTCGACGTGCTCCCCTCGTTCTTCGTCGGGGGCATCAGCACCGACGGCGGGGTGACCATCGCTGCAGGGACGGGCTGGACCTGCGACGGACCCTCCTGCACCCACCCCGGACCGGTGCCGGCCGGGGGCACCCTCCCGCCCATCACCGCGTCGGGCACCTTCACCGACGAGGGCACGATCATCACCTACCTCGAGGCCACCGCCGATGACGTGCCCGGCAACAACCAGCTGAACGTGCCCGTGCGCCCCGTCGACCCCGACCTCGCCGTGTCGCTCTTCGGCGCCCCTGCCACCGCCGGCCAGCCGCTGACGATCAACGGCACGGTGCTCAACCAGGGCGACACCGCCTTCGCCGGCCCGGCCGAGATCGAGCTGACCACCACGATGGTGGCCCCCACCGCCTCCGGCCCCGGCTGGACCTGCTCGGCGTTCGTGGGCGGCACGGCGACCTGCACGGCCGGCCTCGCCCTCGACAGCTTCGAGTCGACGGCCTTCTCGATCGCCGGCACCGCGCCGACCGACGCGCCGAACGTGACCACCACGGCCGACGTCAGCCCCGGTGGGTGGCGCACCACCAACGACTTCACCAGCACCGTCACCACCGTCACGGGCGGGGCGGCCTTCGACCTGAGCATCGCAGTCGACGGGCCGGCCGAGGTGTCGTCGGGCGGTCCGGTGGAGCTCACCGCGGTCGTGGCCAACCCCAGCGCCTTCAGCGCCCCCGGCCCGATCACGGTCGACGTGAGCGGCGACCTCTTCGACGTCAGCGGCTCCGGACCCGGCTGGAGCTGCGAGCCGCTGTTCGGCTCGACCGTGTGCACCCACGGCGGCCCGGTCGGCGCCGGCGGCGTCCTGCCCACCCTCACCCTCGCGGGCTCGGCCCCGATCGAGGCCGAGTCGGTCGAGGCGTTCGTGAGCGTCGACCCCCGCGGCTCCAACACCGCCAACGACGTCGACTCCTGGAGCGCGGTGCTGACCACGCCCGATCTGGCCGTGTCGCTGACCGACGACGGGGCCACGTTCGTGGAGGGCGACACCGGCACCTACCGCGTGACGGTGGACAACGTCGGAGACGGCACCGCCTTCGAACCGGTCCGGGTCTTCGTCAACACCCCCTTCATCGACACCGTGGCCACCGGCGACGGCTGGACGTGCTCGGGATCGACCTGGGCCGACTGCAGCCACGACGGCCCGGTGGCCGCCGGCGGCTCGCTCCCGGAGCTCGAGGTGACCGGCACCGTGGTGGACGCCTACCAGCCCGAGGTGGAGGCCAGCGCGAGGGTCACCCTCGGCTTCTTCGGCGACGTCGACGACAGCAACGACCTGGCCGAGGTGTCCACCCCCGTCACCCCGCTGGTCGACCTCGCCCTCACCGCCACCATCGGTGGTCCGCTGGTGGTGGGGGAGACCGGCACCATCCGCCTCACGCTGGCCAACCTGGGCGCCGGCACCGCCAGCACCCCCATCGAGCTCTACATCTGGGACAGCCCCTTCGGCGCCGACCAGTCGGTGGCGGCGGCCGGCTGGAGCTGCGACCTCGAGGGCACCGAGACGTGCACCTACATCGGCGACCTCGGCCCGGGCGAGGTGCTGCCCGACCTGGTGTGGTCGGGCACCGTCGCCCCCATCAGCGAAGGCGTCGCCCGCTACGACGCGTACGTCTTCCATCCCGACGACCGCCGCTACGAGAACGACAGCGCCACGGGCGAGGTGCCGGCCACCGCCCCCGTCGACCTGTCGGCCGAGATCGAGGGCCCCGCTGAGCTGGTGGCCGGGCAGGACGCCACCTTCACGCTGCGAGCCGTCAACCTCGGCACCGCCCCCACCGACGGTGAGATCTCGATGTCGGCCTGGATCCCGTTCGGCGTGGACCTCGTGTCGTTCGCCGGCGACGGCTGGGACTGCTCCTTCGGCTGGTGCACCACCAGCACCCCGATCCCCGGCGGCGGTGCCGCCCCGGACCTCACCCTCGTGGTCACGCCACGGTCGAGCCACGACGACGAGGTGACGGTGTCGGCTGTGGTCGACGGTGGCGGCGACCAGAACGGCGCCAACGAGCAGGCCGACCTGACGCTGCCCTTCGTGGCCACCGCCGACGCCCAGCTCGAGCTCGACGACGCCGACGCCGACGCCGTGTTCGTGGTGGGCGGCCCCGTCGCCTACACGGCCACCGCCACCAACCCCGGCACCGACCCGGTCGCCGGCCCGGTGTCGGTCGAGGTCCAGGTGAGCTTCGACGTGACCGGCACGGTGGGCGACGGCGGCGAGACCTGGACCTGCGAGACGCCGTGGGAGGGCACGGTCCAGTGCCAGCACCCCGGCCCCATCCCGGCCGGTGGCTCGCTCCCCGCCATCACCATCACCGGCACCCTGGGCAACACCTTCGGCTCCAGCATCCTGGCCCAGGGCTCGATCTACGCCGACGGCGACCAGCTCACCGGCAACAACTTCGTGGAGATCGACACGCTGGTGGGCGGCGAGAGCGACCTCACCGTGGCGCTGTCGAGCGGACCCGCCACCCACGGCCAGCCCGTCGCCATCGAGGCCGTGGTGACGAACGTGCTCGAGACGGAGGCCGTCGGCTCGATCACCGTGGAGCTCAGCGGCAACCCGCTGCAGTCTCCGGCGGCCTCCGGCGACGGGTGGACGTGCGAGGAGGCCGACGGGGGAGGCAACGTCGAGTGCACCCGGCCCGGCCCGGTGCCCGGCGAGGGATCGCTGCCACCGGTGGTGCTCACCGGCACCGTGGGCACCACGTTCGGCGGCTCCTTCTTCGCCTTCGCCGAGGTGCGGGGCCAGACCGACGGCAACCGCACCAACGACTTCGACTCGCTCTCCGTCGAGGTGATCCTGCCCGTCGACCTCACCGTGGCGATCAGCGACGACGACGTCGACTTCCTGGCCGGCGGCACCGGCACCTCCACCGTGGTGGTGACCAACCTCGGCACCTCCGCCACCACTGAACCGATCACGGTCGAGGTGGACACCAACCCCGACACGGCGCGCACCGGGAGCGGCGACGGGTGGACCTGCGGCGACGTCGACGACCTCCTCATCTGCGAGCACGCGGGCCCGGTGGCCTCGGGGGAGTCGCTGCCCGAGCTCGGCCTGAGCATCCCCGTGCCCGTCGGCTCGTCATCGATCCGCTCCGCGGCCACCGTGGCCAGCACCGAGGACGGCCGCACCAACAACAACCACGACTTCGACTTCAGCACGATCGTGTCGGTCACCGACCTCACCCTGTCGATCACCGACGGCGAACAGGCCTTCAGCGCCGGCACCACCGGCACCTACGAGATCGAGGTGGCCAACGACGGCACCGCCGACTCCGCCGGCGAGATCACGGTGACGCTCGACGCCACCGGCCCCATCACGCCCACCGACCTGGCCGGCGACGGCTGGACCTGCGACCTGCCCACCCTCACCTGCACCACCTCTGCGGTGGCCGCCGCAGGCGGCACCCTGCCCGCGCTGACCGCCTCAATGTCGGTGGCGGTGGGCGCCGGCAGCACGGCCAGCATCTCGGGCGAGGTGGCCGGCGGCGGCGACGGCAACACCGGCAACAACTTCGCCTCCGACTCCACACCGATCGTGGCCCCCGACCTCGTGGTGGCGGTCAGCGACGCCGACGCCACCTTCACCGCCCCCGGCACCGGCAGCTACGAGGTGGTGGCCGGCAACCGCGGCGGCGCCCCCACCGTGGGCACCACCACCGTCACCTTCGTCCCGGCCGGCCCGCTCTCGGTCGCCTCCGCCGCCGGCGACGGCTGGACCTGCCCGACCGACGGCGACAGCTGCACCACCGACGCCGTGATCGGCGTGGGAGCCGACTTCCCGCCCATCATGGTGACGGTCGACGTGGCCGCCACCGAGGAGCGCAGCGGCTCGCTCACGGCCACCGCCAGCGGGCTCGACGCCAACCTGCTCAACAGCGCCGACACCGAGACCACCCCGATCGTGGTGCCGGCCGACCTCACGCTCTCCCTCGTGCCCGAGGGCACCTGGTTCGTGGGCCGGCCCAGCGACCTGACCGCCACGGTGAGCAACGTCGGCACCGGGCCCGCCTCCGGACCGGTCACCGTCACCTTCCCCCGGGCGTACTCGGCCACGGGCACCGGCTGGACCTGTGCCGTCGACGACGGCACCACCACCTGCGTCCACGCCGGGCCCGTGGCCGTGGGCGATGACCTCCCGGCCATCACGGCCACCGAGACGCCGCTCCTCGTCCACCTCCCCGAGGTGACGCGCACCGCCACCGTCGACGACCCCAGCGACGGCTCCCCCGGCAACAACGCGGCCAGCGTCGACATCGCGGTGGAGCTCGCCGTCGACCTCACCGTGGAGCTGGCCTACGACCAGCCCTTCACCGTCGGCCAGGCCGACAGCGTCGACATCACCGTGTCGAACCTCGGCATCGAGCCGGCCGACGGCCCGATCGTGCTCACCGTCAACCTGCGCGAGGCCGGCTTCCCGGCCTTCACCGGCGACGGCTGGGACTGCCTCACGCTCTTCGGCACCACCAGCTGCGTCCACGACGGTCCGCTGGCCCCCGGCGCCGACCTGCCCGTGCTCACCGCCGCCTTCGCGGTGACCATCGCCGACCACCCCGCCACCAGCGTGTCGGCGTCCGTCAGCCAGAGCGACGACGTGCGGGCCGACAACGACGTCGCCTCCGCCTCGATCCCCACCCTCGGCGTCGACCTGGTGATGGACGTCACCGACCTGGCCGACGGCGCGGCGGCCGAGATCGGCGACACCCGGCTCTTCCGCATCGACGTGGAGAACATCGGCGGCCTGGCCCCGCCCGGCGCCGCCACCGTCACCGTGCGCCCCGGGCCCGGCGTGCTGCAGAGCACCTTCGCCAGCTCCGGCTGGAGCTGCAGCCCCGGCGACGGCACCACGTTCACCTGCAGCACCACCGAGCCCGTCCCCGCCCTGGGCACCTACCCCCCGCTGAACATGGAGAGCTACATCGGCGGCGACGGCTTCCCCGACACCCACGTCGAGGCCACCGTCGTCGTGCCGGGCGAGAGCGTGGCCGACCTGGCCAACACCGACCGCATCGGCTTCGAGGTGCTGGGCGCCCCCGACCTGAAGGTCAGCGTCGACGCTCCGCTCACCGCTTCGGTGGGCGACCGCCTCGAGGTGGTCGCCACCGTGGCCAACGACGGCCAGGTGGCCGCCGGCGGCACCACCACCGTCGACCTCTACCTCCCGGCCGGTGCCGGGGCCCCGGCGGGCTCCGGCACCGGCTGGACGTGCGCGCTGGTCGACGGCGACACCGTGCTGCAGTGCCAGACCACTGAGGTCTCCGAGCCGGGCATCGACCTCCCGGCGCTCACGCTGGGCTTCGACGTGCTGCTGGCCGCCTACCCGAGCGCTGGCCTCGACCTGGTGGTCGACAACCCCAACGACGGCGACACCCGCAACAACACCGCCGCCGCCCGCGTCGTCGTGATCGGCATCCCCGACCTGGTCCCCGAGCTCGACGACGCGCCGCTCATCGCCGGCCAGGTGAACCAGGTGCCGCTGGTGATCGAGAACCAGGGCACCGAGCCGGCCGAGGCCGTCACCACCGTCACCACCGACGAGGACACGCATGAGGGCCTCACCACGGTGGCCGCGTCCGGCGACGGCTGGACCTGTGCCGTCGTCGGCGGTGCCGCCACCTGCACCCACCCCGGCCCGGTGCCGGCCGAGGGCGCGCTGCCCACGCTCACCCTCGACGTGCTGGCCGACGCCGAGCTGTACGACGCGGGCCGTCCGTGCCAGCCGGTGGAGTTCGGTGACCGGCTCCTGCGGGGCTGCGCCGACGTCGGCGAGGACGACGAGGTGCTGCTGGGCTACGAGGTGACCAACGCCGACCACCCGTTGGCCGACGTGATCTCCGCCAACGCGGCCGTGGTCGTTCGGCAGCCGATCGACCTCCAGCCCTACACCATCGTGACCGAGGATCACCCCGGCGCGGTGGCCGAGCTCACCACCACGGTGCAGAACCTCGGCGTGGACCCGGCCACCGGCACCGTGCGGGTGGTGCAGCGCCTCGAGTGCGGGCTGCTGGCCGACCTGTCGCCGGGCCCGCAGGGCTCCTGCCTGCCCGGCACCGACCTCCTCGCCGGCCTCACCGCCCTCGACGTGGCCGGCGCCGGCTGGACCTGCGACCTGCTCGACGGCGTGG
>JBPPMN010000196.1:0-7269 GCA_051306055.1 Acidimicrobiales bacterium
CCGCCACCTGGTGGGGGTAGCCGGGCTCGGAGCGCTCGATGGCCAGCGTGGCGTGCGCGGCGTCGTCGACCGACAGCCAGGCGAAGCCGGCCGGATCGCCGTCGCCGCGGTAGAGGGCGGGGTGCTCGCGCTGCACGCGGTTGAGCTCCCCGATCAGGGCGGCCACGCCGGCGTGCATCGGGTCGAGACCCAGGTCCCAATCGAGGCTGCGGTCGTGGCTCCACTCGTGGCGCTCGGCCAGCTCGGCGCCCATGAACAGGAGCTGCTTGCCGGGGTGCGCCCACATCCAGGCGTAGAGGGCCCGCAGGTCGGCGAAGCGGTCGGGCGGCGTCTCGCCCGGCATCTTGCCCAGCAGCGGCCTCTTGAGGTGCACCACCTCGTCGTGGCTGAGCGGCAGCACGAAGTGCTCGGCCCACGCGTAGGTGAGCCCGAAGGTGAGGTCGTCGTGGTGCCAGCGGCGGTGCTCGGGCCGGCGGGCCCAGTAGTCGAGCGTGTCGTGCATCCAGCCCATGTTCCACTTGTGGGTGAACCCGAGGCCGCCGGCGTCGACGGGACGGCTCACGCCCGGGTAGGCGGTGGACTCCTCGGCGATGGTGAGCACACCTGGCTCCACCAGGTGCACCACGCTGTTGAGCTGCTCGAAGAGCTCGATGGCGTCGAGGGCCTCGTTGCCGCCGTGCACGTTGGGGGTCCACTGCCCCGGCTGGCGGGAGTAGTCGAGGTAGAGCATCGAGGCCACGGCGTCGACGCGGATGCCGTCGACGTGGAGGTCGCTCATCCAGAACAGGGCGTTGCTGATCAGGAACGACTTCACCTCGGGCTTGCCGTGGTCGAACACCAGCGTGCCCCAGTCCGGGTGCGACGCCCGCTGCGGGTCGGCGTGCTCGTAGCAGGGGGTGCCGTCGAAGGCGGCCAGCGCCCAGGCGTCGCGGGGGAAGTGGGCCGGCACCCAGTCGACGATCACGCCGATGCCGCGCTGGTGGAGGTGGTCGACGAACCAGCGGAAGTCGTCGGGGCTGCCGAAGCGCGAGGTGGGCGCGTAGTAGCCGGTGACCTGGTAGCCCCACGACGGCTCGTAGGGGTGCTCGGCCAGGGGCATCAGCTCCACGTGGGTGAAGCCGAGGTTGCTCACGTGGTCGGCCAGCAGCGGCGCCGCCTCGCGATACGAGAGCGGGCGGCCGTCGGCGTGGTGGCGCCAGGAGCCCAGGTGCAGCTCGTAGACGCTGAGGCGCATCGCGACCGGGTCGGTCTGGCGGCGGGCGGCCATCCACTCGGCATCGCCCCACTGGTGCTGGCTCTCGAAGACCACGCTGGCCATGCCGCCGCCCTGCTCGGCCGTGGCGGCCATGGGGTCGGCCCGCATGGTGGTGACGCCGTCGGCGCCGGTGACGGCCAGCTTGTAGGGCGTGCCGACCCGGGCGCCCACCACGAGGCCGGTCCACACGCCGGAGCCGTCGATGCGCGAGAGCGGGTCGACGCCGGCCTGCCACCCGTTGCCGTCGGTGGCCACCGACACCGCCTGGGCGTGCGGCGCCCACACCGAGAACCGGGTGCCGTCGCCCTCCGGGCGGGCCCCCAGCACCTCCCAGAGCCGCTCATGGCGACCCTCCGCGAACAGCCAGAGATCCTGGTCGGTGGGGTGCGGCATCAGTGCGGCGTCGGCTCGGCGAGGAGGCGGGCGATGCCCGACAGCGGGACGTCGACGAGCTCCGGGCGGTGGCCCCGCTCGTAGCCCACCTCGTAGACGGCCTTGTCGAGCTCGAAGGCCACCAGCGCGGTGCGCAGGGCCTGCGGGTCGCCGGGGAGGAGGGCCTCGATGCCCTCGGTGCCGAGGTAGCCGGTCATGAAGGCGGCCCGGGCCCGGTCGTCCCAGGCGCCAGCCAGGGCGTCGAGCTGGGCGTCGTCGACCGACCAGTCGCTGCGACCCACGGCGGCGGCGTACTGGAGCGAGCGCAGCATGCCGGCCACGTCGCGCAGCGGCGAGGAGGTGGTGTAGCGCTCGTCGCGGCGGCGATCGGGCTCGCCCTCGAAGTCGAGGACGTACCACCCGGCGTCGGTCATCACGAGCTGGGCCAGGTGCAGATCGCCGTGGATGCGGATCTGGCGGCCGGCGTCGGTGAGGGCGGCCAGCTCGGCGTAGCGGGCTCGCAGCGCAGGAGCGTCGAGGTCGTCGGCGGCGGTCTGGAGCACCTCGGCCAAGTGGTCCTCCATCTCCTGCGCCCAGCCGGCCGGGTCGCCGGCCTCGTGACCCCAGGCCTCGGCCATGGCCAGGTGGAGGCCGCCGAGGATGTGGCCCAGCCGCTCGGCGTCGGGCCCGAAGTCGCCGCCGCACTCCTCGGGCGGCATCCGGGAGGCCAGCAGGTCGCGCACCGAGGTGCGGGCCAGGGCCCACCCCTCCGTGGCGCCCACGAGGTACTCGCGCAGCACGGCCAGATCGGTGCCGTCGCGGCGCAGCTCGGCCAGCGGGGCCAGCACGTGGGGGTAGCCCTGCTCGGCCAGCACCCGGGTGATCTCGACATCGGGGTTGGGGCCGGGCTCCACCTTGCGGAAGATCTTCAGGATCGACGACTCGTCGTAGACGATCGAGCTGTTGGAGTGCTCGAGCACGATCGGGCGCCGCACCTCCACCTCCACCTCGGGCGCCACGAGGTGCAGCACCTCGATGGCGAGGTCGGGGTCGACCAGCGCGTCGTAGAGCACGAGGGCGGCACCGTCGGGGCCGTCAGGGTCGGGCACGACGGCCAGCAGCTCGAGCTCCTTGCCCTGGAGGAAGTCGGGCTGGGGGTCGACAGGCCGCACGCCCACGAACACCTGGTAGTCCTGCGCCACGCCGTCGGTGAAGCGCACGTGGGCCAGAGCCCACAGCAGATGGGGCGACTCCTCCCGCACCAGCTCGTGCCATCGCAGCTCCACGCTCTCGACGGCACGGTTGTGGGCCCCCGACCAGCGCTGGCGCAGCAGGTGGGCGGGCAGGTGCTCGGCCACCAGCTCGGGCAGCGTGCGGTGCAGCTCAGTGGTCACAGCTGGCTCTCCTCCCCTGCTTCCTCGAGGCTGAACCAGTAGAAGCCGTGGGGGGCCAGGGTGACGAAGTAGGGCAGCTCACCGATGGGCGGGAACGGCACCCGGCCCGACAGCTCGATCGGGGTGAGGCCGGCGTACTGCTCGAGCATCAGCTCGCAGGGCTGCGGGAAGCGGCTGAGGTTGTGCACGCACAGCACGGTGTCGGTGTCGTCGCGGCGCAGGTAGGCCAGGACCGAGGGGTTGTCGGCGTGGAGCACCTCGAAGGCGCCGGCGCCGAACACCGGGTGCTCCTTGCGCACCTGCATCAGGCGGCGCAGCCAGTGCAGGAAGCTGGACGGGTCGCGCTGCTGCTGCTCCACGTTCACGGCCTGGTAGCCGTAGACCGGATCCATGAGCGGCGGCAGGTAGAGCTGGGCGAAGTCGGCGGTGGAGAAGCCGCCGTTGCGGTCGGGCGTCCACTGCATCGGCGTCCGCACGCCGTCGCGGTCGCCGAGGAAGATGTTGTCGCCCATGCCGATCTCGTCGCCGTAGTAGAGCACCGGGCTGCCGGGCATCGAGAAGAGCAGGGCGTGGAACAGGCGGGCCTGGTCTTCGTTGTTGTCGATCAGCGGGAACAGGCGACGGGAGATGCCGATGTTGCGGCGCATGCGCGGGTCTCGCGCGTACTCCTCGTACATGTAGTCGCGCTCTTCGTCGGTGACCATCTCGAGGGTGAGCTCGTCGTGGTTGCGCAAGAAGATGCCCCACTGGCAGCCGTCGGGGATCTGCGGGGTCTGGGCCAGGATCTCCGTGATGGGGTGGCGCTGCTCGCGCCGCACCGCCATGTACATGCGCGGCATGAGCGGGAAGTGGAAGCACATGTGGCACTCGTCGCCGTCTTCACCGAAGTAGTCGACGACGTCTTCGGGCCACTGGTTGGCCTCCGCCAGCAGCACCTTGCCGGGATACTCGTCGTCGACGACCTTGCGCACGCGGCGCAGGTACTCATGCGTCTCGGGCAGGTTCTCGCCGTTGGTGCCGTCGCGCTCGAAGAGGTAGGGCACGGCGTCGAGGCGGAACCCATCGAGGCCGAGGTCGAGCCAGAACCGCACCACGTCGAGCATGGCGTCGGCCACCTCGGGGTTGTCGTAGTTGAGGTCGGGCTGGTGGTGGAAGAAGCGGTGCCAGAAGTACTGGCCCCGCACGGGGTCATAGGTCCAGTTGGAGGGCTCGGTGTCGACGAAAATCACCCGCGCCTCGTTCCAGCGCTGGTCGTCGTCGCCCCACACGTACCAGTCGGCCTTGGGGTTGGTGCGGTCCTGCCGGCTCTCCTGGAACCAGGGGTGCTGGTCGGAGGTGTGGTTCATCACCATGTCGGCGATCACCCGGATGCCGCGGCGGTGGGCCTCCTCGATGAGGAGCACGGCGTCGCCGATGTCGCCGTAGGCCGGCAGCACCGAGAAGAAGTCGCTGATGTCGTAGCCGCCGTCGCGCAGCGGCGACTCGAAGAACGGCAGCAGCCAGATGCAGTCGATGCCGAGCCACTCGAGGTAGTCGAGCTTGGCGGTGAGGCCGGCGAGGTCGCCGGTGCCGTCGTTGGTGTTGTCGTTGAAGCCGCGGACGAGCACCTCGTAGAACACAGCTCGCTGGAACCAGCGGTCGTCGGATGGGTCGATCAGAGAAGGCATGGGGTCTCAGGCTCGCACACGCTCAGGCGGTGACGTGGAAGAGGTGGGCCACCTGGCCGGCGGCGGGGTCGAGGCGCACCCAGCCCACGTCGCCCGTCCACGACCAGCGGTCGCCGGTGAGCTCGTCGTGCAGGTCGTAGGGCTGGTCGGCGGCGAGACCGAGGGCGCCGAGGTCGAGGCGCACGTGGCTGTCGTGGGCGTGGTGCGGGTCGAGGTTCACCACGACCAGCAGCAGATCGGTGCTCACGTGGCCCCGGCTGTAGACGAGCAGCTGGTCGTCGTCGCTGTGGTGGAAGCGCACGTCGCGCAGCGACCACACCTCCGGGTGACGGCGGCGAGCCTCGTTGACCGTGCGGATGAACGGCGCGATCGAGTGGTCGGCGCGGTAGTCGCGCGCCTTCAGCTCGTACTTCTCGGAGTGCCAGTACTCCTCGTTGGTCTCGCTGGCCGGCTCGTTCTCACCGAGCTCGTAGCCGGAGTAGATCCCGTAGAGCGGCACGAGGGTGGCGGCCAGCACCAGCCGGAGCTGGAAGGCGGCCGCCGGGGCGTTGCGGAGGCTGCGGGCGAGGATGTCGGGCGTGTTGGGCCAGAACGACGGGCGCATGTACTCGGCCAGCGGGCCCTGGGTGAGCTCGTTGACGTACTCCCGCAGCTCCCAGGCGTCGTCGCGCCAGGTGAAGTAGGTGTAGCTCTGGCTGAAGCCGATCTCGGCCAGCTTGGCCATCATCGCCGGACGGGTGAAGGCCTCGGCCAGGAAGGCCACCTCCGGGTGGCGGGAGCGGATGTCGCCGATCACCCACTCCCAGAAGGGCACCGGCTTGGTGTGGGGGTTGTCGACGCGGAACGTGCGGATGCCCTGGGCGATCCAGTGCTCGAGCACGTCGCGGCAGGCGGCCCAGAGCGCTCGACGGTCGCCGTCGTCGGCCGGCCAGAACTCGATGGGGTGGATGTCCTGGTACTTCTTGGGCGGGTTCTCGGCGTAGCGGATGGAGCCGTCGGGCCGCACCGTGAACCACTCGGGGTGGTCGCGCACCCAGGGGTGGTCGGGGCTGCACTGCAGCGCGAAGTCGAGGGCGATCTCGAGGCCCAGCTCCTCGGCGCGGGCCACGAAGGCGCGGAAGTCGGCCAGCGTGCCCAGCTCGGGGTGGATGGCGTCGTGGCCGCCCTCGGCGCTGCCGATGGCCCACGGGCTGCCGGGATCGACGGGCGCCGGCGTGAGGGTGTTGTTGGCGCCCTTGCGGTGGGTGGTGCCGATGGGGTGGATGGGCGGCAGGTACACCACGTCGAAGCCGAGGTCGGCCACGTAGGGCAGGTGCTCTGCGGCACCGGCGAAGCCGCCGAAGGAGCGGGGGAACAGCTCGTACCAGGCGGCGTGGGCCACCACCGGCCGGTCGATCCACAGCGGCTGCGGCGGCGTGGCGGAGAGGCGGGTGTCGGGCAGGCCAGCCACCAGCGCCACCACCTTCGGGTCGGTGGCGGCCTCGAGGCGCACGTCGGTCGAGCAGCTCGTGCGACGGGTGGCCGTGGCGGCGGCCTGCAGCGCCTTGGCGTCGCCCGCGCCCACCTTGGCGGCCAGGGCCTCGAGGAGGAGCGCTCCCTCCTCGAGCTCGAGGCTCACGTCTTGGTGGGCCTCCAGCTTCACCTCGATCTCGTGGCGCCAGGTGGCGTAGCGGTCGGTCCAGGCCTCGATCACGTACTCGTGGGCGCCGATCGCCCGCGCGGTGAGGGCGCCGGCCCAGTGGTCGTTGCCGAGGAGCTCGAGCGGCGCGCTGTGCCACGTGTCGTCGCCCACCGCGTTCCAGCGCACCCGGGCGGCCAGCAGGTCGTGCCCGTCGGCCACCAGCACCGCTGAGACGGGGAGCCGCTCGCCCACCACCCCCTTGGCCGAGAACCCGGCCGGGGTGCGGGGATGGACGTCGTCGATCACGATCGGCGGCAGCACCTTCCCCACCTTAGGAGGATCGCGGTCAGCTGCTGCGAGGCCGGGCCCGAAATCGCTCCACGGACTCCCGGCGGATGACGAGTCGACCGCCGTCCCGGTAGGCGGACAGCTGGTGGACGGCGAGCAGTCGGTAGACCTCGCGGGCGGGCACACCGAGCTGGGCCGCCGCCTCGTGGGGCCGGAGGCCGTCGGCTGCATCGGCATCGGCCCGAGGCGCCGTCACGCCGGACCCTCGGGCAGATCGGGGAACAAGCGCCGGTCGATCAGCCAGGCGCCTCGCTCCAGGCGGGCGAGGACGCTGAAGGAATCGACGGCCAGGGCCAGCTCGATGCCGGCATCGAAGGACTCCAGCACGTCGTAGGCCTCATCGACCGGCAGCGTGATCTCCCGCACGAGCTGAGCATAGAAGACACCGGAAGGGCAGGAAACCCCCTTCATCGCGGCCGGTGTCGGAGCGGTGGCCGTCAGGCCAGGGTGCGCTTGCGCAGGCCGTGGAGCGCCAAGGCGAGCAGGGCCATCGTGAGGGGCAGGTACGTGGGAGCCAGACCTCCCCCGGTGGCCGGAAGGCGGTCGACGCCGGCGTCGGCGGGGGCCGGTGCGGTCGTGGTCGGCGTGGGCGCGGGTGCCTCCGGCGCGGAG
>JBPPMN010000208.1:0-20030 GCA_051306055.1 Acidimicrobiales bacterium
GGGGTGTCGTAGCCCCAGCAGCACGCGCCGGTCAGATCAGCGCGCGCCGATGGACGCCCGGCGCAGCCGCTGGGGGGTGTGGGGGGTCTCCCCCCACAGATCGACCGGAGTGCAGCTTGCTGTGCTCCGGGCGTTGAGCGCGGCCGCAGGCCGCACCCAATAGCTCGAGCGAAGCGGCCGTCAGGCCGCTGAGCTCGACTTCCGCAAGAGCACCTCTTGGGCGATGGTGGCGACGTGGGTGCCTGACTCGGTGAGGACGTGGCCGATGCTGAGGCCGCGGCTGCTGAGGTAGGCGTGGCTGGTGAAGTCGTGGAGGTGCCACTGGTCGGGCGCCGAGGGGCGGTGGAACCAGATGGCGTGGTCGAGGCTGGCCGACATCCAGCCCTGCTCGAAGGCATCGCTCTCCCCGGCCGGCGGACGGTCCGGGTGCAGCGCCACCACGGCGTCGGTGGGCAGGTCGTCAGACAGGTAGGCCAGCGCGCAGGCCTGCAGGATCGGGTCGGCGCCGACCGCCTCGTTCAGGCGCAGCCACGCCATGCCCTTGCCCTCGCCGACGCCGCGGAGGGCGAACCGGCGATCGAACATCGGGCTCCACGAGCTGCCGTCGAGCGACTCGGGCGCAGGCACGTCGGGCAGCGCGGCCGTCTGCACGTCGTGACCGGCCTCGTCGACCTGGAACGACAGCGACATGGTGAGGATCACCCCGACCTCCTGGCGGGCCACCACGCTGCGGGTCACGAAGGAGCGCCCCTCACGGGAGCGGGTCACCTCGAAGCGGATCGGCTCGTCGTGGTCGCCCCGCCGGATGAAGTAGGCGTGCAGGGAGTGCACGTGGAACCGCTCCTCCACGGTGGCGGCGCCGGCGCGCAGGCCCTGGGCGACGATCTGGCCGCCGTAGAGGCCGCCCCACGGGTACTGGGGGCCGCGGGCCAGGAACACGTCGTCGTCCCGCGGCTCGAGCTGCATCATCGTGAGGAAGTCCACGCCGGGATCGTCGCCCGGCCACCGGCCTCGACGCCAACCCGTTCGGCCGGGCCGAGGAGGCCGCGGGAACCAGGGCGGGGGCCAGCCTCGTCGTAGGAGCGTCCCCTGCCGAGGAGCCCACCATGTCCAGCTCAGCTCGCCCCGCCCGCCGACGGGTCCGCCGCTCCACTGCCGCGGTCGTCGCTTCGCTCGCCGTCACCGTCCTCGCCGCCGGACCGGCCGGTGCCTGCGGTGGGCTCGTCGGCGAGAACGGCACCATCCAGCTCACGAAGACCACCACGCTGGCGGCATACCACGACGGCGTGGAGCGCTACGTCACGTCGTTCGAGTTCACCGGCGAGGGCGACGAGGTCGGCTCGATCATCCCGCTGCCCGACGTGCCCACCGAGGTGGTGCGGGGTGGCGACTGGACGTTGCAGCGGCTGGCCCAGGAGGTGGCGCCACCGCCCGAGGCGCGGGCCTTCGCCACCGCCGAGGACTCCTCCGCCGGCGCCGCCGAGGTGCTGCTCGAGACGCAGATCGACGCCCTCGACATCACCGTGCTGCGCGGCGGGGGCGACGAGGTGGGCCGCTGGGCCCGTGACAACGGGTTCCTCCTCACCCCCGACGCCCCTGAGGTGCTCGACTTCTACGCCGCTCGCAGCGAGGTGTTCATGGCCGCCCGCTTCGACGCCTCCCGCGCCGCCGAGCTGGGCCAGAGCGCCGGCGACGGCACCCCGATCATGCTCACCATCCCTACGGATGCCCCGTGGGTGCCGCTGCGCATCCTCTCCCTCGGCCTCGAGGAGAGCCGGTTCGTGGAGGCCGACGTGTTCCTGCTGACCGACGAGGAGCCGCAGCTGCTGGCCGGGGGCCCCGGCCTCAGCATCGAGCGGAGCGAGTCAGCCGATGCCGGCCTCCTGGCCGACCTGCGCTCGGACGAGGGGATGGAGTGGGTCCCAGAGGAGATGTGGTTCACCTACCTCCAGGTGGGCGCCGAGGCAGCCGACCTCGACTACGACCTTGCCGTGTCGCCCGACCGCAGCACGCTGCCCACGCTCGTCGACACCGGCGTCGCCGCTCCCGACGCCTCGCCCGTGACGCCGCCCGGCGAGCCCCTCCCCCGGTGGCCGCTGGCCGCCGGCCTCCTGGCCGCCGTCGTCACCGGCGTCGTGGTCCTCGGTGGGCGCGACCGCCGGGCCGGCTCGGGAGCGCTGCCGGCATGAGCACGACCACCGCCGAGGCCCCGCCGGCCCGCTCGCCCCGGGCCAGCAGCACGGTGCCCGACCGGCGCCCGACCCGCCGGCCCGGCCGCCGCCGGTGGCTGGCCGGTGCGGCTGCCGTGCTCGCCGGCGCCACCGTGGCGGGCACCGGCTACGCCGCCACCGCCTCCCGATCCGAGCAGACGGCCCTCGGGCCGGGGGTGGTCACGGTGGAGGTGGGCATGGAGATGAGCACGTTCGATCTCGGCACGCTGCGGGTGCAGGAGGGGACGTTGGTGGAGTTCGTCGTCCGCAACGACGACCCCATCGACCACGAGCTGGTGGTCGGCGATGCCGAGGTGCACCGGTCCCACGCCCATGGCACCGAGCGCCGCCACCCGCCGGTCCCCGGCGAGGTGTCCGTGGCTCCTGGCGAGACGGGCATGACCTTCTTCGAGTTCGACGAACCAGGGACCGTGGTCTACGCCTGCCACCTCCCCGGCCACGCCGCCTACGGGATGCAGGGCACCATCGAGGTCGTGCCGGCCCCCTGACCTGCCCTGGTGACCTGAGTCGCAAGTCATGCGGCACCCTCGCCGGCCCCGAACGCCGCTCGCGTCGTCCTCGGCCTCGCATTCGCTGGGGGAGTCCTTCGGCCTGCGTCCTTGCGAGCGACGCCCAGAGCTCGCCGAGGCGATCCACGGACTTGCGACTCAGGTCACTAGCCCGGGTCCGTCGCCCGGGTGCGCAGGCGCCACAGCGCAGTGGCCGCTGCGGTGGCGGCTGCCGCGGCGGGCAGCGGGACCCCGGCACCCGTGGCCGGCAGGCGGTCGGCCCCCGCCGGCGCGGGGACGACCGGGGGTGCGCTCGGTGCGGGGCTGGGCGACGGCGTCGGCGTGGGAGCCGGCGGCGGCATCGGCGCGCTGGCCAGGGTTCCGCCGCGGAAGGGGCCGGTGACCTCGTAGGTGATGCCCGGGCCCGGGAAGGTGAGTGCGTCAACGCCCGGGAGGCCGTTGCCGCGCTGCGAGCTGAAGTAGAGGCGGTTGCCGTCGGGCGAGAAGGCCAGGCCCGTCACCTCTGACATGAGCGGGAGCGGCGTGGGGTTGTCGAGGCCGTGCTGCGGGCCGGTCATGCGCAGCACCGGCGACACGACGAGGTCCGGCGTGATCATGCACACCTCGAGGTTGCCGCCGTCCTCGGCCACGTAGAGGTCGTGGCTGACCGACACGATGATGTTGTCGACGCCGTTCAGCAGGGGCGAGGGGAACTCGGCCGCGTCGTAGAGCACCGTCAGGGTGGCGGCCTCGATGTCGTGGTCCCACACCCGATCGTCGCCCTTGGTGGTGATGTACACGTGGCCGTCGTCGTAGATGGCGCCCTCTCCGCCGGCGAAGGCGGTGGCCCCCGGCACCGTGGTGCGCAGCGCGGCAGCCGGCGCCTCCACGCCGGTGACCGGGAGCCAGGTGACCGAGCCGTCGCCGGCCACCGCCATGGCCTCCATCGTGCCCCCCTCCAGCGCCGCACCGGATCCCCACACCCCTTCGGGAGGGGTGTAGCGGTACACCAGCCCGTCGGGCAGGTCCTCGGTGAGGTAGATGCGACGGCGCACGGTGTCCACCGCTGCCATCTCGTGCTTGAAGCGGCCCAGCGACGGCCGGTCGACGGCGGGCTCCACGCCGAAGGGGTCGCACTCCCAGACCTTGCCGGCGTCGTAGGGCAGCCCGGTCTCCTCCCACTCCTCGCAGGAGAGCCAGGTGCCCCAGGGGGTGAGGCCGCCCGCGCAGTTGCTGAGGCTGCCGGTGAGCACGGGGTAGGCGTCGACGATGCCGCCGGCGGCGTCGAAGCGGATGGCGCTGACCCCACCGAGCCCGATGAACTCGCTGAGGGCGGTGACGACGGGGATGTCGGCCGGCGGCGGGTTCTCGGAGTTGGCCAGGTAGATCCAGCCGCCGTCATCGGTGGGCACGCACGCACCGCCGTCGGGGAAGGGCAGCCAAAGGTGGTCGGTGCCATCGACGGGGAGCAGCGACGTGGCCACGACCCGGGAGGTGAAGCCCTCCGGCAGCATCAGACCGTTGGCATCGGGAGGCAGCAGCTCGCCGTAGGGCGACGGGCCCGGCTGGGCGGGCGCGGCCAGGGCCCGCGCCCAGAAGCCCGACCCGAGGGTCAGGGCCGCCCCCATCCCGCTGGCCCGTCCGATGAACTCGCGTCGCCTCATGACCCCTGCTGCTCCCCTGTCCCGTCGCACTCCACAGGGAAACCTAGGGGGCGGGGCTCGAACCCTCACAGAACGGACGATGAGCGCAAAGCAGACAGTCGGTGGCCAGCCGGCGAAGCGGCCCGGCGGGCGGTCTGCCAGCATCGGGGGATGCGCAGTCGCAGGGAGTCCCGTCGGTGACCACCCGTCCCCCGCTCATCGTGGGCGTGCCCACCGAGGTGAAGACCGACGAGCGCCGGGTGGCCCTGACCCCTGATGGCGTGCGGGAGATGGAGTCCCACGGCGTGGAGGTGCTGGTGCAGGCCGGCGCCGGTGCAGGGGCCAGCATCACCGACGCCGCCTACACGGCCGCCGGTGCCGAGCTGGTGGCCAGCGCCGAAGAGCTGTGGAGCCGCGCCCAGATGGTCGTGAAGGTGAAGGAGCCGCAGGCCTCGGAGCTCGGGTTCCTGCGCCCCGACCTCACGCTGTTCACCTACCTCCACCTGGCGGCCTATCCCAAGGTGGCCGAGGCGCTCTGCGCGGCCGGCACCACCGGGTTGGCCTACGAGACCGTGATGCGCCCCGACGGAGCGCTCCCCCTGCTGGCCCCGATGAGCGAGGTGGCCGGCCGGCTCGCCGTGCAGGCCGGCGCCCGGTTCCTCGAGGCGCCCCAAGGAGGTCGCGGGGTGCTCCTCGGCGGCGCCCCAGGCGTGCAGCCGGCCCGCGTGGTGGTGATCGGCGCCGGCAACGTCGGCTGGAACTCGGCCTGGATCGCGGCGGGCATGGAGGCCGAGGTGAACCTGCTCGACAAGAACCTCGACCGGCTCCGCTTCGTCGACCAGATCCACAAGGGCCGCATCACCACCCTGGCCTCCAATCGTGGCACGGTCGAGCGCTGCATCGCGGCGGCCGACCTCGTGATCGGGGCGGTGCTGGTAGCCGGCGACCGGGCGCCGATCGTGATCACCGAGGAGATGGTGGCCACCATGCAGCCTGGTGCCGTGATCGTCGACGTGGCCATCGACCAGGGCGGCTGCGTGGCCACCTCGCGCGAGACCACGCACCACGAGCCCACGTTCGTGGAGCACGGGGTGGTGCACTACTGCGTCGGGAACATGCCCGGTGCGGTGCCGGCCACCTCCACCCATGCCCTCACCAACGCCACCCTCCCCTACCTGGCCGAGGTGGCGGCCCTCGGTGCCGAGGAGGCCTGCCGGCGCGACCCCACCCTGGCTCACGGCCTCAACACCGAGGGCGGGGCCGTGGTGAACGCCGTGGTGGCCGAGGCCCTCGGGATGCCCGCCGGCCGGGCCCGCCACCTCGCTGCCGACTGACCCGGCCACCGGCCACACGCGGCGGAGCCGGGCCCGCGGGCCCGGCTCCTCTCGCGTCATGTCGGTGGTGCGGCGCTAGCCGCCGAACTCGAAGTCGCCCGCGAAGGGCGCCTCGACATCGCTCTCGACCAGCTCGAGGCCGGTCGGCACCTCCGGGTTGACCTTGAAGATCGAGGTGGTGGTCGGCGGCACCCGCTCGTCGGTCGTCCCGTACACGTAGTCGCCCGACAGCCCGTCGAAGCTGATGGTGCCCAGCTGCTCGAGGGCGGCCAGGATCCCCTCGTGGGACAGGTCGCCCAGCTCCACGGCCTTCTCCAGTAGGGCCACGACGGCCTTGGCCTGGATGTAGCCGAAGTTGAAGTAGACGTCGGGCTCCTGGTCGGGGGCGTATTCGTCCTTGATGCGGACCAGCTCAGCCATGCCCGGGACCGACTCGTCGCCGTACTGCACGCCCTCCGACGCCACGAGGAAGTTCTCCTCGAGGTAGGGGCCGAGGGGCGAGGTGCCAAGCAGACCGATCCAGGTCGGCGACTGGCCGATCCACTGGGGGGCGAAGCCCAGCTCGACGGCCTTGCCCAGGGCGGCGCCCGTGGAGGTGGGCGTGGCGACGAGGAACACCATCTCGCAGCCGGCGCTCTGCAGCTGGCCGATGGGCGCGGTGAAGTCGGCGGCTGCCGGCGGTGCCGGGAAGGTCGCCGTCTCGGCGATCTCGAGCCCGAGCTCCTCGGCAGCGAAGTCGAGGCCCTCCTGGCCCGCCTCGCCGTACGGGTCGTCCTGGATCAGCGAGCAGAGCACCTGGCCCTCACCGCCGCCGTCGGTGACGTACCAGTTGAGGGAGTTCATGGCCTGGATCTGGTACGGACCGCCGACCGGGAGGAGGTTGGCCTCCCGCACCCAGAACGAGTCGAGCGAGGCCGGCGCGGCCACGAGGCCGTCGTCGGTGAGCTGCTCGAGCACCGCGTTGACGATCGGCGTGCCCAGCAGCTGGGCGATGAGCACGACGTCCTCCTTCATGGAGGCGTACTCCTGACCGGCCTTGGTGGGGTCGTAGCCGCTGTCGCGGACGTCGAGCTCGATCTGGTACTTGCCGGCCACGCCGCCGAGCTCCTCGTTGACGTAGTCGAAGTAGGCCTGGTTGCCGGCGGTCAGCGGGTTGCCGATGACGGCGACCGTGCCGCTGGTGGGCGTTATCACGCCGAGCGTGATCGTCTCCCCGTCGAAGCCGGCCGTCGCCTCGGGATCGCCCGCAGGCTCGCCGTTGCCCTCGGTGGTCTCGGGGGACGCGTCGTCGTCATCGTCGCTGCTGCCGCCGCATGCCGCCACGACCAGCGCGAGCGCTAGGAGCAAGGCGAGCGGCCTGAACCACTTGATTTCTTTCACGGGTTTTCCCCCTGGGGTTGCTTGGTTGGTGATGGAGATCAATAGGAGAAGGGCCAGGTGAGGAACCACGTCTTGGCGCGGATCCACAAGGCGGCCAGGCCTCGGGGCTCGAAGAGCAGGAAGAGCACGATGAAGAGCCCGAAGAGGATGTTGTTGAACTCGCCGATCGACAGGAACCCGGAGTCGCGCGGGCCCGAGGAGATGATCGGATCGAAGAGGAAGAGGTCGCTGTTGCGGGAGATGAACTGCTGCCCGCCGAACACGAGGAGCGCGCCGAGCACGGCGCCGAAGATCGTGCCCACGCCGCCGATGATGATCATGGCCACGAAGGTGATCGAGAGGAAGAGGTTGAAGATGGTGGTCTCCAAGCGCTCCGTGACCACGCCGTAGAGGGCCCCCGACAGTGCGGCGAAGGCGCTCGACCAGGCGAAGGCGCCGACCTTGTAGCGAGCGAGGTTGACGCCGATCACCTCGGCCGAGAGGTCGCGGTCGCGCACCGCCTGCATGGCGCGGCCGGCACGGGACCGGACCAGGTTCTTCGACAGCAGGGCGACGATGGCCACGATCGCCCACACCAGCATGAACAGGCTCTGCTCGCTCTCGTAGCTGACGCCGTAGATGTTCAGGTCCTTGAAGTCCCAGGTGCCGATGGTGGTGGGGGCGTCCTTCACGCTGGTGCCGGTGCCACCGCCGGTGACGCTCTCCCAGTTCTTCCAGAGGTGCTCGCCGAGGAACACCAGGCCAAGGGTGACGATGACCAGGTAGTTGCCACGCAGGCGCAGCGCGAAGGGTCCGACCACAGCGCCCACCACGAAGCCGACGGCTGTGGCGGCGGCGAGGTAGGCCAGGAGCGGCCAGCCCTTGTCGGCACCGAGGTAGGCGGCGGCGTAGGCGCCGGCGCCGAAGAAGAAGGCGTGGCCCAGGCTGACCTGGCCGGCGTAGCCGGTGAGCAGGTTGAGGCCGATGGCGCCCACGGCGTACACGCCGACCAGCGTGAGCACGCCGAGCACGTAGAGGCTGAAGTAGCCGGGCGCCCAGAAGTACACGAACACGAGGAGCGCCAGCCCCACCTTGCGCCACGGTCCCCGGAACAGCTTGAGGTCGTCGGCGTAGCCGAGGGTGAGGTTGCGGTGCGGCGTCCCGCCGGACGCGCGGCGGCGCAGGGAGGTGAAGGCGGTGGCGATGGCGGCCATCAGACCCGTCGGACCTCCTTCGTGCCGAACAGCCCGTAGGGCCGGACGAGCAGGATCAGGATCATCACGAGGTAGGGCGAGACCAGCTCGAAGCTGTTGCCGGCCCAGTCGATGTAGCCCTTGGCGCCGAGCAGCGCCGTGAGCTGCTGCACCACCCCGATGATGATCCCGCCGACCACCGCGCCGAGGGGGGAGTCGAGCCCGCCGAGGATCATGGCCGGGAAGGCCACCAGCGCGATCAGCCCGATGCCCGGCTGCAGCGCCGCGCTGCCGGCGGCCAGGGTGGCGCCGGCGAGGGCCGCCACCGCACCGGCGATGCCCCAGGCGGCGCGGTAGACGCGCCGAGCGCTGATGCCCTGCGCCATGGCCGCCTCCTGGTCGAGGGCGGTGGCCCGCATGGCCAGGCCGAGGCTCGAGAAGCGGAAGAAGGCGAAGAACGACGCCAGCACGAGGGCGGTGAAGATGATCGTCCAGATGTCCTTCTCGGCGATGATCACGTCGCCGGCCTCGCGGACGTTGAGGCCCCAGGGGTCCCCGAGGTTCTTGTTGTCGGGGCCCCAGATCGCGGTGACCACGTTGTCGAGGATGAACAGCACGCCGATGGTGACCATCACGAGCGTGAACGGGGCCTCCCCCACCATGCGCCGCAGCACCAGCGCCTCCAGGAGGATGCCGATGAGGGCACCGCCGGCCATGGCCACGAGGAGGGCGACGTAGAAGTTGAGGCCCCAGGTCTCGCTGGCGTTGAAGGTGAGGTAGCCGCCCACCAGCACGAAGCTGGCCTGGGCGAAGTTGATCACGCCGGTGGCCTTGAACACGATCACGAAGCCCAGGGCCACCAGGGCGTACTTGCACCCGAGGGCCACACCGGAGAAGAGGTTCTGCAGCAGCTCGGCCCGGGTGACCTCGGCCAGCACGAGGGCGATCATCGGTAGAGCTCCTCGATCTGCGCGGAGAACTCCGACTCGATGGCCCGCCGCTTGACCTTCTGGGTGGCGGTGACCTCGCCGTCTTCCTGCTCCAGCTCCTTGGGCAGGAGGACGAACCGCTTGATGGTCTCCACCTGCGCGAGCTCGGTGTTGACCGTGTCGACCCAGTGGCCGATCAGGTCGATCACCTCCGGCTTGGAAGACAGGTCGGCGTAGGTGGTGAACCCGATGCGCTGGTGCAGGGCCCAGGCGCCCACGGTGTCGAGCTCGATGCCCACCAGCGCCACCAGGTACTTGCGCTGGTCGCCGATCACGACGGCCTCACGCACGTAGGGCGACACCTTCAGCTTGTTCTCGATCTCGGACGGGCTGATGTTCTTGCCGCCCGCGGTGATGATGATGTCCTTCTTGCGGTCGGTGATCTTGAGGAACCCGTCGGCGTCGAGCTCACCGACGTCGCCGGTGTGGAGCCAGCCGTCGGCGTCGATGGTCTCGGCGGTGGCCTCGGGGTTCTTGAAGTAGCCCAGGAAGGTGCCGGTACCCCGGGTGAGGATCTCGCCGTCGTCGGCGATGCGCAGCTCGCAGCCCTCGACCGGCTTGCCCACCTTGCCGAGGCGCACGTCGTCGGCCGGGGTGATCGTGCCCTGGGCCGTGTTCTCGGTCTGGCCGTAGCCCTCGCGCACGGGGACGCCGATCGTCCAGAAGAACTCGAGCACCTGCGGCGCGATCGGCGCCGCGCCCGACAGCACGCCCTTCACCCGGCTCATGCCGAGCTTGGCCCGCAGCGGGCGGTACAGGAACACCCAGCCGAGGCCGTAGAGCAGGCGGTCGGCGCCTCCGAGCCCACCCTTCCAGCGGCGACGGGCGACGCCGGCTCCCACGCGCATCCACAGCTGGTAGTTCTTGCGCTTGAGCCAGCCTGCGTCGGCCATGCGGATGGTGATGCCGGCCATCAGCTTCTCCCACACCCGGGGGACCCCGAGGAAGAAGGTCGGCTGCACGTCGCGCAGGTCTTGGGCGAAGGACTCGCCGCCCTCGCCGAAGTTCACGACGTAGCCCTGCGCCACCGCATCGATGCCCGAGATGAGGCGCTCGGCGATGTGGCACAGCGGGAGGTACGAGAGGACCTCGGTGGACTCGTCGACGAGGAACACCGATCCGGAGGCCTCGGCGGCGCTCTGGAGGTTGCGGTGGCTGAGCATGGCGCCCTTGGGGGGCCCTGTGGTGCCGCTCGTGTACACGATGATGGCGGCGGCGTCGGGGGCGACCGCCGCGGCGCGGGCTGCCACGTCGACCGTGCTCCCTACGCCCAGCTCCTCGAGCTCGGTGAGGGTCATGAGCTGCTCGTCGGCCATGTCGACGCCGCGTGGGTCGATCACCACGATGCGCTGCAGCGAGGCGAGGCCCTTGCGCACCTCGAGCGCCTTGTCGACCTGCTCCTCGTCCTCGGCGAAGAGCACCTTCGCCTCGGAGTGGCCGAGCAGGTACTCCACCTCCGCGGCCGGCGAGGTGGGGTAGATGCCCACGGTGACGGCACCGAGCCCCTGGGCGGCGAGGTCGGCGAAGAGCCACTCCGGCCGGTTCTCCGAGTGGACGGCCACGCGATCGCCCGCTTCCACGCCCAGCACCGCCAGGCCGCGGGCGATGGCGGTGACGCGCTCGGCGTAGGTCCCCCAGGAGCAGCTCTGCCAGAAGCCGAGGTCCTTCTTGCGCATCGCCACCCGGTCGGGGGTGTCGCTCCCCCGCCGCAGGACGATCGAGGTGAGGCTCTCGAACGGGTGGGCGTCGGGCGCCGGTGCGGGACGGTCGTCGAGGACTGCGGTCATGCGCTGCCTCCCAGGTAGGCCTCGATCACCCGGGGATCGCTCTGGATCTCCTCGGGGGTGCCGGTGGCGATGGGCACCCCGAAGTCGAGCGCCATCACCCGGTCGGCCAGGTCCATCACCATGCGCATGTCGTGCTCCACGAGGATCATCGCCATGTGCAGCCGATCTTGGATCTCGATGATGTAGCGAGCCATGTCCTCGGTCTCCTCGAGGTTCATGCCGGCCACGGGCTCGTCGAGCAGCAGCAGGCTGGGCTCCATCGACAGCGCCCGGCCCAGCTCGATCCGCTTCTGCACGCCGTAGGGCAGCGAGCCGACCGGGAGCCGCCGGTAGGGGGCCAGCTCGAGCAGATCGATGATCTCCTCCACCGCCTCCCGGTGGGCGAGCTCCTCGCGGCGGGCCCGCCCGAACCAGAGCGCACCGGCGAGGAACCCCGACCGCATCAGGTGGTGGCGGCCCAGCAGCAGGTTGTCGACCACGTCGAGGTGGACGAACAGGCCGAGGTTCTGGAAGGTGCGGCCGATCCCGAGCTGGGCGGTGCGGTCGGGCCGGGTGCCGACGAGGTCGCGGCCGGCGAGCACGATCCGCCCCGCCTGGGGCTGGTACACGGCCGAGAGGCAGTTGAAGATCGAGGTCTTCCCGGCGCCGTTGGGGCCGATCACGGCGAACAGCTCGCCGGGCTGCACCTCGAAGCTGACCTCCGAAAGGGCCGTGACGCCGCCGAAGCGCAGCGTGAGGTCGCTCACCTCGAGGAGCGCGGCGTCGTCCATCACGAACCCCAGCTCTTCTTGCGGCGGTAGGTCTTGACGTCGCGGAAGGACCGGTGCCCGGCCTCGCCGACCCCCAGGTAGAACTCGCGGATGTCCTTGTCGTCGAGGAGGACCTTCCCAGGCCCGTCCTTCACGACCCGGCCGTGCTCGAGCACGTAGCCCTGGTGGGCGATCGACAGGGCCATGGTGGCGTTCTGCTCGACGAGGAGCACGCTCGTGCCCTGCTCGTTGACCTGCACGATGATGTCTCGGATCTGCTCCACCACCAGCGGGGCCAGGCCGAGCGACGGCTCGTCGAGGAGCAGGATCTTGGGGTCGGCCATCAGGGCTCGGCCGATGGCGAGCATCTGCTGCTCACCCCCGGACAGGTAGCCAGCCGTGGACTTGCGGCGGCTCTGCAGCGCGGGGAAGAGGTCCATGGTCCGGTCGTAGGCCGCCGCGACGCCCGCCTTGTCGCGCCGGGTGAAGGCGCCGGTGCGCAGGTTCTCGTCGACGGTGAGCTCGGCGAAGATGCGCCGACCCTCCATCACCTGGGCCAGGCCGGACTGGACGATGCGAGCGGCGTCGACCTTGGTGATGTCGCGCCCTTCGAGCGTGACGCTGCCCTTGGTGATCCGACCCCGGTGGATGTCGAGCAGGCCGGTGACGGCGCGCAGCAAGGTGGACTTGCCGGCCCCGTTGGCTCCGAGCAGCGCCACGATCTGGCCAGTGGGCACGGCGAGGCTCACACCGCGCAGCACGAGGACGACGTCGTTGTAGACGACCTCCAGGTTGGCCACGGACAGCGCTGTGCCCGTGCGTGTGGCTGCCTGCTCGGTCAGTGCTCTCCCCCTGTGTCGGCTGTTCCTCGACGCCGCCATCATTGCCCATCGACGGCATGGGCGTGGGACGGTGGTGGCGCGGCGTCCGGTTCGCGTGGTTCCTGCGGCGGTCAGTCGGCGAGGGTGGAGCCATCGGTGAGCTCGGCGGCGTCGGGCGCGGCCCGGCCGGTCTCACCACTGATCCAGTGGCGGCGGCAGAGGAGCTCGTAGACGACCTCGGCGTCGCCTCCGGTGTCGCCGACCACCACGACGTCGCCGTCGTAGACCTGGCGGCCGTTGACGAGGCGGGCGTTCTGCGTGGCCCGGGCGCCGCACCAGCAGCGGGCCTCCACCTGGAGCTCCTGCCGCTCGTCGGCCAGCTCGAGGAATCGGGCGGAGCCCTCGAACAGCCGGCCACGGAAGTCGGTGAGCAGGCCGAGGGCGTGCACGTCGGCGTTGAGCTCATCGACCACCCGAGCCAGCTGCTCCACCTGGGCCGGCGTGTAGAACTGCGCCTCGTCGCACACGAGGTACTCGAGGCCGTCGTGGCTGGAGAGGTGGTTCTGGGCCAGCTCGAAGAGGTCGAGCTTGGGACCGACGTCGACCGCCGCCGCCGACACGCCGAGCCGCGACGACACCCGCGCACCATCGCGATCGAGCTGGGTGCAGAGCAGGCCGCGCAGGCCACGGCTCGACAGGTTGTGGTGGATCTGCAGGGCCAGGGTGCTCTTGCCCGATCCCATCGTCCCGTAGGAGAAGCGCAGCACGGCCATGCGTCCCAAAGTTACACCTCTGTAGTTCGTCGCGCGTCGGCCCTCAGCTGAAGCCGAAGGTGCCGCTCCCCACGATGGCCTTGCTGAGCGGCCGCACCAGGCTACGCAGCTCGTCGCAGCCCTCCTCCCCCAGGTGCGCCCACGGCGCCAGCGCCAGCGCGTCGGTCCGGTCCTCGATGTGCCGGCGAAGCGACGAGCCGGCGCCGGTGAACGTGCCGTCGGCCGCGACGAGCCCCCGAGCCTGGAGGCTGGCCACCGAGGCGTCCCAGTCGTCGTCAGCCCACGAGCGTGAGCTCTGCAGCGCCGCCCGCGGCACCTCGCCGGAGGCCGCGTGGAGGACGAGCGCGTCGACGCCGTCGAGGCCCCCCTCGACGAGGCAGGCGATGTGGCCGTCGCCGCGGAACTCTCGCAGCAGCGAGATGGCGTGCCAGAGCGCCAGGTGGGGAGGATCCGGCCAGGGCAGGCTGGCATGGGCGGCGTAGAGCGGGCGCCCGGCTGCGGTGCAGCCCTCGCTGGCGAGGCGGGCGAGCTCGGCCGCCCGAGCCACCTCCGGCCCGTCGAGCGGCGACCCGGTGGCGCGGCGCAGCGCCGCATCGGCGGCAGCGAGGCGCGCCTCGAGCAGCCGCTCCGGTGTGGTGGCGTCCCATGCGCTCGGGATGGCCTGGCGCACCACGGCCGGGTTGAAGTTGAAGAAGGTGGCCATCACCACCTCGGCCGGCACTGCGCCCATGGGCGCGGCGCGGGAGGCGAAGTAGCCGTTGAAGCCCGCCACGCCGAGGGCTTCGTACGCAGCCGTCGCCTCCGGCGCGAAGTAGATGAGGCCGTGGTAAGGCTCCAGCGTTCGCCACATCTTGCGAGCCATGACAGGTTCCATGGCGCGGGACCCTACTGAGCGCGATGGTGGGTTCGGCGCCGCTGCCCGGTAAGGTGCTGCAGCGCCAACGATCCGGTTGGCGGGCCGTGTCGAGCTGTGGCTTGAGACTGCCACTCCAGGAGCAGCGGACGACATCGCTGCGCTCGACACGAGATCGACACTTGGTCGATCGCTGGTCCAGCGTGCGCGCGTGCCGGCTCCCTCGATGCAGAGGAACCCCCCGAATGCCCCCCACCTTCGCCGATCTCGGCGTGCCCGCCCAGCTGTGCGCCCGCCTCACGGAGCTCGGCATCGCCGAGCCCTTCCCCGTGCAGGCCGCCACCCTCCCCGATGCCCTTGCCGGCCGCGACGTCTGCGGCAAGGCCCCCACCGGCTCCGGCAAGACCATCGCCTTCGGCCTGCCGCTGCTGGCCCGCATCACCAAGGCCGCCTCGCGCCGTCCCACCGCCCTCGTGCTCGTCCCCACCCGCGAGCTGGCCTCACAGGTGCAGGAGCAGCTCGAGGCGCTGTGCTGGGGCACCAAGACCGAGGTGCTGGCCATCTACGGCGGCGCCGGCATGGACCGCCAGATGAAGAAGCTCAGCCGCGGCGTCGAGGTGGTCGTGGCCACCCCCGGCCGCCTCAAGGACCTGCTCGACCGCGGCGCCCTGCGCCTCGACGACGTGCAGATCGTCGTGATCGACGAGGCCGATCGCATGGCCGACATGGGCTTCCTGCCCGAGGTGCGCAAGCTGCTCGACAAGACCAACCCCAACCGGCAGACCATGCTCTTCTCGGCCACGCTCGACGGCGACGTCGACGTGCTCATCCGCCACTACCAGACCAACCCGGCCCACCACGAGGCCGTGTCGCTGGAGGAGCAGGGTGAGGTCACCCACCGCTTCTGGGCCGTCTCCCACGCTGATCGCATCCAGGTGGCCACCGCCATCGTGGAGCGCTCGTGGCCGGCCATCGTGTTCAGCCGCACCCGGCACGGCGCCGAGCGCCTGTCGAAGCAGCTCAACAAGGCCGGCATCCGCTCGGAGGCCATCCACGGCGACCGCAGCCAGTCCCAGCGCGAGCGGGCGCTCCGCGCCTTCGGCAAGGGCGACGTGCACGTGCTGGTGGCCACCGACGTCGCCGCACGCGGCATCCACGTCGACAAGGTGGCCTGCGTGCTGCAGTTCGACCCGCCGGCCAGCGACAAGGACTACGTGCACCGCGCCGGCCGCACGGGCCGCGCCGGCGAGCCCGGCACGGTCATCACCCTCGTCTCTCCCGAGAAGGAGAAGGACGTGCGCAAGATGCAGCGCGAGCTGCGCCGACGCGAGCCGATCGAGGCGGCCTCCGCCGCCACGGCCGCCGACGTGTTCGGCGCAGCCCCGCCGAAGCCGCTCGACCGCGGCGACGACCTCGACGGCGTGTCGCGCCGCGAGCGGGCCCGCAGCACCGAGCGCGATCGCCCCCGCCCCGAGCGCTCGAGCCGACCCGGCTCGGGCAAGCCGGCGAGCGGCAAGGGCCACCGCAAGGGAGCCAACCCCAACCGAGTGGCCGAAGGAGAGTGGACCCCGCGCGACAAGCCGGCCCGCTCCGCCGGCGGCCACAACGATCAGGGACGTACCGGTGCACCGGCTCGTCCCGGTCGCCCCGGCGCCAAGCCCGGCCGACGACCCGCAGGTGCTGGAGCTGCCCGTCCGGGCCGCCCCGCCGGCGGCAACGCACGCCGACGCAACGCGCGCTGAGCGACCCCACCCACGAGCTGCCGTCGGATCTCGCCCGACGCAGCTCCTCTGGAAGATCTAGCCAGTGCTGCGCCCCTGCCCGGGGCGCAGCGCCTGCACCGCCCCGATGAGGTCCGCGTCCTGCGGCTCCTTGTCGGGGCGGTACTGCTTCACCCGGGCGAAGAGCAGCGCTACCCCGCCGGGGTAGCGGGTGCTGGTCTGGGCGCCGTCCACCGCGATCTCCACCACCAGCTCGGGGCGCACGTGCACCACGATGCCGTCGCGCTCGACCTCACGCTCGAGCAGCGCCTCGGTCTGCCAGGTGAGGAGCGCGTCGGTGAGGCCCTTGAAGGTCTTGCCCACCATCACGAAGCCGCCCTCGGGAGCGCGGGCGCCGAGGTGCAGGTTCGACAGCCACCCCTGCCGGCGCCCGTGGCCCCACTCCGCCGCCAGCACCACCAGGTCGAGCGTGTGGACCGGCTTCACCTTGCGCCACGAGCCGCCCCGTCGTCCTGCGTCGTAGGCGGAGTCGACGGCCTTCACCATCACGCCCTCGTGGCCCTCGGCCAGCGCGGTGTCGAGAGCAGCCTGGGCCTCGTCGGCGTCGGCCGTGCGCAACCGCGGCACCGCGAGGTCGCCCACCAGCGCATCGAGGTGGGCGTGACGCACGTGGAGCGGGTGGTCGATCAGATCGGCGCCATCGCGGTGCAGCACGTCGAAGAAGCGCACCAGCAGCGCGGCACCCGCCGCATCGTCCCGACCGAAGGCGCTCATCGTGTCCTGGAAGGCCTGGGGGCGGGCGTCGTCGTCGACCCCGAGCACCTCGCCGTCGAGCACGGCCGCCTCGCCGGGCAGCGCCTGGGCGAGGGCCACGACGCCGGGGAGGCGAGCGGTGATGTCGTTGAGGTTGCGGGTGTAGATCCGCACCTCGCTCCCCTGCCGGTGCACCTGCACGCGGGCGCCGTCGAGCTTCCACTCCACCGACGCCTCCCCGGTGTGGCCGAGCGCCTCACCCACATCAGCGGCGCTGGCCGCCAGCATCGGCTGGATGGGCGACAGCACGGCCAGCCGCACCTGGGCCAGCGCGTCGGTGCCCTCGGTGAGCGCCATGCTGGCGGTGCGTCCGAGGTCGCCCGAGAGCATGGCGGCCCGGCGCACCAGGTCGATCGGCACCCCGGCGGCGGTCGCCACGGCGTCGGCCATCACCCCGGCCAGCGCGCCCTGGCGCAGCTCGCCCGTCAGCAGCCGCCGGACGAACCCGGCCTCCGCCTCGGTGGAGCGCGTGAACAGGTCGGCGAGGAGCGCCTGCCGGGCGGCGACGGAGCCCGAGCCCGAGGTGCCGGCCAGCTCGGTGAGGATGGCATCCAGCTCCAGCACCTCGACCGACGGTTCGGTGGCGTGGTCGACGTCGGCCCCGTAGGCGGTGCGCCACCCCACCCCGATGCGGCCCTGCCGCGGCACCCCGGTGAGGAACCCGACCGCCGGCTCCACCTCCTCGGGGGCCAGCGAACGCAGCAGCTCGCTGAGCGCCGCCACCTTCGCCTTGCGCGAGCGCGTGGCACCGACGTCCTCTGATGTGGCCACCAGTGCCGCGAGCAACGTCATAGGGCCATTCTCGGCCACCACCCCCCGCTTCTGTGTGCGCACACGACCGCCATGCGGTTGTCAGCGCACTCAGAACCGAAGGGTTCAGGTGCCGGTGAAGTTGGGGGCTCGCTTCTCGAGGAAGGCCCTGGGGCCCTCCTTGGCGTCCTTGCTGGCCATGACCTCCATGCCCAGCTCGAGCTCGCGCTGGAAGGCGTCGGCCTCGGTCTTCTCCAGGTTCTCGATCACCGAGGCCTTGATGTTGCGCACGGCGAGGGGGCCGTTGGCGGCCAGGCGGTCGGCCAGCTGGCGAGCCTTGGCCAGCGCGCCGCCGGTCTCGGTGACGTGGCCCACGAGGCCGATCTCGTAGGCCCGCTGGCCGGTGATCGGGTCGCCCACCAGCAGCATGTCCATGGCCACCGTGTAGGGGATCTGGCGGGGCAGCCGGATCGTCGACGCGCTCATCGGGAACAGGCCGCGCTGCACCTCGCTCACGGCCAGCTGGGCGTCGGCGGCGGCCACCCGGATGTCGAAGGCCTGGAGGATCTCCATGCCGCCGGCGTAGCAGTAGCCCTCAACAGCAGCCACGATCGGCTTCTTGACGTAGTGGTCCTTGAGGAACCCCTTGTAGATGAGGCTGAAGTCCTGGCGGATGCGCTCCTCGAACTCGTCCTCGGCCGGCTTGCCCGAGGTGAGGGCGCCGACGAGGCGGTCGAGGTCGGCACCGGCGGAGAAGTTGCCGTCGGCGCCGGTCATGATCGCCACCCGCAGCTCGGGGTCGCTGTCGAGCAGGTCCCAGGCGTCGCAGAGGCGACAGAGCACCTCGGCGTTGAAGGCGTTGCGCTTGGCGGGACGGTTCAGCGTGACGGTGAGGACGTGACCGTCGCGCTCCACGAGGACAGCAGGATCTGACATGCCGTCAGGTCTACCGCCCCCCCACTTCTGGCGTCATATCTGGGCGCCCCACGCCCGGATATGGCGCCAGAACTCGGGCTTGCCCCAGCCCCGGATTCTGGCGTCACCGACGGGCACCACACGCCCGGATCTGACGCCAGAACTCCGGAGGTGGTCAGCGGAACTCGGGGAGGACGTGCTCGCCCATCATCTGGATGGTCTGCATGACCGACTCGTGCGGGATCTTGTACGGGTTGACCAGGCACAGGAGCTGGTCCACCCCGGCCGCCTCGTAGCGCTTGATCGTCTCGATGCACTCGTCGGGGGTGCCGAGCACGCAGGCGCCGCTGTCCTCGAGGTACTCGAGGCTGAGGAGGTCGAGGGATCCGTCGGCGGCCACGGCCTGGAGATCGGCGGCGTAGCTGTAGGTGCCGAGCTCCTCGCCGCGGTCGGCCTGCATGTCGGCCACCGACGCGATCAGTCGGGCCCCGGCGCGCGGGTACCACTCGAAGCTCTCCCGAGCCACCTCCTGCGCCTCGGCGTGGGTGGGGGCGCAGATGGCCATCGTGAAGGTGGAGGCCTGGTCGTGCACGTAGGCACCGATGGGGTCGGTGCAGGCGGCCACGGCCTTCTTGTAGATCTCGATCTTCTCGGCCACCGCCTCGGGCGGCACCCCCACCGCGAAGGAGCACAGGCCGAGGCCGAGCTCCCCCACCTGGCGGTGCCCGTCCTCCGAGCTGGTGGCGCCCCAGATCGGCGGGTGCGGGGTCTGGATCGGCTTGGGCAGCACGCGGCGCTTGGGCATCGACCAGTGCTCGCCCTCGAACTCGTACTCGTCGTTGGTCCAGCAGCCCACCACGTGGCGGATGGCCTCCTGCCACATGCCCCGGGTGGCGGCCGGGTCGATCCCGAAGCCCTCCAGCTCGGCACGGGTGGACGAGCGGCCCGTGCCGAGGTCGACCCGCCCGTTGGAGATGAGGTCGAGCACGGCGGCCGCCTCGGCGGTGCGCACCGGGTGGGTGTAGGGCGTGGGCATGAGGCGCACGCCGAAGCCGAGGCGCATGCGCTCGGTGAGCGCAGCGATGGCGCCGTAGAGCACCTCGGGGTTGGAGCAGTGCGAGTACTCCTCGAGGAAGTGGTGCTCCACCGTCCAGAAGGCGTCCCAGCCGTAGCGCTCCCCCGCCACCGCCTGCTCCAGCGTGTGCTGGTAGGCCAGCCGCTCGGAGTCGGGCCCCCATGGCCGGGCCACCGGGATCTCGTAGAACAAGGCAAACCGCATCAGTGCATCCCTCCGAGGTGGTCCTTCACGAACGCCCGGACGTCGTCCGGGTCTGACAGGTCGACGGTGGCCGACGGCATCACCGCGAACGACAGCAGCAGCCGCACGATCCACTCGGCGGCGCGGCGGTGGTCCAGCCCACTGCGCAGCTCGCCCCGAGCCTCGGCGGCGGCCAGGCGGGGCAGCCAGAAGTCGACCCACCGCTCCACCAGCGTGCCGGCCTGGGCGGTGAGCAGGGTGGCGAACACCGACTCCTGCTCGCCGGGGAGCTGCAGGGTGAGCGTCTCGTCGTGGAGGTGTCCGAGGATGAACACGGCGGCCTCCCCCACCTG
>JBPPMN010000243.1:0-7934 GCA_051306055.1 Acidimicrobiales bacterium
CCACCGCACCCTCCGCGACCGGGGCGCCGCCGGTGGCCACCGCATCCGCCGCCCCGATCTCCGACTTCACGGGCGAGCGCGGCGGCGCGCTGCTCGGCGTCGGGGCCGGTGGCCTCCTGCTTCTGCTCGCCAGCGCCGAGGGCGACCGCCGCAAGATGCGTCGGGCCCAGCGCGAGATCCCCCTGGAGTCCTGAGATGAACGCACCCGTCACCCACTCGGATCCGCCGCGCGGCTACTTCAGCGTCTGGCAGCGGCTGCTACGTGGCTACGGCCCGCTCGCCGTGTTCGCCCTGATGATCCTGCTCCTGTCCGTGCTGGTCCCCTCCAAGGTGCCCGGCAGCGACACCGAGCTCGCCTCGGGCGACGTCGGCGAGGTCGGCTTCGCCCCCGATGCCGGCGGCTCGGTGGTGGGCACCTCCGCCACATCGGCCTACAACCTGGAGATCACGGGCGAGCCGACCGGCGGCGACTTCACCCTCGCCGTCACGGTGGGCGGCGACGCGCAGACCACCGCCGCCATCCCGTTCGACGCCGACGGCTCCGCCATCCAGGCCGCCGTCGAGGCCCTGAGCAACGTCGGCCCCTCCAACGCCGAGGTCGCCGGCGACGGCCCCTTCACCCTCTCGTTCATCGGCACCCTCGCCACCACCGAGGTGGGCACCGCGCTGGCCGACAACAACCTCACCGGCGGCGACTCGCCCGGCGTCACCCTCACCCGTGTCGGACCCGCCACCGGTGGCGACAGCGGGGGCGGCACCACCGGCGGCACCACCGGCGGGACCGCCGGCGGGGGCGGCGGTGAGACCGCAGCGCCTGGCGCCGCAGGCGGGTGCCCCGACCGGCAGGCGCAGATACCCGGCGATCCGTACTCGCCCCCGTGCATCACCTTCTCGGGCACCAACGGCGGCGCCACCCACAAGGGCGTCACCGGCGACACCATCAAGGTGGCCTTCCGGGTGCTCAACGAGCGCGGCTTCCAGCAGACGCTCGCCGACCTGGCCGGCGCGTCGCTGGTCGACTCCCCCGCGACCGTCCAGAACACCGTGTCGGCCATGGCCGAGTACTTCAACGAGCGGTTCGAGCTCTACGGCCGCAAGATCGAGATCGCCTTCTACGACGGCCAGGGCTCGAACACCACCGAGCTCCTCGGCGGCGGCCGCGACAAGGCCGAGGCCGACGCCATCACCGTGGCGGAGGAGATCGGCGCCTTTGCCGACCTGTCGGCCACCTCCGAGCCCTATGCCGGCGCCCTGGCCAAGCGGGGCGTCATCGGCTTCGGCACCCCGTACCTGTCCCGGGCCTGGCACGAGCAGCGGGCACCCTTCGCCTGGAGCCTGGCCACCGACGGCTCGATCGTGTCCGAGCTGGCCGCCGAGTACCAGGTGAAGCGGCTCTACGACAAGCCGGCCGTCCACGCCAGCGGCAACGGCGGCGACGGCAAGCCGCTCAAGAACCGGCCCCGCAAGTTCGCCACCCTGGCCCCGGAGAACTCCTGGTACCAGGAGTCGGTGCAGAACGCCGAGGCCATCATCCGCAAGGCGGGCAAGGAGCCGGGGATCAACTTCAAGTACGTGCTCGACCTGGCCACCATGTCCAACCAGGCCACCGGCATCATCGACACCTTCAAGCGAGCCAACGTCACCACCATCGTGTGCGGTTGCGACCCCATCCTTCCGGTGTTCCTCTCGGGGGTGGCCAACCGGGCGCAGTACTACCCCGAGTTCATCATCGTGGGCACCGCGCTCACGGATGCCGACATCGTGGCCCAGCTCTGGAACCCCGCCTTTGCGGCCAACGCCTTCGGGGTGAGCTCGCTGAACGGCTTCGTGCCCCCCACCCAGACCATCGCGTACGCCGCCTACAAGTCGGTGCGCAGCGACGAGCCGGCCTTCTCCGTCGACCTCATCTACTACCAGATGTACATGCTGGCCATCGGTCTGCAGGGGGCCGGGCCCAACCTCAACCCCGCCACCTTCGAGGCCGGCATGTTCGCCTACCCGCCGAAGCTCGGGCCGGTCGGGCTGTGGAAGTTCGGCCCGGGCGACCGCACCGCCGCCAACGACGTGCGGGAGATCTACTTCGACCCCAACGCCACCTCCACGTTCAACGGCAAGAAGGGCGCCTACGTCGGCACCAGCGACCAGCGGTGGGAGGCGGGCGGCATCCCCGGCGGCAACCCCGGGAAGCCGCAGTGACGGCCATCGCCGGCGTGCAGGAGCGCTGGAGCGAGTTGGCCAAGGGCCCGCGGTACCTGAGCATCTACGTCGCCGCGGCCGTCGCCGGCTACCTCCTGTACAACCTGCCGGGCACCGGCTCCTTCTTGAACGACAAGGTGCCGATCGGCACGCTCGTGGCCGGCGCCATCTTCGGCACCGTGACCGGCCTGCTCGCCCTGGGCCTCATCCTGATCTACCGCACCAACCGGTTCATCAACTTCGCCTACGGCTCCATGGGGAGCCTGGCCGGGGTGTTGGCCATCGGCCTGCACCTCGAGAAGGGCGTGAACTTCTTCCTCGCCCTCCCCATCGGTGTGCTCATCGGTGTGCTGACCGGTGCCGTCGTCGACCTCATCGTGCGCCGCTTCCGCACGTCGTCCCGGCTCATCCTCACCGTGGCCAGCATCGGCATCGCGCAGATCCTGAGCGTGATCGAGCTGCTCCTCGCCACCAAGGTGCTCGGGTTCCTGGCCCTCACGGGCGGCTTCACGATCCCGCTCGACATCACGATCTTCCTCGACGGCGGCACCCTGACGGGCGACCAGATCCTCATCGTGATGGTGGTGCCACCGGTCCTGGCCGCGCTGGCCTTCTTCCTGCTCAAGACCGACGTCGGCATCGCCGTGCGGGCGGCGGCGGAGAACGCCGACCGGGCGCTGCTGCTCGGCATCCCGATCAAGCGCCTCTCCACCATCGTGTGGATGGTGGCCGGTGGTCTCGCCGCCCTCACCTTCGTGCTGAAGGCACCCTTCACCGGCGTGGTGCCCGGCGTGGCCTCCACCGGGCCCATCGTGCTGCTGCCCGCCCTGGCTGCCGCCGTGGTCGCCCGCATGGAGTCCCTCCCGGTGGCCTTCGGTGCCGGTGTGGCGCTCGGCGTGATGGAGCAGATCGTCCGCACCAACACCAGCGGCTCCCCCACCTTCCAGAACATGGTGTTCCTGGTGGTCATCCTCGGGGCGCTCCTGCTCCAGCGGGGCAAGCTCTCGCGGGCAGAGGAGTCGGGGGGCTCGTCGTGGTCGGCCACCGCTGTCCTCAAGCCCATCCCCGACGAGCTGCGCCGGCTGCCCGAGGTGCTGTGGGCGAAGCGAGCCGTCTTCGGCGTCGTGGCGCTCCTGCTGCTCATCGTGCCCAACATGTGGGGGCCCACCAGCCAGTTCCTCGCCGCTCTCGGCCTCGTCTGGGGCATGGCGGCCGTCTCCCTGGTGATCCTGACCGGCTGGGGCGGCCACATCAGCCTGGGCCAGTTCGCCATCGTCGGCGTCGGTGCCCTCGTGGCCGGCAACCTCATGATCGACCACAACCCCGACTACCTGCTGGTGCTGCTGGCGGCCGGAACCGCCGGTGCCGTCGTCTCCTTGCTGGTGGGCCTGCCCGCTCTGCGGATCCGAGGCCTGTTCCTCGCCGTGACCACGCTGGCGCTGGCCGTCGCCCTCGATCGCTACATCATCAACGAGAACAACTTCCCGGGGATCATCCCCCGGGGCGTCGAACGGCCCATGCTCTTCGAGCGCATCGACCTCAACGACGGCTACCTGATGTACCTGACCTGCCTGGCCTTCCTCGGGCTGGCCATCTTGGCCGCGCAGGGGGTGCGCAAGGCCCGGGCGGGGCGGGTGATCATCGCCACCCGTGACAACCAGCGGGCCGCCGACGCCTCGGCGGTCCCCACCACCTCGGTGAAGCTCTCGGCCTTCCTCACCGCGGGTGTGATCTCGGGCATCGCCGGCGGCCTGCACGTGCTGCTGCTCACCGGTGTGGAGGCAGGCACGTACCAGCCCTACGACTCGCTCAACCTCTTCGCCACCGCCGTGATCGGCGGTCTCGGGTCGATCTCGGGGGCACTCCTCGGCGTCTTGCTGTTCCGGTTCCTGGAGACGATCACGGCCCTGGGCGACATCCGGGCCGGACTCACGGGCAGCGTCCTGCTCATCGTGCTGCTGGTGCTGCCCGGCGGCCTCGGCCAGCTGATGTACAACCTGCGCGACCGGGCGCTCGTGCGCATCGCCGACCGGCGCGGCATCCTCGTGCCGAGCCTGGTGGCCGACAAGCGCGACGCCGGGAAGGGTGCCGCCAACGAGGTCGGCCTCCTCCAGGGGGCGCTCAGCAGCGATCCCATCTCGTCGACGACCGTCGACGAGCCTGACCGTGACCGTGAACCTGCAGGGGTGAGCTGATGGCCGACGCCGACGAGTCCACGACCCGCCGCGCCCGTGCGGCCAGCGCCAAGAAGGCCACCAAGGCGACCGCGGGCAAGCCGGCGGCCGTGGCAAAGAAGGCCACCACCGCCGCCACCCCCAAGGCGGCGACCGGCAAGGCCGCTGCGGAGCCCAAGAAGCGCGCGGCAGCTGGGAAGCCGTCGGTGAAGCGGCCCGCCACCGAGCGGACGGCGAGCCAGGCCACCGTCGCCCGTTCGACGCCCGCCGCTCCAGAGGTCTCCACCAACGGCACCGCCCCGCAGTCCAGCAACGGCACCTCGAGGTCCGCTCCGCGTCAGGCGGCCACCACGCGCGCCGCGGCCGAGGCCACTCCCGCCGTCGTCGATCCCACCGTGGAGCTCCCGCTGTGGAAGGAGGGCGCCTCCGTCACACCTCGGCCCGGCCCCCCCAACGGCTCCAACGGCCACCCCGACGCCGCTCCGGTCGCCGCCGAGCGTCCCGCCACCAGCGATGCGGAGCCGCCCCTGCTGTCGTGCCGCGGCGTCGACATGGCCTACGGGCCGGTGCAGATCCTCTTCGACGTCGACTTCGACGTCGCCAGGGGCGAGATCGTGGCCCTGCTCGGCACCAACGGCGCCGGCAAGTCCACCCTCCTCAAGGGCATCTGTGGCCTGGTGAAGCCCAAGGCCGGCACGGTGCACTTCGCCGGCGAGGACGTCACCAGCCTGTCGGCTGATGTCACCACCCATCGCGGCATCTCGCTCATGCCCGGCGGCAAGGGTGTGTTCCCCACCCTCACCGTGGCGGAGAACCTCCGCCTCGCCTCCTGGCTGATCCGCAAGGACGGCGACCGCGTCGAGGCCGCCAAGGCCGAGGTGGAGACGCTCTTCCCCATCCTCAAGGAGCGCTCGGGACAGATGGCGGGCAACCTCTCCGGCGGGGAGCAGCAGATGCTCGCCCTGGGCGGCGCCCTGATGACCCAGCCCGAGCTGCTGATGATCGACGAGCTGTCGCTCGGCCTGGCCCCCACCATCGTGGCCCAGCTCCTCGAGGTGGTGCGTGAGATCCACCGCCGGGGCACCACGATCGTGATCGTGGAGCAGTCGGTCAACGTGGCCCTCAACCTCGCCGAGCGGGCCGTGTTCATGGAGAAGGGCGAGGTGCGCTTCACGGGCCCCACCTCCGAGCTGCTGGAGCGGCCCGACATCCTGCGCTCGGTGTTCATCGCCGGCGCCTCCGCCGGAGCGGACGAGCCCGACTCTGAGCCCGAGCCGCAGCGCAAGGGCAAGGCGCCCCTGGTGGCCGCCGCGCCGGCGAAGCGGGAGATCGCCCCCGACGCACCCGTGCTGCTCGAGTGCCGGGGCCTGATCAAGCGCTTCGGTGGCATCACCGCGGTCAACGACGTCGACCTGCAGCTCCGCGAGGGGCAGATCCTCGGGCTCATCGGGCACAACGGAGCCGGCAAGACCACCTTGATGGACTGCATCTCGGGGTTCTTGCCGATCGAGGGCGGCCGCATCTTCGTGCGGGGCCACGACGTCACCGACTGGCAGCCCCACGAGCGGGCCAAGGGCGGCGTGGCCCGGTCGTTCCAGGACGCCCTGCTCTACCCCAGTCTCACCGTCGCGGAGACGATCGCCGTGGCTCGCGAGCGGCACGTCGCCTCGCGCGACCTCGTTGCGGCCGTCTTCCAGCTGCCAGCGTCGTACGAGAGCGAGCTGGCCGTGATGCACAAGGTCGACGAGCTGATCGAGCTCATGGGGCTCGGCGCCTTCCGCCAGAAGCTCACCGGCGAGCTGTCCACCGGCAGCCGTCGCATCGTCGACCTGGCCTGCATCCTCGCCCAGGACCCGAAGGTGCTCATGCTCGACGAGCCATCGGGTGGCGTGGCACAGAAGGAGACCGAGGCGCTCGGCCCGCTGCTGCTGCGGGTGCGGGAGCAGATCGGCTGCTCGGTGCTCGTCATCGAGCACGACATGCCGCTCCTGCGCACCATCTGCGACGAGATGGTGGCGCTGGAGCTGGGCGGCATCATCGCCCAGGGCACCCCCGAGGAGGTGCTCGAGCACCCGGCGGTGATCGAGAGCTACCTCGGCACCGACGACAACGCCATCAACCGCTCGGGCGCCGTCGCCTCCTAGGCCCCCGCCCCGCCCCCGGCGCTCAGCCGGCGGCGAGGGCCCGCTGCAGGAGCTCGGCGTCGCCCTCGCGCATCGGCAGCTCGGCCACCAGCTCGAGCGCGGCAGGGCTCATCTTGGCCGCCGTCTTGGCGATGACCTCGATCATCTTGTCGTCGCCCAGCCGATCCACCGTGGCCGCCAGCTGGGTCTCGAGGAACACCAGGCACAGGGCGTCCTCGTGCACCTGCACCTGCGGGTCGTGGCCGAGGCCCTCCTTGCGCACGATCTGCTGCACGCGCTCCACCGTGGAGGCGTCGTAGCCCCGCGCCTCGAGGATGGCGGCCACCTCGTCGGCGTGCTGCCGGCGGAGCGCCTTGCGCCAGCGAAGGTAGCCGGCCCGCCCCTCGGGGTGCGACGAGCGGGGGAGGGTCCAGCGGCGCAGGTGGTGCGCCCGGGCGGCCAGGTGCTGAGCCTCCGTGGCACCGGGGTCGAGGCGCTCGAGCCACTGCGTCATCAGCTCCGCGTGGGCCTGCTCCTTGGGCCGCACCTCCCCCCGCACCTCGAGGGTGTGGGGGTCGTCGGCGTTGGCGGCGTCGATGGCGGCGATGGCCGCCGCCAGCCGAGCCCGGTCCACGGGCCTCAGCTGTCGCTGGAGGGGCGGAGGTCGACCCGCAGCACCAGCACGCCGTCCTCCACGGAGGCGGTGGCGTCGCCCACGATGGCGAAGTCCTGGAAGTCGGTCTGGGCCTGCTCGATGAAGCGGGAGCGCTCCTCACCGGCCACGGGCGGCAGCGGACGCTTGCGCACCGCCTCGGCACGGTCCTTGAACCGGCGGATCATCGCATCGGCGTCGAAGGGGTCAGCCATGGTCCGACCCTACCGCCGTGTCCTCCGGGGGCCGCGTGGCCGCCCAGTAGCGCCAGGTGAGCACGGAGACGAACAGAGCGAGGGCCACCAGGCCGCCCACGATGATGGCGATGAGCGTGCCGTCGCTGGTGCCGTCGCTGCTCACCCGCGTGACCGTCTGCACCGTCGTGGTGGTCGACTCCGCGCCCTCGGTGCCGTCGCCGGGCACCAGCACGTCGAGGCTGGTGGTGACGTCCAGGGCCGTGGTGGTCGTCGACAGCACCTGCCGTTCGGTGGTGGTCGTCCGCCGCACGGTGGTCGAGGTCGACTGCGGCGGTGGAGGAGCGGCCGTGGTGGTCGTCGCGAGCGAGGTGGTCGTCTCCTCGACCGTGGTCGGGGTGGTGGTGGTCGGCTCGCACAGGACATCGGGCGGATCGCACTCCAGTGGCCCGGCCGACGCGAGGGCGGAGGGCACCAGGAAGGCCAGCGCTCCCACGAGCAGCGCAGCGACCAGCGCGAGCAGGTGACGTCGTGATGCTCCTGCCATCGCTTCGGGTCCTGCTCCTGTCCTTCACCGCCGGGGTCACGAGGGTAC
>JBPPMN010000298.1:0-12136 GCA_051306055.1 Acidimicrobiales bacterium
CCCTACGTCCCGCCCAGCCCGGTGTCGGGCGGCGGCGATGGTGGCGACGACGGGTCGAAGCGCAAGCTGCTGATCGGTGGCGGGATCCTGGCCGTCGTGGCCGTGGCGGTGGCCGCCTTCCTCCTCCTCGGGGGCGACGACGACAGCTCCAACGTCGAGACCCAGCTGGCCTCCCGCATCTTCGAGGAGTCCGACGGCGAGCTCACCCGGGACCAAGCCGACTGCATCGCCGGCATCTTCGTCGACGAGATCGGCGAGGACGCGCTGCGCGACGTCGACTTCGACGCCGACGAGCCGCCGCCCGAGCTCGCCGAGGCCTTCACCACGGTGGGCTTCCAGGCCTTCGAGGAGTGCGACATCGACAGTGGTCTGACCGGTGGCGACGGCGGCACCGACGACAGCGGTGACGACGGCAGCACCGACGACGGCGAGACCGACGGCTACGGCAGCGATCCCGAGTTCGACGCGCTGTACGACGACTGCGAAGCCGGCGACTTCGACGCCTGCGACGAGCTCTACACCACCTCGCCCTTCGGGTCCGAGTACGAGGAGTTCGGCAGCACCTGCGGCGGCATCGCCGACCAGCAGTTCGGGAGCTGCGCCGCCACCGACGGCGGCGAGGACGCCAGCGGCGACACGGGTGGCCTCACCGACTCCGGCTTCGGCGACGGCGACTTCGAGGAGATCCTGGCTGACACCTACGAGGAGTCCCTCGGGCTCCCCCGCGAGAAGGCCGAGTGCCTCGCTGCCCGTCTCGGCGAGGAGATCGAGAGCGGTTCGCTCGACGAGTCCGAGGCCTTCGGCAACGTCATGAGCTTCCTGGCCGACTGCGACATCTCGATGGAAGAGATCGGCGCCAACTGATGCAGAGGACGAGGGCGGCGGCCTCGGCCGCCGCCCTCGTCGCGCTCGGTGCCGTGCTGGCGGGGGCGGCCTTCACGGTCATGCGGGAGGACTCGCCGGCCCCCACCACCACCACGACCACCAGCACCACGTCCACCACCGTGGGCGACGACGAGGTCGCCGCCGTGCTGGCCGACGGCCTCCGGCGCGACCTGACCATCCCGCTCGACGCCACCCAGGCGGGCTGCGTGGCCCAGGCCGTGGTGGCGACCGTCGGTCGAGACCGGCTGGAAGCCATCGCCGCGGCGGCCGATCCCGTCGCCTCGTTGCCCGACGACGACCGCTCCGCCCTCCTGCGCCAGGTCGTCGAGTGCGTGGGACCCGACACCGCGGCGGCGCTCCTGGGGACGCCCACCTCGACCACCACGGCGCCGGTGGCCTTCCCCGACGCCGGGGAGGAGTGAAGGGGCCACCCCGGGGGGTCCGCTGGTCGGACCGGCCGCCTGGTTAGCGTCGCGTCGTGCTCCTGCTGGTCGTCGCCGTGGTCGGCGGGCTGGTCCTGGGGCTGGTCCGCACCCCAGCCGGAGCGCGGGTCCCCCGCCCGAGCGTGCACCGGATCTGGCTGCTCGGGCTCGGCGCCGCTCTGCAGGCCATGAGCCTCACCGTGCTCGACGCCGACCTGGCCACCGCCGGCTTCGGTGCCTCCCTCGCAGCCCTCGTGGCCTTCGCCGGCGCCAACCTCCACCTCACCGGGGTGGCGGTGCTCGGTGTCGGGGCGCTGGTGAACCTCACGGCGCTGGTGGTCAACAACGGCGTCCCCGTGCGACCGGCCGCGCTGGTGCAGGCCGAGATCGTGACGGCGGAGGAGCTGGCCACCACCGACGTCGCCGCCCCCCGCCACCTGGAGCGCAGCACCGATCGCCTGCCCGTCCTGGGCGACGTGCTGCCGCTGGCCCCTGCTCGCACCGTGGTGTCCTTCGGCGACCTCATCGTGGTGCTGGGCGTCGGCGATGCCGTGCGCGAGCTGGTCCGCCGGCGCCGGCGGCGCTGGACGCAGGCCGAGCGCCAGGCCTACCGCTTGCGCACGATCCAGCCCAGCGTCGTCCACGACTGGGGTCGGGCACCGAGCCCCTCACCGGTGTCGGCGTCCCAGTGCTCGGCGAAGCCGGACGTGGTGGCGCCAGCGGCCAGCGAACCGGCCAGCGAGCCGGCCACGTCGTCGGAGCCCGACCTCGTGGCGGCCAGCCACAGCAGGTAGGTGAGCTGGGGCCAGCTCGAGCCCCGCCAGTAGGAGCGAGGAGCGAAGCTGGGCTCGTCGCGGTGCACGCCCGTGGGTCCGAAGGTGGCCCCGAAGGCGGCTGGATCGACCAGGACCGCCACGGCCTCGAGGCGGGGCGCGACGAGCAGCGGCAGCAGTGCGTCGAGCGTCCGGACCCGACCGGAGCCCTCTGCGGTGGGACCGTCGTCGACCCAGGTGGCCAGGGTGTCGTCCCATCGAGCGTCGACAGCCTCGGCCAGCGCCTGCCCGGCCGCCGCCAGGGCGCCGTCGCCGGTGACCGTCGCCAGCTCGAGCGCGTTCCACGCCACGAGGGCGGCGAACCCCGCCGAGCCGACGGCGAAGCGCGGGTTGTGCAGCGGCGCGCCGGTGGCACTGACCTCGATGCTGCCGACCAGGGCCCCCTTCTGCTCGAACCACCGCTCGGGCGACCAGCCGTCGGCCACCGTGCTGTCCCAGCGAGGGCTGTCGTCGCACCCCGACTCCCACGGGTGGCACAGCTCCACCAACCCCCCGGGCGACCGACGTCGGCGCTCGAGCAGGAAGCGCAGCCCCGCGGTGGCCTGGGCCACCACCGGCTCCGGCACGTGCAGGCCGAGTCGGGTGAGCTCGGCGACGGCGTGCCCGTACATCGGCGGCTGGGTGATCGACGAGGTGCGGGGCCGGCCCCAGAGGCCGGCGTGGGGGCCGGGTCGGTCACCCGGGTAGCGGAGGTGGGGCACGAAGCCGTCGGCGTCCTGATCGGAGAGGGCGGCGGTGAGCTCGAGCACGGCCCGCTCGTCGCCCAGGTGCGCCCACACCACTGCGTGGAAGCAGCTGTCCCACAGCCACTGCCAGGGATAGGTGGTGGGGTTGGGCACGCAGAAGCCGGCCGCGCCGTCGACCCGCCAGGCGGCGGCGAGGATGGCCCGCACCGAGGCGACCAGCGCGGCGGCGGTGGGTAGCGTCGGCTCGTGCCCACCGTCGCGTTCGTGTCGTTCCGGCTCGGTCGTCACGACGGCGTTTCCGTGGTGGCGGCCAGCTGGGCCCGCGTGCTGACCGAGCTCGGGTGGACGGCGCGCACGGTGGCCGGCGACGGTCCGGTCGACCACCTGCTCCCGGGTCTGGCCATGGGCGCCGAGACCGCGCCCGAGCCCGACGAGCTCGATGTCGCGCTGGCCGGCGCCGACCTGGTGGTGGTGGAGAACCTCTGCACGATCCCGCTGAACCTACCGGCGTCGAGGGTGGTGGCCGATCGGCTGCGGGGTCGGCCGGCGGTGCTGCACCACCACGACCCGCCCTGGCAGCGGGCGGCATGGGCGCACGTGACCGAGCTCCCGCCCGACGACCCCGCGTGGCGCCACGTCACCATCAACCGCCGCACGGAGGGCGAGCTGGAGGAGCGCGGCATCGCCGCCACCACCATCTACAACGGCTTCGACGTGGACGAGCCGCACGGCGACCGGGTGGCCACGCGGGTGGCCCTCGACCTGCGACCCCGCGACCGCCTGGTGCTCCACCCGGTGCGGGCGATCGAGCGCAAGGACGTGCCTGCGGCGGTGGCCCTGGCCGGTGCCCTCGACGCCACCTACTGGCTGCTCGGTCCGGCGGAGGACGGCTACGAGCAGCAGCTCGACGACGTGCTGCGGGCGGCCCCCGGCGAGGTGCTGCACCGTCCCTCGCCGGGCTCGATGGCCGACGCCTACGCGGCCTGCGACGTGGTGGCCTTCCCGTCCACCTGGGAGGGGTTCGGCAACCCGCCGCTCGAGGCGGCCATCCACCGGCGGCCGGTGGCGGTCGGTCCGTATCCCGTGGCCGACGAGCTGCGGGCCCTCGGCTTCCGCTGGTTCGACCCCGCCGATCCCGAGCCGCTGGCCGAGCTCCTGCGCCGACCCGACGAGGCCCTCCACGACCACAACGAGGCGCTGGTCCGCCGGCACTTCGGGCTCGACCGTCTCCGCCACGACCTCGAAGCGCTGCTGGATGAGGCAGGCTGGACCCCATGAACGAGGCTGCGACCCCCGATCCGGTGCTCGAGCGCCGCGCCCGGATCGCTCAGCTCGTCGCCGTGGGCAAGCGCCTCGGCTACGGCCTCTTCCTCGTGGCCATCCTGGCCTTCCTGCTGGGCTTCGTGACCGGCTTCGGGGGCGCCACGGGCACCGTCGTGGTGGCCTCGATCGTGGTGGGCTCGATCGTGCTGGCCCCGGCCATCGTGTTCGGGTACGGCGTGAAGGCGGCCGAGCGCGACGACCGAGCCCGCGGCCTCTGACCAGCGGGAACCCGACCCCCTCCGAGAGCGACCACCAGTCATCGACGCCAACCAGATCGCCGACGTCTTCGGGACCCTTGCCACGGCTGGGGTCCTGCTCATCGTCGGCGTCCTGGCCACGGCGGCACTGGCTCCCGATGCGCTGCGCCGCGGGCGGTCGGCCCTGGCGGGCACCGGGAACGCGCTGGGCGCCGCGGTGGCGACGGTGGCCACTGGAGGGAGCCTGTGGTTCTCCGAGGGAGCCCACTTCCCGCCCTGCGACCTGTGCTGGTACCAGCGCATCGCCATGTACCCGCTGGCCCTCGTGCTCACCGTGGCCGCCGTCCGGGGCGACCGGGCCATCCGCCCGTACGCCTTCGTGCTGGCCGGGGCGGGCACCGCCGTGAGCCTCTGGCACAACGCCATCGAGACGTTCCCGTCGATCGAGGGCGCCAGCAGCTGCGATCCGTCCAACCCGTGCACGCTGCGCTGGGTGGAGGGCCTCGGCATCTGGACGATCCCCCGGATGGCGCTGGTGGCCTTCGTGCTGGTGATCGTGGCCCTGGCCCTCGACAGCCCCCACCACCCCGACGATCTCGACGATCTCGACGAACCATCCGACTCGCCCCTGAGGGAGCACCGATGAGCAACCGACCGAAGCGAACCCGAAGCTACGGCGCCACCCGGCACGAGCCCGGCGACCAGCAGCGACGCGTGCTGGTGATCGCGGGCATCGGGGTGGTGGTGCTGGTGCTCATCGGCATCGCGGTGGCGCTGGCCGGCGAGTCGTCCAGCAGCGACGACCGCGCCCACGTCGCCCCCATCTCCGTCAGCGGTGACCCGCTGCCAGCCCACACCGGTGAGCCCGCCGACCCGGCGGTGGGGCAGCCGCTGCCCGCCCTCCTCGGCATCAACGCCGACCAGGAGCAGGTGGAGGTGGTGCCCGGTGACGGGCCGACGGTGGTGGCCGTGCTGGCCCACTGGTGCCCCGTGTGCCAGCGGGAGGTCCCCGCACTCGTCGACCTCGAGGCCGAGGGTGCCTTCGACGGCGTCCGCCTCGTGGGGCTGCTCACCGACAGCGACCGGGGCCGCCCCAACTTCCCGCCGGCGGCGTGGCTCGAAGAGGAGGCCTGGCCCGGCGACGTGCTCCTCGACAGCGAGGAGCTCGACGCGGCCCAGGCGCTCGGCGTGAGCGGGTACCCGTTCCTCGTGTTCCTCGACGCTGACGGCAACGTGGTGGCCCGCACGTCCGGCGAGCTCCCGGCCGACACCGTCCGGGCCCTCCTCGACGAGATCCGGTGACCGGCGGCTGACCCAGGAACCGTTCTCATGTTGCCTGCCCAGGAGGTGGGTGGCACGCTCGGATCACAACCGTTATCCACACAGGGGGAAGCAATGGTCACCGCAGCCGTGCTCAAGGGCGTCGCCGAAGAGCTCCACGTCCACGACGACATCGAGATGGCACCCCCGGGCCCCGGCGAGGCCAAGGTGAAGATCGTGGCGTCGGGCGTGTGCCACTCCGACCTCTCGGTCCAGAACGGCACCATCCCGCTCCCCACCCCCATCGTGCTGGGCCACGAGGGCGCCGGCATCGTGGAAGAGGTGGGCGAGGGCGTCACCGGCGTCCAGCCCGGCGACCACGTGGTGCTGTCGTTCGTGCCCGCCTGCGGCACCTGCTTCTACTGCGAGCGCGGCCAGAGCTACCTCTGCGAGAAGGGCGCCATGCAGGCCGCCGGCGGACTCCTCGACGGCACCACCCGCCTCACCCTCGGCGGCGAGCCCCTGCGCCAGATGGCCATGTGCGGCACGTTCGGCAACTACGCCATCGTCCCCGAGATCTCGCTGGTGAAGATCGACGACGACGTCGACCTGCGCTACGCCGCCCTCATCGGCTGCGGCGTGCTCACCGGCGTCGGCGCGGCGCTCAACACCGCCACCATCCGTCCCGGCGACACCGTGGCCGTGGTGGGCTGCGGCGGCGTGGGCCTCAACGTGATCCAGGGCGCCAAGATCGCCGGAGCCGAGCGCATCATCGCCGTCGACATGTTCTCCTCCAAGCTCGAGATGGCCGAGCAGTTCGGCGCCACCGACCTGGTGAAGGCCGACGAGGTCGACGCCGTCACCAAGGTCACCGAGCTGAGCGGCGGACGCGGCGCCGATGTGGCCTTCGAGGTGATCGGCCTCGGCCCCACCATCGAGCAGACCATCAACATGACCCGCAACGGCGGCGAGGCCATCCTCGTGGGCGTCCCCCGCCTCGACGTGATGCTCAACCTCAACGCCGCCTTCACCTTCCTGTACCTGGCCAAGACCGTGAAGGGCTGCTGGTACGGCTCGAGCAACGTGCGCGAGGACGTGCCGAAGCTGATCGCCCTCTACAAGGAGGGCAAGCTCAAGCTCGAGGAGCTCGTGTCGCGCGAGATCGGCGTCGACGACGTGAACGAGGCCTTCACGGCGATGGAGCAGGGCGAGGTCGCCCGCTCGATCATCACCCACACGCACTGAGGACTCGAGGGGTCCGGCCCCCAGCGGCCGGGCCCCTCGACGAAGCGGGGTGCGGGCTACCAGCCGCCGCTCTCGCCCGCACGGGGCGGGAGGGAGCTCGAGTAGCGACGGCGGCGGGCCTGCGCCGACAGGAGGCTCACGCCCAGCTTGCGCGCCGGAAGGGGCCGGAACGGCTCCGGTGGGCGGCGGGCGGTGGCTGCGGGCGTCTGCTTCGGGGGTCGCACGATGCATCAGTTCCCCATCGACGGGGCGCTCTCCTGCTCGTCGCGGGCGTACGCTCACGATCGTGAGCCTTCGTCCCCACGCCGCCCGCCTGCCGGCTGCCCGCCGCCGCAAGCAGCTGCTCGAGGTGGCCCTGGAGGTGTTCGGCGAGCGGGGCTTCCACCCCACTTCCATGAACGACGTGGCGGAAGCGGCCGGCGTGACCAAACCCGTGCTCTACCAGCACTTCCGGTCGAAGCGGGATCTCTACCGCGAAGTGCTCACCGACGTGGGGGCCGAGCTCCTCGACGCCATCACCAAGGCCACCGCGGCCGCCGCCTCGCCCCACGAACAGGTGGAGCTGGGCTTCATCGCCTACTTCCGCTTCGTCGCCGCCAACGAAGCCGCCTTCCGGGTGCTCTTCGGCGGCGGCACCCGTCGCGACGAGGAGTTCGCCACGCAGGTGGCGCAGGTGGAGGGCGCCATCGCCGAGGCCATCGCCACCCTCATCGACGTGGAGGGGCTCGACGCCGCCCAACGCCGCCAGCTGGCCCACGGCCTGGTGGGGCTGGCCGAGGGCACCAGCCGCCTGTGGATGTCCGAAGGGGCCGAGCAGCCGGCCGAAGACCTGGCCCGCCTGGTGGCGGACCTGGCCTGGCGGGGCCTGCGCGGGATCCAGGGCGCCTGAGGGTCGCTGCCCTACCCTGAGCGGCGATGGCCGCTGGGGGGATCGACGAGCTCGCTGACGCGACCCCTGCCTCACGCGACCGCTACGTCGACTTCCTGCGCGCCGCCAGCATCGTGGTGGTGGTGCTCGGCCACTGGCTGATCGCCATCATCGCCTGGGACGGCGGGGTCATCCGGTCGTCGAGCGCCATCGGCAAGGCGCCAGGCCTCTGGATGGCCACCTGGGTGTTCCAGGTGATGCCGGTGTTCTTCTTCGTGGGGGGCTACGCCAACCTGGTCGGCTTCGAGTCGTCGCAGCGGCGAGGCGACTCCACGGCCGACTTCGTGCGCAGCCGGGTGCGGCGGCTCCTGGTGCCAGCCGCCGCCCTCCTGGTGGTGTGGGCCGTGGTGCAGGTGGTGCTCCACCTCGCCGACACCGGCGCGTCGGCCGGGCCGTCGATCGCCGGCGTGGACCTGCTCCGCGGCGTGCGTCCCCCGGGCCAGACCATCCCGTTCGGGCCGCTGTGGTTCCTCGGCGTCTACCTGGTGGTGGTGTGCATCAGCCCGCTCACCATCTGGTTGCACCGCCGCTTCCGCTGGTGGGTGCCGGGCGTGATGATCGTGGGCACGTTCGTGGTCGACGCCGTGGGCTTCATCGGCCACCAGGACGGCATCCGCTACCTCAACGTGGTGTTCGTGCTGCTGCTCCCCCACCAGCTGGGCCACTTCTGGGGCGACGGCAGCGTCGACCGCTGGCCGCGGCGAGCGCTGTGGGCCACCGCCATCGTCAGCCTGGGCGGCCTGGCGCTGGCCACGAACCCGTGGCTGTTCCGCCTGGCCGGCGACGAGCGCTTCGAGTGGTTCCCCGGCATCGGCCACTACCCCCGCAGCATGCTGGGCACCGACATCGAGAGCGTGGCCAACACCTACCCGCCCACCATCTGCTTCCTGCTGGTGGGGCTGTGGCTCATCGCCCTGGTGCTGCTCCTGCGGCCCCGGCTCACCGCCTGGCTCCAGGCGCCGGGGCCCTGGAAGGCCACCATCGCCGGCAACGCCTGGATCATGACGCTGTTCCTGTGGCACATGACGGCCTACCTGATCGCCATCTTGCTGCTCTGGCCCCTCGGGTTCGGCCAGGAGACCGACCCCAGCGCCCGCTGGTGGCTGGAGCGCCCGCTGTGGATCGTGGTCCCCGGCGTGATCCTCGCCGCGCTGGTGGCGGTCTTCGGCCGCTACGAGCGCCAGCGCCCCCGCTCGTCAGCCAGCTAGAGGCGGGCGTCGCGGAGGGCGGAGCGGCGGACCTTGCCGGCATCGTCGCGCAGGGGTTCGGTGACCACCTCGACCGTGCGGGGCACCTTGTAGCGCACCAGACGCTCGCCCAGGAACCCCAGCAGGTGGGCCGCATCGAAGGTGGACGGGTCGGCCTCCACGATGGCGTGCACCCGGTTGCCGAGGTCCTCGTCCGGCAGACCGATCACCGCGCACGACACCACGCCGGGGTGCTCCTGGATGGCGTGCTCCACCTCAGCCGGGTAGATGTTCGAGCCACCCGAGAGGATCATGTCGCTCAGGCGGTCGCCGAGGTAGAGGAAGCCGTCGGTGTCGAGCCATCCGACGTCGCCCAGCGACTCCCAGCCGCCCTCCCGGGCCCGGGCCTCGGCACCGATGTAGCGGTAGCTGGGCGTGGTCCGGGCGACCGAGCGCAGCCACACCTCGCCCTGCTCGCCGGCCGGCAGCTCGGTGCCGTCCTCGGCGCAGATCATCACGCTGCCCTCGGCCGGCTTGCCCACCGAGCCGCGGTGCTCCAGCCACTCGGCGCCGGTGATGATGGTGGCGGCCTGGGCCTCGGTGCCGCCGTAGAGCTCCCAGATCCGCTCCGGGCCCAGCCAGTCGATCCAGGCGTCCTTCAGCCACGGGGGACAGGGCTCGGCGAGGTGCCACACGAAGCGCAGCGACGACACGTCGTAGCCCTCCCGCACCTCGAGCGGCAGGCGCCAGATCCGCTTCATCATGGTGGGCACCAGGTAGACCACGTCGACCCGGTGGGCTTCGATGGCGGCCAGGGTGGCCTCGGCGTCGAAGCGGGGCAGGACCACCAGGTGGGCGCCGGCCAGCAGCGCGGTGCAGGCCCACACCACCGGACCGTTGTGGTACATCGGCCCGGGCATGAGCAGGCAGCCGTCGGGTTCGATGCCGAGCGTCGGGCGGGCCTCGTCGTCGAGCTCGGCGGGATCGCCCGACACGATGAGCTTGGGGCGGCCGGTGGAGCCGCCCGAGGTGGGCGCCTTCCAGGCCGGCGAGGTGGCGTCGGGCAGCGGGCCGCCGTCGAGGCCGGGGTCGGACTCGTAGCCCACCGGCAGGCAGGTGCGCCCGGGCAGCGTGCCGGGCTCGACACCGAGCACGACGGGCGACTCGGCCAGCTCCACGATGGCCCGCAGCTCGGCCAGCGGGAGCCGAGACGACACGGGCTGCGGGATGGCGCCCAGCTTCCACGCCGCGGCGGCGGCCACGAACCACCCCACTGAGTTGGGCAGGGCGATCGTGACCATGTGGCCGTGGCCGACGCCCCTGGCCTGCAGGTCGCGGGCCAGACGGTTGGCGGCCGACTCGAGCGCCGCTCGGGTGATCGAGGCGTCGCCGCAGGTGATGGCCACCCGCTCCGGCGCCGACGCCGCCAGGTCGGTGAGGCGCTGGGCGTAGGAGACGGTGGCCATGGCCCGTCGACGGTACTCCCGCCTGGTGGCCCACGTTGGGTGAGATGCCGGTCACGGAACGCAGCGGCGCTAGGGTGGCGCGAAACCACTGGGGAAACAGTTGGGCAGGGCGGTGGGCCAGCACCCACGACGACGGGAACTGACCGCATGAGAACTGTCCGAACACTGCTCGCTGGCGCGCTCTTGGCCGCGCCGCTGACCCTCATCGTGGGGGTGTCGCCCGCCAGCGCCGCCACCCTCGGTGTGCAACAGGGAGCGGCTGACAACGCCGGTTGCAACGACGCCAACCCGTACCCGACCATCAGCCAGGCCATCGGCTGCGCCGAGGACGGCGACACCGTCACGGTCGGCGCCGGCACGTTCAACGAGCGCATCGTCATCAACAAGGCCATCTCCGTGGTCGGCTCGGGTGTGGGCACGACGATCATCGACGGCGGCGGTGTCGACGACCTCGCCGGCAACGGCGGCCAGGTCTACGTGAACACCGGCGGCTCGATGACGCTGTCGAACATGACGATCCAGGACGCCGGAGCCAACGGTGGCGGATCCCGGCACTACTCCATCTACCTGCGCGGCGACGAGGTGAACCCGTCCACCGGGACGCACACCCTCACCGACCTCGAGATCATCGGTGGCGGCGCCGTCCGGCCCGACACCGGGATCTACTGCTACGACAACGCCGCCGACGTGGTGCTGTCGAACAGCACCCTGAGCGAGATCAACGGCAACCAGCTCCTCATGGAGCTCTGCACCGGCGAGGCGACCGTCACGGGCAACCACTTCGACAACGTGGACGGACAGCTCGGCGCGGCGATGTACTCCATGCGCTACTCGGGCAGCGCCTCTGCCGCCCCCCAGCTGGTGTCGGGCAACTTCTTCGACGGGGCCGGCGTGTCGTACAACGGGTCGTTCTTCGGCCTCACCGAGACCGTCGGCCAGTTCTCGAACCTCGAGATCAGCGGCAACGAGTTCAGCGGCATGGCCATCGGCGTCGGCCTGTTCAACCGCTCGACCCTCGCCGACGGCGCCAACGGCCAGATCGACGACGTCGCCATCACCGGCAACACCTTCACCGGTACCGGCGCCTCCCAAGCGGTCCGCCTCACGGGCTTCGTGAGCAACGTCGACATCACCAGCAACACCATCACCGACCAGCTCACCGGCATCGAGCTGCGCCCGCAGACGGCGGGCCACGTTCCCACCGGGGCGACCGCCAGCGGCAACCGCATCGTCGGCAACGCCGTCGGTGCCAACGCCCAGGCCACCACGTCGCTCCTCGCCGAGCACAACTGGTGGGGCTGCAACGACGGCCCCGGCGCGACCGGCTGCGACACCGTCACGGGCGACGTCGACGCCGACCCGTGGCTGGTGCTGAGCTTCGCCCCGACCCCGCCGGCCTCGGTCACCGAGGGGGAGACCGCCACCTTCGGCATCACCACCTTCCTCGACAGCGACGGCAACGAGTCCCCGGTGGGCGTCCCCGGCACTCCCGACGTGACCTTCGGCGCCGTGCTCGGCACGATGACCCCCGAGGTCGCGAGCCTGGCCGCCGGGTCGGCCGCCTCCACCTACGAGGCCGGTGCTGTGCTCGGCGCTGACCAGGTGACGGCCACCCTGGACAACGCCACCATCACCTGGGGCTTCACCGTCGTGGCCGCTGTGGGTGCCACACCGGCACCCACACCGACCACCCCTGGCGCACCG
>JBPPMN010000348.1:0-2305 GCA_051306055.1 Acidimicrobiales bacterium
GACGGCCACATCGGCGGCGTGTGCGCGGGGGTGGCGGAGTACTTCGACGTCGATCCCGTCATCGTGCGCATCGCGGCAGTGGTGCTGGCGTTCTCCGGTCCCGGCCTGGCCGTCTACGTGCTGGCGTGGATCTTCGTCCCCGAGGCGAAGGGCCCATGGCGCACCGGGACACCGGAGGCCTCCGGCGCCGGCAAGGACAAGGGTGCCCAGATCTTCGGCATCGTGCTCCTGGCCATGTCCGCCGCCTTCCTCTGGGGTGACTGGTGGTCGCCGGCCCGCCGCTGGTTCTTCCCCGTCGGCCTGATGGCGCTGGGCGCCTGGCTGGTGCTGCGCGGCAACGAGCGCCGCCGAGACGCCGACGAGTGGGCGGCCACGGCCGCCTCCGCGCCGTCCGACCCTGCGAGCGGCGACGGGGCGACGAGCTCCGACGCTGGGGTCGGGTTCGCCGAGGGCCCCCCGCCGTTCGGCTCCGTCGGCCTCGATGCCGAGACGACCTCGGAGGTGGCCACCGCCGACCCGACCGCAGCTCAGGAGTCGACCACCGGCACCGATGCCAGCGGCGTCGACCTGTCGCAGGTCCCCGATCGATACCGTGCCGAGCCGTGGGCCGGCGCCTACGCCACCGCGGCGACAGGTGCCATGGATCCAGCGGAGCTCGCGGCGCGGCGTCGGCGTCGCATCGTCACGCCCTCGGTGCTCGGAGCGCTGCTGGTGTGGGGAGGGGCGGCTGCGCTGCTGGGCGTCTCGTTGCAGACCGGCCTGGCGGTGGCGCTGTGCATCGTGGGCATCGGCTTCGTGGTCGGCGCCTTCATGGGCGGGGCCTGGATGCTGTTCGTGCCCGCCGTTGTGCTGGCCGGCGCGCTGATCGTCGTCTCCGCCATCGACATCCCCCTGCGAGGACCGATCGGCGAGCGGGACTGGGTGCCCACCTCCAGCGAGGACGTCCAGGACGTCTACGAGATGAGCCTCGGCGAGGGCACCCTCGACCTCCGGGGGATCGAGCTGGCAGCGGGCGAGCGGCTCGAGGTGACGGCCAGCATCGGCGTCGGTCACCTCGTGGTGGAGCTGCCCCCCGGCGTCGGCGCGGAGGTGGCGGCGGACGTGGGCGCCGGCGAGACCGACCTGTTCGGCAGCAAGAACTCCGGCGTCGGCGTCGATGCCAACGCCAACGAAGGGGCCGATCCGGAGACGGGCACGATCGTGCTCGACCTGCAGGTGGGTGTCGGCCAGATCGAGGTGCGCCAGCCGTCATCGGAGGGCCGAGTCCTCCGCTGAGCCTGCGCGGCGACGGCGCAGACAGCGGTCAGGCCAAGACGGCCCGGGCCACGAGGTCCATCCCGAAGGCGGTGAGGATGGCGAGGTACAGCAGCCCGGTCGCCGCCATCACCGCGGAGTACTGGCGCTCCTTGAGAGCGGCCCGGGTGACACCGACCAGCACGATGGTGGTGATGGCGCAGGCGATCCACATCCAGCCCAGGATCCCGTTGTAGCCGTCGTCGATGGTGCCGTTGATCACGCTGATCATGCCCACGGGCCACAGCAGCACCAGCACCTCGAAGGGCCACAGCCCGGCCAGCCAGCGGATGAGCTCCAGCAGCGGCCCTCGGGGCATGCCCGGCTGCACGAGGTACCAGTGCCCCAGCAGCATGGCGTCGGTCACCGCCCCGAGAAAGGCGGCGCCCACCACGGTGCGGGCCACCGCCAGGAGGGCCGGATCACCTGCGGCGATGCCGGCCGCCACCAGCCCGACCAACCCGATGGCGGGGGCGATGAGGTCGAGGGCCGGCGGGAACTCGGCCGCCTCGTCGTCGAGCTCGCCCCGGTGCCGCTCGATGCCCGTCATGGCCGCCACCCGGGCGCTGCGCTCCTCGGTGCGCTCACGGTCGCCGCTCACCCCGGCAGCGCGGCGCTGCACCGACACGGCCAGCGCAACGCCGGACGCCAGCACCACGCCGGCGCTGGCCACGTCGCGCACCGGCACGGCCTCGCCGTAGCGGAGGCCGGTGAACAGCGCGCCGACCGCCATGAGCAGGTAGGTGCCCCGCAGCAGCCAGCCGTAGCCGAGGCTCACCTCGCGACGCCGGGTGGTGATCCACAGGAAGAACAGCCCCCCGACGGCCCACTGCAGGAGCACGGTGGCAGCGTCGAGGCGGATCACAGCCCGCCGAGCGTAGGCCCCACCCCGCGGCGCCGGTAAGTCAGCGGACCGAGCGCCGACTGGTCAGAGGAGTGCGAGGTGGTGGTCGGCGCGGTTCAGGGGGTCGGGGCCGTCGGCGGCCGCGACGACGATGTCCTCCAGCCGGAA
>JBPPMN010000360.1:0-2036 GCA_051306055.1 Acidimicrobiales bacterium
GCTTGGTGGCGGTGGTGGCGTCGTCGTCGTGGGTGACCCCCACTAGCACGCACAGCCCAGCGCCGATCTCACCCACGAGCTCGTCGCCCACCGTGACCGACGCTCGTGTCACCCGCTGCACCACCGCTCGCATGTCGGCGAACCTACCGGCCGGGCCTGCCGGCGGGCCCCGACCCCTGCTCAGCCCGTGTTCCGCAGCCGCCGCAACCGCAGAGATCGCACACAGGCTGCCGGGGGGTGTGGGCTGGCGGGCCGGAACTCCCGAGGCCCCCGGGGAAGGCCATGGGTAGCGTCCGCCGCCGTGGGAGCCATCGACGTGAACGGGGTGTCGTGCCGCACGCCCGACGGGGCGGAGCTGCTGGTCGACGTGTCCTTCACCGTGGGCGACGGCCACCACGTGGCGCTGGTGGGTGCCAACGGCGCCGGCAAGACCACCCTCTTCCGGGTCATCGCCGGCGACCACCCGGTCGACGCCGGCAGCGTGCACGTCGACGGGTCCCTGCGGGTGATGCGCCAGCTGGTGGGCTGGCGGGAGGAGGGGCGGACGGTGCGCGACCTGCTCATCGACCTGTCTCCCTCCGGGCTGCAGCGCGCTGCCGCCACGCTCGCGGCCGCAGAGCGGGCGGCCGAGGACGACCCGGGCGACCGCACCGGGATGGCCCTGGCCCGGGCCCACGCCGCCTGGGGTGACGCCGGCGGGTGGGACGCCGAGGTGCTGTGGGACACCTGCTGCACCATCGCCGTGCGCCAGCCGCTCTCCTCGGCCGCCGACCGGCCGCTGGCCACGCTGTCGGGCGGCGAGCAGAAGCGGCTGGCCCTCGAGGTGCTGCTGCGGTCCGACGCCGACGTGCTGCTGCTCGACGAGCCCGACAACTACCTCGACGTCCCCGGCAAGGAGTGGCTCGAGGCCGCCCTGCAGGCTTCCGCGAAGACGATCCTGCTCATCAGCCACGACCGGCAGCTGCTGGCCGGCGTGTCCGACCGGGTGGTCACGCTCGAGGGCGGCACCGCCTGGGTGCACGGCGGCTCGTTCTCCACCTGGCACGACGCCCGGGAGGCTCGCCTGGCCCGGATCGACGAGGAGCACCGTCGCTGGCAGGAGGAGCGCAAGCGCCTGGAGCGCTCGCTCGTGGAGTACCGGCGGCGGGCCTCGATGGGCAGCGACGTGTTCGCCTCCCGGGTGCGGGCGGCCAAGACCAAGATCGAGCGCTTCGAGGCGGCACCCCCACCGGAGAAGGTGCGCGACCACCAGGTGACGATGCGCCTCGGCGGCGATCGCACCGGCAACCGGGTGATCGTGTGCGAGCAGCTCGAGCTCCACGGCCTCACCGACCCCTTCGATGCCGAGGTGTCCTACGGCGAGCGCATCGCGGTGCTCGGCCCCAACGGAACCGGCAAGAGCCACTTCCTGCGGCTGCTGGCCGGCGAGCCCGTGTCCCACGACGGCAGCTGGCGCCTCGGAGCGAGGGTGGAGCCCGGCTACTTCTCCCAGACCCACGACCGACCCGAGCTGCGCGGCGTCGAGGTGCTCGACGTGCTCCTGCAGCGCGGGATCGAGCGGGGCAAGGCCATGGCCGCTCTGCGTCGCTATGCCATCCATGGGTGCGCCCGCCAGCCGTTCGACACGCTCTCGGGCGGCCAGCAGGCCCGGCTGCAGGTGCTCCTCCTCGAGCTGGCCGGCTCCACCCTCCTGCTGCTCGACGAGCCCACCGACAACCTCGACCTCGCCTCGGCGGAGGCGCTCGAGGAGGCGCTGGCCAGCTACATCGGCACGGTCGTGGTGGTGAGCCACGACCGCTGGTTCCTGCGCGGCTTCGACCGCTTCCTGGTGTTCGACCGCAACGCCGGGGTCACCGAGCACCTCGAGCCCGTCTTCACCTGATCGCGCCGACGGCCTCCCCGCTCCGGTCGGCGGCCAGGTGGCGGCGGGCAGGTCGGTCTCGACGTGTACGGTCTGCTTGACCCCACTCCGAGCAATTGCTCGCTTCTGGCTACTCGCTTTCCGGAGCCGCCCCCGATGCCCCCCGCCACCCAGC
>JBPPMN010000281.1:0-5170 GCA_051306055.1 Acidimicrobiales bacterium
GGCGACGTGTACAAGCACTGGCCCGGCAAGACGATCACCGAGTACGACGACCACCTGTTCTGCATGATCACGATGAACCACCACCCGCTGCACACCAACGAGTGGTTCGCCGAGAACGAGACGGTGCAGAAGAAGAACGTCGTGGTGGGCAACCTCGTGTACTCGCTCGTGCTCGGGATGAGCGTGCCCGACGTCAGCGGCGCGGCCATCGCCAACCTGGAGGTCGAGTCGCTCCTGCACGCCAAGCCCACCTTCCACGGCGACACCATCTACGCCGTCACCAAGGTGATCGACGTGAAGGAGACCTCCAAGGGCGACCGCGGCATCGTCACCGTCGAGACCAAGGGCATCAACCAGCGCGGCGAGGAGGTCTGCTTCTTCCGCCGCAAGCTCATGGTGTGGAAGCGCGACAGCGCCCCGCAGCGCCAGTTCCCCTACGCCGACGACACCGTCTTCCCCGACGGCGAGTGACGCGTTGCGGCCTCGGACCCGGCGCGCCCTCCTCGGCGTGGCCGCGGTCCCGATCGTCGCAGTGGTGGTGCTCGGCATCGAGGTGCAGCTGGCCCGGTGGGGGCCCGCCCTGCCCGACGACACGCCGCTCGACCACGACGGTCGGATCGGAGGCCGCGGTCCGGCGCTGCGCATGGTCTGGCTGGGCGACTCCACCGCGGCCGGCGTCGGCGCCAGCTCCGCCGAGCTGGCCATCCCGCAGCGCGTCGCCCGGGCCCTCGGTCGCCCGGTCGAGCTCACCTCGCTGGCGGTGTCGGGCGCTCGGGTGGCCGACGTGATCGACGAGCAGGTGCCGGCGCTGGCGGGCCTCCGGCCCGACGTGGTGCTGGTGAGCGTGGGCGCCAACGACACCGTGCACCTCACGTCCCGAGGGGCCTTCCGCGATCGCTACCGGGAGCTGGTGGCCGCCCTCCCCGAGGGCGCGACGCTCGTCCTGCTCGGCGTGCCCGACATGGGGGCCCCGCCGCGGCTGGCGCAGCCCCTGCGGGCGATCGCCGGCCTGCGGGGTCGCCAGCTCGACGACGTCGTCCGCTCCGTCGCCCGGGAGTCGGGTGCCACCTACGTCGACATCGCGGGCGAGACGGGGCCGACGATGCGCTCCGACACCGGGCGCTACTTCGCCGCCGACCGGTACCACCCCAGCGACGACGGTTACGAGCTGTGGGCCGACGCGGTGCTCGCCCAGCTCGACGACAACCTCCCGAGCCCGACGGAAGCGGAGGCAGCCCGTGCCGATCGATGACGTGGCGGCCCGAGGGTTCGAGGCCGGCGCCGCCGCCTACGAAGCCGCTCGCCCCGGCTATCCCGACGCTGCGGTGGAGGTGCTCCGCCAGCAGCTCGCGCTCGGCCCCGGTCGTCGCGTGTGCGACCTGGCGGCCGGGACGGGGAAGTGGACCCGTCGCCTCCTCGAGCTGGGGGCGGAGGTGGTCGCGGTCGAGCCGGTGGAGGCCATGCGGGCGCAGCTGGCGGCGGCCGTGCCGTCCGGCGGCGCCCTCGAGGTGGTCGACGGCGCCGCTGAGGCCATCCCGCTGCCCGATGCGTCGGTCGACGTCGTCACCGTCGCCCAGGCCTTCCACTGGTTCGAGGCCCCGGCGGCCCTGGCCGAGATCGCCCGTGTGCTCCGCCCCGGCGGCGGGCTGGCGATCCTCTGGAACGAGCGCGACGAGACGGCCGCCTGGGTGGCGGAGATGAGCCGCATCATCCGGTGGCACGAGCGCACGGTCTCGCGCTACCAGCACGTCGACTGGGCGGCGATCGTGGCCGCCGCCGGGCGCTTCACCCCGCTCCAGGAGGAGACGCTGGCCTGGGAGCAGCCGATGACGCGTGAGGTGCTGGCCGACCGGGTGCGCTCGATCAGCTACATCGCCGTGATGCCGCCGACCGAGCGGGAGCGCCTGGCCGCAGAGGTCACCGCGCTGGTGGGCCGCCTCCCGGAGCCCTTCCCCCTGCCGTACCGCTGCCGGGTGCAGTGGGCGCAGCTGCGCTGAGCGAACCAGCGCTGCTGGTCTGGTGGGAGGCGCAGCGCCGCGACCTCCCGTGGCGGGACACCCGCGACCCGTGGGAGGTGCTGGTGTGCGAGGTGATGGCCCAGCAGACCCAGGTGGCCCGGGTGGTCGAGCGCTGGCGCCCGTTCCTCGATCGCTTCCCGACCCCCGCCGCCCTGGCCGCTGAGCCCGCCGCCGAGGTGCTGCGCTGGTGGAGCGGCCTCGGCTACAACCGTCGGGCCCTGGCCCTGCACCGCTGCGCCCAGGCGCTCGTGGAGCACCACGATGGGGCGCTGCCGACCGAGCTCGAGGCGCTGCTGCGGTTGCCGGGCATCGGGCCCTACACCGCTCGCGCGGTCCTCGCCTTCGCCTTCGAGCTCGACCACGGCGTCGTCGACACCAACGCGGCCCGCGTGCTGGCCCGACGGGCCGGCCGCCGCCTGCGCCCGGCTGAGGCGCAGGCCCTGGCCGATGGCGCCGTGCCGGCCGGGTCGGCCTGGGCGTGGAACCAGGCGATGCTCGACCTCGGGGCCACCGTGTGCCTCCGCCGTCGCCCCGACTGCACGGCCTGCCCCGTCCGGTCCGGATGTGCCTGGGCCAGCGCCGGCTGCCCGCCCCCCGACCCCGCCGACGGCTCGGCCGGGGTGGCGGGCGGCCAGTCGCGCTTCGAGGGCAGCGACCGCCAGGGCCGCGGCCGGCTGGTGGAGGTGCTGCGCCACGGTCGCGTCTCGGGGGGCGCCCTGGCGGAGGTGATGGGGTGGCCGGACGACCCCGAGCGGGCCGCCAAGGTGGCCGCCACCCTGGTGCGCGACGGTCTGGTGGCCGTCGAGGGCGAGCACTACCGGCTCGCCTGAGGACGAGCGGTCAGCCGGTCACGAAGTCGACGATGAGGCGGTTGACGACCTCGGGCGCCTCCACGTGCAGGAAGTGCCCGGCGCCGTCGACGATCTCCATGCGGGAGCCCTCGGAGGTGAGGAAGGCGCCGGCCCCTTCGGCCACCTCGACGCCCATGCAGCCGTCGGTGCGACCGTGCAGGTAGAGCGTGGGCTGCGGGGTGGCGTCGTTGCCGGCGCTCTGCACGGCGTCGAGAGCGGGGTCGACCCCCACCCCGCCGAGCGTGGCCCGGTAGTAGCCCAGGGCGGCGGCGAGGTTGGACGGATCGCGCAGCGCCTCCTTCACGTGCGGGAGGTCGTCGGTGGCGTCGTAACCCGGCGACCAGTCGGCCCACAGGCCGTCGATGAAGGCCAGGTCGTCCATCGGCACGACCATGTCGGCCAAGGGGTGCTGGAAGAAGAACATGTACCAGCTCTTCTTCAGCTGGGCGTAGGTCAGGAAGCCGCCGGCGACGGCGCCCGCGGGCGGCACGGCCATGGCCACCAGGCGCGACCAGCGCTCGGGCTGGTGGTTGGCGGCGATGTAGGAGGCGATGGCGCCCCAGTCATGGCCGATGAGCACGGCGCGCTCGTCGCCGCCCAGGGCCTCGTGGAGGGCGCAGGCGTCGAGGGCCAGCGCGGCGGTCTGGTAGCGGCCGTCGGCCGGCACCTCGGTGGGGGCGTAGCCCCGCATGAACGGCGCCACCGCCCGGTAGCCGGCGTCGGCCAGCGCGGGCAGCAGGTGCCGGTAGGTCCACGCCGAGTCCGGGAAGCCGTGGAGGCACAGCGCCAGCGGGCCGTCGCCCACCTCCAGGTAGGTGAACTCCAGGTCGTTGGCCGTGATCCGTCCCTCACTGATGGTCATGCGCGGAAGGTACCTGCTCGCGACATCTCCCGAGGTGCTCGCGGCGGTGGCTGAGACACTGGTCACACGATCGGACACCCGGCGCCAGCAGAGGTAGCGTGCCGCCGAACGAGGGGGAAACGGGGGGAAGTCCGCTGCTGAACGTCAGCTTCTTCGGTGTCCGGGGGTCGACCCCGTGCCCATGCGAGGCCAACCGCCGCTACGGGGGCAACACCTCGTGCGTCGCGCTCGAGGCGCCGGGTCACGCGCCGATCGTGCTCGACCTCGGCACCGGCCTGCGGTTCTGGGGGGAGACCCTCGAGACCAGCGGCGAGCCCTTCGTCGGCTCCGCGCTGATCACCCACGTGCACTGGGACCACGTGCAGGGCCTGCCCTTCTTCGGGCCGGTGCTGCAGCCCGGCGCCAGCCTCGACATCTACGGTCCGCCGCCGGAGACCGACGGGGTCCGTTCCCTGGCTGACTGCTTCGAGCAGTTCATCTGCCCGCCGCTGTTCCCGGTCTGCCTCGACCAGCTGCCGGGCGACATCCGCATCCACACCGTGCGCGACACCGATCTCGTGCTGGGCGACGCGAAGGTGACGGTGCGCGACGTGCCCCACACCGGCCTCACCAACGGCTACCGCGTCGAGCTCGACGGGGCCACCGTCGTCTACATCTCCGACCACCAGATGCCCCTCGATGGCAGCCACGAGATCTCCGACGCCGTGCTCGAGCTGTGCGACGGCGCCGACCTGCTCATCCACGACGCGCAGTACACACCGGAGGAGTTCACCGCCAAGCGCGACTGGGGCCACTGCACGATGGAGTTCGCCGTGCACGTGGCGGCCGAGGCCGACGTGCGCCGCCTGGCCCTGTTCCACCACGATCCGACCCACGACGACGACTTCATCGACTGCCTCGTCGAGCGGGCCCGGGTGCTCGCCGGCCGGCGGGTCGAAGAGGTCCTGGCGGCGTCCGAAGGCCTCACCGTCGTCCTCTAGGGTCGTCCGTCGTGAGCGCGATCGATCAGGCCACGTACCGCCAGGTCCTGGGGCACTTCCCCACGGGCGTCACCGTCATCGCCGGGATGGACGGTGACGAGCCGGTCGGGCTGGCCGTCGGCTCGTTCTTCTCCCTCTCGCTCGACCCTGCGCTGGTCGGCTTCTGCGTCAGCCGCACGTCCGGGTCCTGGGCTCGCATGGCCGGCTCGGGCAGCTTCTGCGTGAACGTGCTGGCCGCGGCCCAGGAGGACGTGTGCCGGATCTTCGCCATGAGCGGCGAGGACAAGTTCGCCGGCGTCGGCTGGAAGCCGGCCGAGTCCGGCTCGCCGCTGCTCGACGGCGTGCTGGCCTGGATCGACTGCACCGTCCACGAGATCCACGACGGCGGCGACCACCAGATCGTGGTCGGTCGCGTGCTCGGGCTCGACGTGACCGCCGAAGGTGACCCGCTCGTCTTCT
>JBPPMN010000377.1:0-25142 GCA_051306055.1 Acidimicrobiales bacterium
TACTATGCCGTCGACCTCGACGATGATCCTCGCTGGCCCCGCTTCGGTGCCGCCGCGACCCAGCGGGGCATCCGCAGTGCTGTCGCCTTCCGGCTGTCGGACCGTCCCGTCAGCGCGCTCAACCTCTACGCTCGGTACCCGGCCGCCTTCGGGGCCACCGACCGCGCCAAGGGGCTGATCTTCGCCACCCTGGCGGGGCTGGCCCTCGATGCCGCTGAGGAACGAGCCGATGACGTGCTGCGGGTGGCGAACCTGCACGAGGCGCTCCGGACCCGCGAGCTCATCGGCCAGGCGCAGGGGATCCTGATCGAGCGCGAGCGCATCACCGGGGAGCAGGCCTTCGAGGTGCTGCGCCGCGCCTCGCAGCACCTCAACATCAAGATCCGCGACGTGGCGCGGTCGTTGGTGGAGACCGGCGAGACCCCGCCCACCGGGTCAGCCGAACCTCACCGCTGAGGACACGCCCCGACCGGGGAAGCCACGTCGAACCCGGCGAGCTTCCGGCGCTGGGTGCCGGGCCGCTCAGCCGGTGAGGGTCGACCCGTTCGGGTCGTGCACGAAGACGTCGACGTTGCCGGCGGTGCGTCCCATCGACCGGACGGCGTCGAGCACCCGCACGGCCAGGGCCTGGGAGAGCGCCGGCGAGGCGGGTGACGGCAGGTCGAGGTGGACGTCGAGCGACATCCCGGCCCGCTCGATGCGGCAACCGACCGCCGCTGGATGGACCCCCAGCGCAGAGGTCAGCGGTGCGATCCGGGTCCTGATGAGCTCACGCAAGGGGGCGAAGCCGTCGTGCACCGCCCGGTAGATCGCCGCGCTCAGGTCGTCGCCGACGTCGACGCGTCGGCTCACCCACGGGGCGAACGGATCGAGCACCTCGGGGCCCTGCTCCACGATCGGCACCCCGACCCGCAGCGCACAGCTGACGCCGCCTTCGAGCTGGGTGGGCCGCGGCGACACTCGGGGGCGCACGATCAGCGCCACGTCGACGGACTGGTCGAGCGGGCAGCTCCCGGGTTCGGCCACGCCCACGCACGGGAAGCCCCGGCTCTCGTGGTCGTGGCAGCGGTGCACCCGGTGTCCAGCGGCCACCAGATCGGCGGTGGCCAGGTCGGCGGCGTGCGGGGAGCTCTCGATGACGAGGACGTCGAGGGGATCAGCCATGCCCGTGATCCTGCGCCGGTCCCCGGTCCGGGATCAGGGGCGAGGGTCGGCCAAGCGTGGGACCAAGGTCCCGAGCCGGTCAGCCCCTGTGCTCGTCGTGGCGTCGCCGCTCGGAGAGGCGGGCGGCGTAGGCGGCGGCCTCGGTGCGGCGGTTCATGCCCAGCTTCGAGAGCATGTTCGACACGTAGTTCTTCACCGTCTTCTCGGCCAGGAACATCTTCTCGCCGATCTGACGGTTGGTGAGGCCATCGGCGATGAGCGCGAGGATCTTGCGCTCCTGCTCCGTCAGGCTGGAGAGCTCGTCGTCGTCGTCCTGGTGGCGGATGCGCTCCAGCACCCGAGCCGTCACGGACGGATCGAGGAGCGAGTCGCCGGCGGCCACCCGGCGGATGCCCTCCACCAGCTCAGAACCTCGCACCTGCTTGAGGAGGTAGCCGGCGGCGCCGGCCATGATGGCGGCGTACACCGCGTCGTCGTCGCTGAACGAGGTGAGCATGATGCAGGCGATCTCGGGGTGCTTGGCCCGGATCTCGCGGCACACCTCCACGCCGTCGCCGTCGGGCAGGCGCACGTCGAGCACGGCGACGTGGGGGCTGGTGGCCGGGATGCGGCCGTAGGCCTCCTCCGCCGTCCCGGCCTCGCCGACCACCTCGAGGTCGTCCTCCGACTCGAGGAGCTCTCGGAGCCCGCGACGGACGATCTCGTGATCATCGAGGAGGAAGATGCGTGTGGTCACCGGGCCATTGTGGCCGCGATCGACCGTGCCAGCCCGCCAGAGCCGGGTTCGGTAGGGTGCGCGGCGTATGCCCGATGGCCCCGATCCAGCGCACAGGCGCGACCTCCTCGATGCTGTCTTGGCCATCGGATCGGACCTCGATCTCCCGGCCATGCTCCGGCGCATCGTCGGCGGCGCCGTCGACCTCGTCGACGCCACCTACGGTGCCCTGGGGGTCCTCGACGACACCGGCACCCGCCTGGCCCAGTTCATCACCGTGGGCATCGACGACGACGGCCATCGCGCCATCGGCAGCCTGCCGGAGGGCCACGGCATCCTCGGCCTCCTCATCGTCGACGCCAAGCCGCTGCGCTTGCCCGACCTGTCGCAGCACCCCGACAGCTACGGCTTCCCGCCCAACCACCCGCCGATGACCTCGTTCCTCGGCGTGCCCCTCCGGGTGCGCGACACCGTCTTCGGCAACCTGTACCTCACCGACAAGGCCGGCGGCGGCGAGTTCACCGACGCCGACGAGGAGCTGGCGGTGGGACTCGCTGCCGCGGCGGGTGTGGCCATCGAGAACGCCCGCCTCCAGGCCCGCCTCCAGGAGCTGGCCCTGGTGGAGGATCGCGAGCGGATCGCCCGCGACCTCCATGACACCGTGATCCAGCGGCTCTTCGCCACCGGGATGTCGTTGCAGGGAACCGTGCGGCTGGTGGAGCGCGACCCGGCGGGGGCTGTCGAGCGCATCGAGGCGGCCGTCGACGGCCTCGACGTCACCGTGAAGCAGATCCGCACGGCCATCTTCGGCCTCGAGGCGTCGCGGCCGGCCACCGACGGCCTGCGTGCCCGCATCCTGGCCCTGGCCCGTGAGACGACGGGCACCCTGGGGTTCGAGCCTCGGGTGCTGCTCGACGGGCCGATCGACACCGGGCTCGACGACCGCCTCGGAGCCGAGCTCCTCGCCACCATGCGCGAAGCGCTGAGCAACGTCGCCCGCCACGCCGGGGCGCAGGGGACCGTGGTCGAGGTGCTGGTGGTCGGCCACGAGGTCTGCCTGCGGGTGGCCGATGATGGCATCGGTCCTCCCGGACCGGATGTGCGGCGCGGGAGCGGTCTCGCCAACATGACAGCGCGCGCGGAGCGGTTGGGCGGGGAGCTGGTCCTGCGGCCCAACGACCCGTCCGGGACCATCCTGGAGTGGCGGATCCCGAGGAGCTGAGCTGCGTAGACCTCTGGCGCGGTGGCCGCTTCAGCGAGGACGGGCAAGGCAGAGTCGGGCTGCGTCCAGGGTGGCGGCCAGCGGTCCGTCGGTGCTGATCGTGTGGGCCTGTGGCCACGGGTCGTCGAGCTCGGCCAGCGCGGCCGCCACCGCGGGGGTGGCGTCGGAGGTGCCGCGCCCTTCGGCCAGCCGGGCCAGGATCCGGTCGGCGGTGAGCGCCGAGGGAGCGTGGCAGCGCAGCTCTGCCAGGTCGGCCAGCCCGTCCGCCGCCACCCGCCGTGCCGCCTGCCGCCACCGTTCGGCGGTCCATGCCGCGTCGAGCACAACGCTCTCGCCCCGGGTCAGCGCGGTGGCGGCCCGGCGGAGCATGGCGGCGTACACCTCGTCCTTGGCGGCCTCGGTGTACTGCCCGGTGCCGATCGGGACCGGGTGCGGGCCCTCCACAGGTGCACCGGCCTGCTCCCGCCGGAGTGCGTCCGAGCTCACCACCACGGCGCCGAGCTCCACGCCGAGGGCATCGGCGACGGTCGACTTGCCCGTGCCCGGGAGGCCACCCACCAGCACGAGGCGGACCCGACCCCGGTCGAGGTGTCGGGCGGCCAGGTCGAGGAGCTCCACCGCCTGGCACCGGGCCGACGGGTCACCCTGCTGCGCCCGGATGGCGGTGACCTTGGCCCGCACCTGGGCCCGGTAGGCGATGTGGTGGTGGGCGAGCGAGGCCGGCCAGGCATCACCGCGGTGCTCCCGGTACGCCTCGAGGAAGCGTTGCCCGAGGTCGGGCCGTCCCAGCTGCTCGAGGTCCATGGCCAGGAAGGCGGCATCGGCGAGGCCGTCGCCCAGACGGAGGGCCTCGTCGAACTCGATGCAGTCGAGGATCTGCGGGCCCTCGTCGAGGCAGAAGATGTCGTCGGCCAAGAGGTCGCCGTGCCCGTCGACGGCCCGGCCTGCCGCCACCCTCGAATCGAAGAGGGGGCCTCGCCCATCGAGGTAGCGGCAGGCGAGGCCGTGGACGAGCCCGACGGTGGCCTCGTCGAACGGACTGCCGGAGGCGGTGATGAGCGCATCGGTGTTGGTCACCCACCGGTGACGGGTGGCGTCTCGCCCGGCTGCGACGTCGGCGGCCTCCGTGTGCGCGGACGCGGCGTGGAATGCGGCCAGGCGGTGGGCAACGTGCCAGAGGTGGTCGTCCACCGGTGCGCCGGTGCGCACGAGGTGGGCCAGCCGCCGCTCTGTCGGCATGCGCCGCATCACGACCAGGTGCTCGCAGACCTCGCCGTCGGGCCCGTGCACGTCGGCCACCCCCAGGTAGGCATCCGGGGCCAGCCGCCGGTTGAGGCGCACCTCGTCGTGGCAGACCTGCCGGCGGGCGTCGAGCGATCGGAAGTCGAGGAAGCCGAGGTCGATCGGCTTCTTCATCTTGTAGGCGCGGTCACCGACGAAGAACACGACGGCCGAGTGGGTCTCGGCCACCGCGGCTGCGCCGATGGAGGTCACCGGGGTGGCCCGACGCGCCGCCCCCCGATCGAGCTCGGCACCAGGCGCATCCAGTGGTCCTTGGCGCCTCCGGCCCAGGGCTCGACGGCCAGGCCGTGCACCCGCTCCCAGGTGCGTGAGTCGTAGTGGGTCACCTCTTCCAGCCGGCCCGTCACCACCACGCTCCATCCCGTGTGGTTCACCCGGTCGAAGCGGTCGATCTCGAAGCAGGCGGGGGAGCGCGGGCCCACGTCGAGCTTGGTTCCCGGGTCGGTCCGGAACACGATGTCCTCGCCGTCGAGGAGGTAGTTCACCGGGAAGATCACGGGGGTGGTGCCGTCGACGACGGCGAGGCGTCCGATCACGTCGTGGGCGAGCAGGGTCAGGCAGGCGTCGCGGTCGATCCGCTCGATGCCGCTGCGGGCGTCACGGTTGAGCATGGAGGGCCTCCCTGGGGACGTGGATGCCGGGCACGATCCGGCGCCCGCTGACCATTTCGGTGGCGATGGACACGTAGCGGCCGCCCCCCGAGGGCGCCCAGCGGGGGATGGGTCCGAGGGCGGCCACCGACGCGGCGTCGAGCACCTCTCGAGCGATCCCCGTGACCACGACGCTCCACCCGGCATGGCTCACGGGCTCGAAGTCGTCGGCCTCGAACGCCACCACGGCGTCGTTGGTGGCCGCCTCGAGCTTCGTGCCCGAGCCGGTGCGGAACACGACCAGCTCGTCGACGAGCCGGAAGTTCACCGGCAGCACGACGGGGAGGGCGGCCATGGTGGTCCCGATCCGTCCGAGGGTGGCCGTGGCGAGGAGCCGGAGGCACTCCGTGCGGTCGAGGACCTCGAGGCCGTTGCGGTCGATTTCCACCTCGTCACCGCCCCGGGGGGACGACGACGACCGGGCAGCTGGCGTGGTGGGCCACCTGGTTGCTCGTGGAGCCGAGCAGCATCCCGCGGAAGCCACCGAGGCCCCGCGAACCGACGACGATCAGCTCGGCGCCCTTCGCCGCCTCGAGGATCGCGGAGGCGGGGCTGCCCATGGTGACCACCTTCTCGATCGCGACGTCGAGCTGCTCGCCCTCCAGCAGGTGATCGAGGGTCACCTGGGCGTCGGACTCGACCAGTGCCGGGTCGAGCACCGCACCGGCCACCGGGTAGCCCGCGGCGTAGGGGAGGTGCCAGGTGTGCACGACCGTGATCGTCGCACCTCGTCGCTGGGCGGCCGCCTGCGCCCAGTGCAGCGCCCGCCGAGCCGTCTCCGACGCGTCGAGGCCCACGACGATGCGGTGAGCCTGGGCTGCGGGCTCACCGTCCTGCTCCCGGATCACCGCCACGGGGCAGGGAGCATGGTGCAGGCAGTGCTGGCTCACCGAGCCGAGGAGGAGGCCACGGAAGCCGCCCAGCCCGCGGGCACCCACCACCAGGAGGGCTGCCCCCTCGGCCGCTGTCACCAGCGCCGGCCCGGGGAGGTCGGTGGCCAGCACCCGCTCGACCTCGGCGGCGCCGTCGGTGCCGAGCGCTCGCCGGAGGTAGGTCTCGAGGACTGCGGCCGCCGCAGCGGCGTCGTAGGTGGGATCGAAGGCGGCATCGGGCTCGGCGTGGTGCTGGTCGAGCAGCCCCCATGCCATCACCGCCACCAGCGTGGCCGACTGCTCCGCGGCCTCCCGGGCTGCCCACCGCAGCGCGGCGGCCGCGGTCTCCGATCCGTCCACACCAACGATGATTCGCTCCATGGCCCCAGCGTGGCGCTAGATCCCGGGGGTGGCACAGGGCCGAGCGGACCCTGTCGTGGGACCAATGGCCCTTTTGGGGGGAACGCCCCGCCCGCTCAGGCCACCTGGGCGACGCGCTCCTCGATGCGGAGGATGCGCAGGATGTCGGCGGTGCGGAAGCTGGCCACCCGGGTGGCCCAGACGTCGATCGTGCCCCGGCCGTCTCGGCAGCGGTAGAAGGTGGTGAGGGCGCCGTCGGGGGCGTAGGCGTCGGCGCCGACGACCTCCACGGTGGTGTCGGCCAGGGTGACCTCGTAGCGCACGTGCTCGACCATGTCGGCACGGTACGACCGACGCCCTGTGAGGAGGAAGGGGCACAACCCTGTGGATCTCCTGGGGGTGGTCGGTGGACCACCCGCGAGCGGTGCCGCTACTCGGTGATCTCCAGGAAGATGCACTCGCCGGGGCACTCCTCGGCCGACTCGATCGTGCCGTCGACGGCGTTGGCCGGCACCGTGGCCACGCCGGTGGCCATCTTGTAGACGGGCTCGCCGCCGGCCCCGTTGAAGATGTCGGGCCAGCTGGCTTCCTTCACGTAGGCCAGGCCGTCGTCGTGGAGGGCGAAGATGCTCGGCTGGAGCTCCACGCAGATCCCGTCTCCGGTGCACAGGTCCTGGTCGATCCACACCTTCAGCTCGGGCACGTCATCTCCTCATCGGGGGGCAGGCCGGGGGCCCGCTCGGCACCCCCAACCCTTGCAGCCGGGCGGTGGCCCAGTCGAGTCACTCGACGACGACGGCAGTGACCATCCCGAGCATGCGCTCGTCGTTCTCGACGTGGGGGAGGATGTGGCAGTGCCACACCCAGGTGCCGGGCTTGTCCATGTGCACCAGCACCGAGTACCGCTCACCCGGGGCCACGTTCACCACGTCGGCCGTGTAGGGGGCATCGAGCGGGTAGCCGTCCTTGGCCACCACGATCTGGTCGAACTGGTGCATGTGCATGGGGTGCACCGCGTTCCCCTCGTTGTAGTAGTGGATCAGCACCCACTCGTCCTTGGCCGCCACCAGCGGCGCCGTGGCCGGGAAGCTCTTCCCGTTGAGGCTGAGGCCGATGACCCCGGAGTCGTTGAGCACCATCGGCAGCTCCTGGTCGACCACCAGGTCGGCGGGGACCTCCTCCAGGCCCACGGTCTGGCCGCGGGGGAGGCGCACGTCGCCCACCAGGATGGTGCCGAACATGCCGTTGGGCATGCCGATCTGGGAGTGGAAGTGGGGGTGGAACATGGCCACCGCCTGCTCGTCGGCGGTGTACTCGTAGGTGTAGGTGCCCCCCGGCTCGATCGGGTCCTGGGTGTACGGGGCCACGCCATCCGACGCCAGGTCGACGTTGAGGCCGTGCAGGTGCAGGTCGGTGGCGATGGGCAGGTCGTTCTGCAGGCGGATCTCGGCCTTCTCGCCGATGGCCAGGCGGATCATGGGGCCGGGGACCATGCCGTTGTAGGTCCAGGCATCGACGATGTCGCCGGGCTCCCGCTCCCACTTGGTGATGGCGGCGGTGAGGTCGAACACCTTGGTGCCGTCGGCCTTCACCTCGGTGGGCTCCAGGGGCAGGTTGCCCACCCCTTCGGTCTCCGCAGGGAACTGGTTCATCGAGTCGAGCATCGAGGCCGTCATGGCCTCGTAGTCCATGTCGCCGTGACCGCCGGCCGCGGGCTCCCCGGCCGTCTCGGTGCCGCCGCCCTCCACCACCTCGAGGGTGGCCTCCATGCCGGAGTCGCGGTGGCCGGGGATGCTGCAGAACATCGTGTAGCTGCCCGGCTCGAGGCCGGCGAGGGAGAGCGCCTCGGTGGCGCCACCGGCCAGCTGCGGCGTGACGAGGTCGGCTCCCTCGATGCTGAGGTCGTGGGCGACCGCACCGTCGTTGGAGACCTCGAGGGCGCCGCCGACGCCGACGGTGGCGTCGGTGATGGCGAACTCGGTGAGCGAGACGGGGGCGCTGGTGGCTGCCGCGGCGCCACCGGCCGAGACGTTGCTCTCGCTCTCGTCGATGGCTCGTAGGCCGAAGCCGACGCCGACCACGGCGAAGACCATGGCGAGGACGGCCACGCCGACGGCGATGGCGAACAGGTCGTCGCGCTTGCGCGCGCTGGGGGTATCGGTGAGTTGTTCCACGTCGGGCAGCATTGCCGGGTTGGCAGGGTTGGAAGTAGGGACCAAGGTCCCTGCGGGCCCGCCGAGGGTCCCTCGTGTGGCCGGCCGCCTCAGTCGACGTCGGGTCGGACCACCACGACGGCACTGGTGGCGTGCACCGCCACCTGCTGGCTCACCGAGCCCACCAGCGTGCCGTGGAGGCGGCTGCGGCCATGGGCCCCCACCACCACGAGGTCGGCTCGCTCGCTGCTGTCGACCAGGGAGCCGGCTGCGCTCCCCTGCACGAGGCTCGGCTGCGGAGGCCGAGCGAGCCCGCTGGTGTCGACGCCCGCCAACGCCTCCTGCAGCACCTCGCCGGCGGCCTGCTCGTAGACGGCTGGGTCGCTCAGCGCGGTGAGCGGGTAGCCGCCCATGAAGGGGGGCTGCCAGGCGTGCAGGGTCTCGAGGACGGCGGAGCGGGCGGCGGCCTCGTCGACGGCCCACCGGAGGGCGGCTGTCGCGCCGGGCGACCCGTCGACGCCGACCACGACGCGCTCGTGCCGGATGTGGGGCTGGGCCTCGGATCGCAGCACAGCCACCGGGCAGTGGGCACCGTGCAGGCACCGCTGCGACACGGAGCCGAGCAGCAGGCCGCCGAACCCGCCCAGGCCGCGCGCGCCCACGACCAGGAGGGCGGCGCCCTTCGATGCGTCGATGAGGGCGCGGGCCGGGAGCTCCGCCACCACGATGCGCTCGATCCCCCGGGCCGCCTCCTGGCCGACGGCCGAGTCGAGGTAGTCGGCGAGGGTGTCGCGCGCGGCGTCCTCGGAGAAGCCAGGGTCGAAGGTCTCGCCGAGGAGGGTGCGGCGCTGGTCGACCCAGCCCCAGGCCATGATGGCCCGCACCCCCCAGCCCCGTACGGCCGCCTCGGCCACCGCCCACGAGAGCGCGTGGGCCGATCCCTCGGAGCCGTCGACACCCACGATGATCTTCTCCATGGGCTCAGTCTCGCCGCCGCGCGCCCCTCGCGCGGGCGACCAAGGCGGACCGGTGGGTCAGCGGCCGATCACCGGCGGGTCGGGGTGGCCCATCGACTCGCACATGGCGACGTAGAAGTCGCGGATGCCGCCGGCGTCGATCACGGTGGTCACGTTGCCCTCCGAGTCGAGGTTGAGGTTGGCCCCGTGGATGGCGAAGAACACGTCGGTCACCTCGGTGTTGTCCTCGGGCACGTGCAGGGTGTGGATCGACCCCGCGGGCTCGAAGAGGTAGCTGCCCGCCACGTTCACGTCGTCGGGGTACTCCAGGTACTTCCACGATCCGCTGAGGGTGAAGGCGTGGACGGTGCCGGTGTGCTTGTGGGTGTCGACGGTCATCCCTGGGCTGAAGCGGGTGCGGATCACCCAGAGGCCGGCCTCCACATCGACCTGGAGGAGCTGCAGGGTGGACCCGTCGCCGAGGTCGACGAAGGGGAGGTCGGCCTCGTGGCGCAGGGTGGCGGTGGGGAGCTGCACAGCGGTCATGGCGGCAAGGTAGCGGGACGGGAGCGTCAGGGCCCGGGCAGCACCACCGCGGCCAGCTCCTCGGCGCGGGCCCGGGCCGAGGCAGGGGTCACCTCGCCGAGGGCCAGGTGCTCGACGACCAGGGCGAACACCTGCCCGCGGATCACCCGGGCCAGCGCAGGGTGGTCGGGGAGCTCAGGAAAGCCCTGCCCGAGCCACGCCTCCAAGGTGTCGGCCAGGGCATCGACCACCTCGCGGGCGCTGTCGCGGGCCGCGGCCTCACCGCGGAGCGACTCGCCCACCAGCAACCGCCACACCGCCTCCTCCTCGAGGGCGCTGGCCCACAGCCACTCCACGAGGGCGACCAGGCGATCGCGCGGGGGGGCGGCACCGTCGATGGGTGGCTGCTCGACGGCCAGCCGCTCGCCGTACCGGCGCTCCTGCATGACGGACCGCAGCAGCTCCGCCTTCGACGGGAAGTGGTGGTAGAGCGTGGCCACGTTGAGCCCGCAGGCCGCCGCCAGCTGCCGCATCGATGCTCCCGCCGACCCCTGCTCGCTCATGAGGGCCAGCGCGGCGTCGAGGATGCGGGTGCGCGGGTCGGTGGCGGCCACCGCCATCAGCGGGCCGTTTCCGGGGTGAAGACGGCGGGGAGGTGCTCCAGCGAGAGCACCAGCGAGGAGTCGCCTCGCTGCGGGACCGTGCCGTCGGGCACCCGGATGTCACCCAGGCGTCGGAACAGCTCCTCGAACACCACCCGCACCTCGGCTCGGGCCAGGTTGGCGCCGAGGCAGTAGTGGGTGCCGATGCCGAAGGCCACGTGCGGGTTGGGGGAGCGATCGACCTTGAGCACATCGGGCTCCTCGAACACGTCCTCGTCGCGGTTGGCCGACTGGTAGAGCATGAACACCTTGTCTCCGGCCTTCAGGTCGACACCTGCGCAGGTGTGGTCCTGGGTGACGGTGCGGGAGAACGACAGGACCGGCGACACGAAGCGGATCACCTCGTCGACGGCGGTGTCCCACAGCGACGGATCGTCGATCACCTGCTGCTTGGCCTCGGGGAACTGCGAGAAGGCGACCAGCCCTCCGGTGAGCGCGTTGCGGGTGGTCTCGTTGCCAGCCACCACGATGAGCACGAGGAACATCAGGAGCTCGTCGTTGGTGAGGGCTTCGACGGGTCGTTCCACCGAGGACCCGCCATCGTCGGCCCGGGCCAGGGCACCGTCGTCGAAGGCCTGGGTGAGGATGCTGATGAGGTCGTCGGTGGCACCGGGAGCGGCGCGGCGCTGCTCGATCAGCGTGCCGCACATGGCGGCGTACTCGCCGAAGGCGTGGGCGGCGGCGTGGAGCACCGGGTCGTCGGGGTCCTCGTGGCCGTCACCCGCCATCATGGCGTCGCTCCACTTGTAGAGGTGGTTGCGCTGCTCCGGGTCGAGGCCCATCAGCTCGGCGATCACGATGAGCGGCACGTGGATGGCGAACTCCTCCACGAAGTCGAGCTCGCCGCGGCCCGCCACCTCGTCGATGATCTGGTTGGACAGCTCGCGGATGTGGTCGGTGAGGGCTCGCACCTTGGCCGGGGTGAAGCCCCGGTTGATGAGCCGTCGCTGGCGGGTGTGCTCGGGGTCGTCCATCGAGATGATCGACATCGGGGCGGCCACCCTCGGCCGGACGCCGTCGGCGGCGGAGTAGAGCTCCTGGTTGCGGGAGATGTGGCTCACATCGGCGTGGCGCGAGATCACCCACAGCTCGTTGACGGCGTCCCAGTGGATGGGGGAGTGCTGGCGCAGCCAGCGATACGCCTCCCACGGGTCGTCGTAGAAGCGGGGATCGAGGACGTCGATGGGGCACGGCGGCGGCGGCACGGGCATCGGCGCAGTCTCCAGCAAACGATCGTTGGGGATCAACTCGGGGCAGCAGGGCAGGGAATGCGCGGTGCATTGCGAACTGATGTCTATTGTTGCGATTGGGCGACGATGACTGCTGAAAGGCGCACTGATCCATGCACACCGACACGGCTCCCTCGACCCGCCCCACCGCCCGACGCCGACCGCTGCTCGCCGTCGTCGCCGCTCTGACGCTCGCCGCCGCGGTCGCCGGCTGCATGTTGCCCGAGGCGCGGACGTTCCTCGACCGCACGAACGCCATGCGGTCGTCGCAGGGCATCGGGCCCCTGGCGGAGCACGGCACCCTCACCAACAAGGCCCAGCGCTGGGCCGAGCACATGGCGGCCAACGGTCGCCTCGAGCACTCCAGCATCACGGCCGACCTCGCCGGGCTGCGGTGGCGGAGGCTGGGCGAGAACGTCGGGATGTCGACGCCCACCAGCGACACGCTCCTGACCATCCACCGGAAGTTCGCCTCCTCCTCGGGCCACCGCAAGAACCTCCTCGACCCCCAGTTCACCCACATGGGGGTGGGCGTGGCCGTCGACCGGTCCGGGCGGGTGTGGGTGGCGCAGGTGTTCGCCCGGCTCTGATCCGCTGAGCGCCCGCCCCGCGCGGGGCGTGTCAGACTCCCGGCCATGGCCGATCGTCGACCGAACATCCTGTTCGTGGTGTCCGACCAGGAGCGGGAGCGATCCTGGTTGCCGCCATCGGTGCGCCTCCCCTGGCGGGAGCGGCTGCTGGCCGAGGGCGTGGAGCTGGCCAACCACTGGACCCACTCGGCGCCGTGCTCACCGTCGCGCGCCACGATGATGACCGGCCGGTACCTCCCCGGCCACGAGGTCTACGACAACACCGTGTTCAAGTGGCACAAGAGCCTCGACACCGCCATCCCCACCGTCGGTGCACAGCTCGGCGCCGACGGCTACCGCTCCAGCTACATCGGCAAGTGGCACCTCACCGGTGGTCCCAACCCGCCGATGGACCAGTACGGCTACGCCGACTGGGACGGCAACGACCAGCACTTCATGGGGTGGGCCGGCACGGGCGTGCACTTCGATCCCGTGATCGCCGACTCCGCCGCCCGGTGGCTCGACGTCAACGGCGGCCAGGCCGATCCCTGGTTCCTCACCGTGGCTCTCGTGAACCCGCACGACGTGATGTGGTTCCCGATGGACCAGCCCGACTACCAGGCCGCCCACCCCCAGGAGCTGGCCGCCTCCGAGGCCCTGCTGCAGTCGGCGAAGTGGAAGGAGGGCGCGTCCGTCCCGCCCTTCACCGAGCACTACGACGACGTCGTCGACCACCTGCCGGCCAACTTCGACGACGATCTCCTCGCCAAGCCCGCCTGCCACCGGCAGTGGCGCTGGGACCAGCAGCACTGGCTGGCCGGCTACATCCCTCCCGACGACCGCGAGCAGTGGCGTCGCCAGCTCGACTACTACGTGCGCCTCCACCAGCTGGCCGACGACAGCCTGGGCACGGTGCTCGGAGCGCTCGAGCGCAGCGGCGCCTGGGACGACACGGTGGTCGTGTTCACCTCCGACCACGGCGACATGTGCGGCAGCCACGGCCTGCGCTCGAAGGGGCCATTCGTCTACGACGAGATCATGCGGGTGCCGTGCTACGTGAAGCCGGCCGCGAGCTCGCCCGCGGCCGCATCGGCCGGTCAGCGCAGCGACGCGCTGTCGTCGCACGTCGACCTGGCCCAGACCATCTGCGGGTACGCCGGAGTGGAGCCCGATCCCGGCATGCAGGGCGTCGACCTCGGACCGCTCGTCGTCGACCCGAAGGCCTCGGTGCGCGACCACGTGCTGTTCGCCCACGCCACCGCCCACACCAGCAACATCCGGGCCACCCGCTGGGCCATCCGAGGGATCTTCGACGGCCGCCACAAGTACGCCCGCTACTACGGCGTGGGCGGCGGGCTCCCCAACGACGACTTCAGCGGCGTGCCCACCCCGATGCTCTACGGCCCCGACGCGGCCTTCGAGGACCAAGAGCACGAGTGGTACGACCAGCAGGAGGACCCACACGAGATGGTCAACCTGGCCATGGACAACGGCCGGCGCAACGAGCTGCGCTCCCGGTTCGAGGAGCTGCGGGCCATCGAGGAAGCGGAGCTGCTGTCCTGATGCGACTCGACGATCCCTACGAGGGCAGCGCCCGTCAGCGGCGCCGGCAGCGCCGCATCAGGATCGTGGCCATCGTGCTGGCCCTGGCCCTGCTGGTGCCGATCGTGCTGTCGACGGCGGCCGCCGTCACCTGATCTGCGTCGCCGGATCGCCTGCAGGGCTCCGGTGCGCCCCCCGAGTATGGTGACCCTCCCTGGTGGCGTGGCCGAGTGGCTTAGGCAAGGGCCTGCAAAGCCCTGTACGCGGGTTCGATTCCCGCCGCCACCTCCAAGGGGTCTTGGCAAAGTGCCATGACCTCTCTCGACTGTCCGCCACCATGAAGGCGCGCGGATGCCAGAGCGATCGCGTCGTTCGCGCTGGTGCCCCAAGAGGGCTGTCACACCCTCTGGGGAGAATGGGTGCATGGGTTCGGTTCGTTCGGTCCACGATGCGCTGTTGTTCTCCGGGTTCGAGTGCGGGGTCACCGCCGGGCGGCACCGTCCGCAACCGGTCGCGTACTGCCATGTTGGTGGCATACTTGTGGCATGCCACGGGAGCGCGTCAGTACGACAGTCGATGGCGACCTCCTCGCCGAGGCGCGAACGCTTCGATCTGGCGTGAACGATGCGACGTTGTTCGATGCCGCACTGACCGCGCTGGTCAGGAGCAGTCGGTCCGCCGAGATCGACGCGGCGTACGCCGCCTACGACGACCATCCCATCGACGAAGCCGACGACTGGGGCGACCTCGCCTCGTTCCGGGACGCTGCCGCCGCGCCATGACCGGGGTGCCAGAGCGCGGTGAGGTCTGGTGGTGCGAGCTGCCCGAAGTCGGACGCCGTCCCGTCGTCGTGCTCTCGCGAGACGCTGCCATCCCTCGTCTGCGACGTGCCCTGATCGGACCGTGCACGACCACGATCCGAGGTCTCGCCAGTGAGGTGCTGCTCGAACCGGGAGAAGACCCGGTGCCTCTGCGATCGGCGGTCAATCTCGACTCGGTCGAGAGCGTCCCCATCGCTGTACTCGTCGAGCGCCTCGGACGGCTCAGCGACCGACGGATGGATCAGGTCTGCGAGGCACTGGCCGTCGCAGTCGACTGCCAACGTTGACCGCCTCGAGGCCGGAAGCCGAACAGCGGCAGAGCACCCTTCTGCGGCCGGTCGCCCGCACGGCGCTGACCAGCCGCTTCGCGACTTCCGCTTGCACCCCTCCGGTCGAGAGCTGTGGTGATGGTCAGCAGCCGGCTTCCCACCCTCACCTGCCGGCGCGGGCAGGACGACCTGTTCAGGGGCGTTCGACGCTGTGGTCGGTCGGCTGTGGCGTCACGCTCATGACCAGCACGCTCTCGGGCGTGTCGAAGCGGTGCCAGGTGCCCTGCGGCACGATGACCAGCTGGCCACCGCTGAGCGCTGCCGGCTGTTCGCCGTCGGCCGTCAGGAAGAAGATCGTCGTCGCGCCCTCCATGACCAGCACGATCTCGTCGCCGGCCGTGTGGCGCTCCCACTCGCTGCTTCCCGCCCACCGACCCACGAAGATCCCGCCGTCGCGGTAGTCGGCGAGCCTGGCGAAGACGCCATCGAACGCCTCGGCCGTGGTGGTCGGGGTTCGGTCGGGCAGGAACCTCAGCCGAGCCACGGTGTCGTCGACGGAGATGGGATTCGGGCCACTCGGTGCCATGCGCCGCACCGTACCGGCGTACCGCTAGGCGCTTGCTTGGCGCATCCGGAGGAACTCGTCGATGGCCAGGAGCCGTGGTGGGCGCTTGGTCTCCGGCGGGAGCTGCTCGAACGCCTGCCCGGCAGTGAGCAGCTCCGGCTCCGCGAGGTCGACCGTGGTGCCGTCGACCTCCAGCGTCGCCGTTCCCGCGGCGAGGACGTTCTGCACCCAGTCGGATCGAGACCCGTAGACCAGCACGAAGATGAACCCGTCGTCGACGCGGTGCGCTTCGAGCGGTGTGCGATACGACCGACCCGACGACCGGCCGACGTGGCGGATCACCTGCCACCTGCCGTTGCGCGCGGCCCTGGGGTTGAACACCCGCTTGTTGATCTGTCCCCACCACAGCGGCATCGGCATGCGACGGCTCCCTAGGGCTGACGGGCGTAGAGCTTGGGGGCTCGGCCCCGGCCGCTGTGGTCGGGGTCGTCACCCAGCAGGGTGACCGAGCCCTCGTCGACCAGCTTGCCGACGTAGTTGCGGGTGGTGTTGGTGTCGCGGTCGATGCGCTCGGCCAGCTCGCTGAGGCGCCAGGTGTGCGGGAGCTCCTCGATGGCCGAGCGCACCTCGGAGAGAGCGAGCCGCGGTGCTCGGGTGGTCGTCGACGACCCGCGAGACGGAGTCGCCGTCGGGAGCTCGAAGCCGGCCCGGGTGAGCACGTCGTCGGGGACGCGCAGGGCCCGGAAGGCCGTGGCCGTGATGCCCTCCTCGTCGGCCCACGCCTTGGCCGCCGCCACGAAGCCGGCCTCGAGGGCGGCTCGGTCGACCTCCGGCTCGACCCGGCCCTTGCGCTCCTCCTCGAGCGCGGCGTGGAGGCGCAGCTGCTCGATCACGTCGTCGGTGGCCTTGATCTGGGCCTGCAGGTCCTTCACGGCCTCCTTGTCGACGATGCGCTTGGGGGTGGTCGGCGCCGCGAGGGCGTCGAGGTAGGAGCGGACGGCGGTCTCTGCCTCACTGGCCATGGCCGGGCACGCTACCGCCCGCGCCAGGGTGCGAGACTGGCCCGGTGCAGGTGCAAGGTGTCCACCACGTCTCGCTCAACGTCCCCGACGTCGCGGCGGCGCTGACCTTCTACATCGACGTGCTGGGCCTGGAGGCCCGAGCGGATCGGCCCGCCTTCGGATTCGGGGGTGCGTGGCTCGACGTCGGCGACCAGCAGGTGCACCTGATCGAGGCGCAGGCTCCCCACGACTGGGGACAGCACGTGGCCCTGCGCGTCGACGACCTCGACGCGGCCGTGGGCGAGCTGCGCCGGAAGGGCATCGAGGTGAGCGATCCGTCGCCCGTCGGGGCCAGCCGCCAGGCCTTCCTGCACGACCCGGCGGGCAACCGGATCGAGCTGCACGAGCCCGCATGAGCGCGCCGGCGTGGTTCGAACGAGCGCTGGCCGAGCCCTGCGACCACGGCGAGGTCGAGGTCGACGGTGCCGCCATCCACCACCTGGCTTGGGGGGAGCGGGGGCGGCGGGGCCTGGTGTTCGTCCACGGCGGCGGAGCTCACGCCCACTGGTGGACCCACGTCGCGGCCACGTTCGCCCACCGCTATCGGGTGGCGGCCATCGATCTCTCGGGCCACGGCGACTCTGGTCACCGTTCCACCTACGACATCGAGCAGTGGACGGCCGAGGTGATGGCGGTCGTCGAGGCGTCGGGGATGGCCGGTCGCCCCGTGGTGGTCGGCCACAGCATGGGCGGCTTCGTCACCATCGCCACCGCCGCGCTGCACAGCGAGCGGCTCACCGGCGTGGTGGTGTGCGACTCGCCGGTGACGGAGCCCGATCCCGAGGTGGAGAGCTACCGCCTGAAGGAGGCCTTCGGGGAGCCCCGCACCTACGCCACGATCGACGAGGCCGTGGCCCGCTTCCGCACCGTGCCGCCCCAAGACCACTACCTCCCCTACGTGATGGACCACGTGGCCAGGCAGTCGCTGCGGTCGGTCGAGGGCGGGTTCCAGTGGAAGTTCGACCGCCACGTGTTCGCCCAGTTCGCCGGCGGGATGCGCGGCATCGCCCGGCCCTACCTCACGCAGGTGCGCTGCCGGTTCGCCCTCCTGCGCTCCGAGCACGGGCTGGTCACCGAAGACATCGGCGCCGCCATGTACGACGACCTCGGACGGGTGGCGCCGGTGATCGAGCTGCCGGAAGCCGGTCACCACGCCATGCTCGACGAGCCCCTGGTGCTGCTCACGGCGCTGCGCACGCTGCTGGCCGATTGGGACCACTCCGAGCCGCACCGCGCCCCGCAGTAGGGTCCGGCACCGATGGCCAACGACCCGATGGACGACTTCGACCGCGCCACCTTCACCCACGCCGGCACCACCCGCGACATCTTCCGTCGGGGCACGGGGCCCGCCGTGATCGTGATCGCCGAGATGCCGGGCATCTCGCCCAAGGTGCTGGACTTCGCCCGCAAGGTGGCCGACATCGGCTGCACCGCGGTGCTGCCCCACCTCTTCGGTGTGCCCGGCTTCGATGCCAACGCGGCCAGCAAGCCCAAGGCGGCGGCCCGGGTCATCTCCTCGATGATCCCCGCCTGCATCAGCCGCGAGTTCACGGTGCTGGCCACGGGCCGCACCTCGCCGGTGGTCAGCTGGCTGCGGGCGCTGGCCGCCGACGAGCACGAGCGCTGCGGCGGCCCGGGTGTGGGAGCGGTGGGGATGTGCTTCACCGGTGGCTACGCCCTCGCCATGGCCACCGACCCTCGCCTGCTGGCCCCGGTCCTCTCCCAGCCCTCGATGCCGCTCGGGATCACCAAGAAGGCCAAGGCCAGCATCGACATCTCCCCGAGCGACATGGCGGTCGTGAAGCAGCGCTGCGCCAACGATGGTCTGCAGGTGCTCGGCCTCCGGTTCAAGAGCGACAAGCTGGTGCCGGCCCAGCGCTTCGAGCACCTGCGCGCCGAGCTGGGCGACGCCTTCGTGGCGGTGGAGCTCGACGACGACGCCGCCAACCCCGACGCGCTGATCAAGCCGCACTCGGTGCTCACCGAGCACCTCATCGACGAGCCCGGCCAACCCACCCGCCAGGCGCTCGACGACGTGCTGGAGCTCTTCCGCTCGCGACTCCTCGACGCCTGACGCCCACGGCCGATGAGCGACTTCGCCTCCCGGTACGGGCCCTGGGCCGTGGTCACCGGCGCCGCCCAGGGCGTCGGCCTCGCCTTCACCGAAGCGCTCCTCGACCGGGGGGTGGCGGTGGTGCTGGTCGATCGTGACCCAAGGGTGGTGGAGGTGGCCGCCGGGCTCCCCGGCTCGACCCGATCCCTGGTGGCCGACCTGGCCGAGCCGGGCTGGATCGACGCCCTCACGGAGGTGGCCGCCGACCTCGAGGTGGGCCTGGTGGTGGCCAACGCCGCGGTGTCGTACGTCGGGCGCTTCGTCGACCAGCCCGCCGGGAGTCGAGCGGCCACCGTCGCCGTCAACTGCCTGGCGCCAAGCGACCTCGCGGCGTGGGGGCTCCCCGCCATGGTGGAACGAGGCCGGGGCGGGTTCCTGGCGACCAGCTCGGGCTCGGCGCTGGCCGGCACGGCCGGAGTGGCCACCTACAGCGCCAGCAAGGCCTACGTGCTCAACCTGGCGGAGGCCCTCGGGTGGGAGCTGCGCGGCACGGGGGTCGACTCGCTCGCGGTGGTCGCGCCGGCCATGGACACCCCCGGCTGGCGCTCGCACCCGGTGGCCGAGGAGCAGATGCTGCAGCCCGCCGTCGAACCTCGCTCCGTGGTGGAGGCCGCCCTCGACCACCTTCCGTCGGGCGGGTGGTTCCTCGCCGACCCGGGCCTCGAGCTGGTGGCGGGGCTGGACCGCTCCCAGAGGGTGGATCTGCTGTCGTCGGCGACCACGGCGCTCTACCCGGCGGAGTACCCGCAGGTGTAGCGCCTCCTCGGCGGGGGTAACCCGGGCCCGTCGTCGCCGGCCCACCCTGGGGCTGGCGCACCAGAAGGAGGACCCAACATGGGCATCGGAACGAGCATTGTGATCATGGCGGTGGGCGCCATCATGGCCTTCGCCATCGAGGTCGAGAACGCCGAGGGCTTCAACATCAACACGGCCGGCATCATCCTGATGGTCGCCGGCGCGCTGGGGCTCATCGCCAGCCTCTTCATCTTCGGGCCGCGCGGTCGCCGCACCACTGTGGACGACGACGGGCAGGGTCGCACCGTCACCCGCGAGGAGTACTAGCCAACCTCGCTCGCCCACCTCGGTGCCGCCGGGAGGCGGTAGACACAGGTCGTGCTGGAGATCACCGCGAGCCACGCCGCCGAGGTCGAGGGTTTGCCCGTGCGCCGCGCCCTGCCCCGCCGGGGCCGGCGCACGGTGGGTCCGTGGTGCTTCGTCGACCACTTCGGACCGGTGCCGCCCGAGCGGTCGGCGACCATGCAGGTGGGACCGCACCCGCACATCGGGCTGCACACGGTCACCTGGGTGCTCGAGGGCGAGGTGCTGCACACCGACAGCCTCGGCAGCGAACAGCTCATCCGTCCCGGGCAGGTGAACCTCATGACGGCCGGACGGGGCGTGGCCCACGCAGAGTCGGCGCGGTCCTCCGCCGGTCTCCACGGCGCCCAGCTGTGGGTGGCGCAGCCCGACGCCACGCGGCACGGACCGCCCGACTTCGTCCACCTGCCCGAGCTCCCCGAGCTCGAGATGGCTGCTGGTGCGGCCACGGTCCTCGTGGGAGGGCTGGTGGGTGGTCCGGCGTCGCCGGCGCCCTACGACTGGCCGATCCTCGGTGCCTCCTTGGCGCTGCGCGGCGGCGGGTGCTCCCTGGCCCTCGACCCCTCGTTCGAGCATGCGCTGGTGGTCCTGGTGGGGCGGGTCGAGATGGGGGAGCAGGTCCTCGAGCCAGGGCACCTGGGCCACCTCGCTGCAGGCGTCGACGAGCTGGTGCTGCAGACGCCTGAGCTGGCCACCGTCCTGCTGCTCGGTGGCCGGCCGTTCGAGGCCGAACCGCTCATGTGGTGGAACTTCGTGGGTCGTGAGCGGGCCGAGATCGACGCTGCCCGCGCCGAGTGGGAGGCCGGCGACGCGCGCTTCGGCAGCGTCGCCACGCCACTCGAGCGGATCGGCGCCCCGATGCCGTTCTGGGCCCCCTGACCGGAGCCCGCTCTCGTCAGAGGCTGTGGCCGGTGCGAGGCTCGGCCGGCACCTTGCCGAGGCGGCCGGCGTTGAAGTCGTCGAAGGCCTGCTGGAGCTCGGCCCGGGTGTTCATCACGAAGGGGCCGTAGGCGGCCACCGGCTCACCGATGGGTCGCCCGCCGAGCACGATCACCTCGAGGGCCGGACTGCGGGCGTCCTGCTGGGCCTCGGCCTCCACCACCACGACGTCGCCGGCGCCCAGCACGGCCAGCTGGCCGGACCGCAGCGCCACCCGGTCGGGACCGACGGACCCAGCTCCTGAGAGGGCGTACACGAGCGCGTTGTGGCCGGGGTCCCAGGGCAGCCGCAGCCGAGCCCCTGGGGACACCGTGGCGTGCAGGAGGGCGATCGGAGTGTGGGTGATCCCCGGGCCCTGGTGCCCGCCGACCTCGCCGGCGATCACCCGCAGCAGGGCGCCGCCGTCGTGGTTCGTGAGCAGCGCCACCTCGCCACCCCGGATGTCCTGGTAGCGGGGAGCGGTCATCTTGAGCGCACCGGGCAGGTTCACCCACAGCTGCACGCCGTGGAACGTGCCGCCGCGGGCCACCACCTCCTCAGGCGGGGCCTCCTTGTGGAGGATCCCGCCTCCGGCGGTCATCCACTGCGTGTCGCCGTCGGAGATCACCCCGCCGCCACCGTTGGAGTCGTCGTGGCGGAAGGTGCCGTCGAGCAGGTAGGTGACCGTCTCGAAGCCGCGGTGGGGATGCCACGAGGTGCCCCTGGCGGCACCTGGCTCCCAGTCCACCTCGCCCATCTGGTCCATGTGGATGAACGGATCGAGGGCGGCCATGTCCACCCCGGCGAAGGCCCGGCGCACCGGGAACCCCTCGCCCTCGAAGCCGCTGGGGGCGGTGGTGACCGAGCGCACGGGCCGCTCCAGCGCGGTGACGGGGTCGGGCTCGGGGACGCGGGGCAGGACGAGGACGTCGTCGACGGTGATGGCAGGCATGGCTCCTCCTCCATCGAGCCCGTGGTGGCTCGATCGACCCATCCAACATGATTGCGTACACAACTATTCCGGGCAAGGAGGCGGTCGGTACTGTCCGGGAGGTGGAGACCGCCATCGACATCAGCGGCCTGGTGAAGTCCTTCGGCCGCACCCGCGCCCTCGACGAGCTCGACCTCTCCGTGGCCACCGGCGAGGTGCACGGGTTCCTCGGCCCCAACGGCTCCGGGAAGTCCACCACCATCCGGGTGCTGCTGGGTCTCCTGCGCGCCGAGAGCGGATCGGTGCGCCTCCTCGAGGGCGATCCGTGGGCCGACGCCGTCGCCCTGCACCGCCGCCTGGCCTACGTGCCCGGCGACGTCGACCTGTGGCCCAACCTCACCGGCGGCGAGGTGATCGATCTCCTCGGACGCCTCCGTGGCGGCCTCGACGAGCGCCGACGGGCCGACCTGCTCGAGCGCTTCGAGCTCGACCCCACCAAGAAGGGCCGCACCTACTCCAAGGGCAACCGGCAGAAGGTGGCCCTCGTCGCCGCGCTGGCGTCCGACGTGGAGCTGCTGCTGCTCGACGAGCCCACCGCCGGCCTCGATCCGCTCATGGAGGCCACCTTCCAGACCTGCATCAAGGAGGTGGCCTCCGCGGGCCGGACCGTCCTTCTCTCGAGTCACATCCTGGCCGAGGTGGAGGCTCTCTGCGACCGGGTCAGCATCATCCGGGCGGGCCGCACCGTGGAGTCGGGCCGGCTGTCGGACCTCCGCCACCTCACCCGCACGTCGATCCTGGTCGAGACCCGCCGCCCCATCAGCGGGCTCGACCGCCTCGAGGGCGTCCACGACCTGCAGGTCGACGGGCTCCGGGCAGCCTTCGACGTCGACACCGCTCGACTCGACGACGCCGTGCGGCTCCTCACCGACGCCGGGATCGAGAGCCTCACCAGCCAACCGCCCACGCTCGAAGAGCTCTTCCTGCGCCACTACGGCGATGAGCTGGCTGCCGAGGCCCAGGCGACCGCACCGGTGGCCCATCCGTGAGCGACCTGGCCGGCACCGGCGCGCTGGTGCGGCTGGCCCTCCGGCGCGACCGGGTGCGCCTGCCGGTGTGGGTGGCGGGCATCAGCGGTCTCGTGTTCGCCCAGGTGGCCAGCCTCAAGGGCCTCTACCCAGGCGGCGACGGCCTGGCCGAGGCTGCCGCGCTGGTGGAGGACAACCCCGCCTTCATCGCCATGACCGGCCCCGCCCGCGCCCTCGAGACGCTCGGTGGACGGACTTCGTGGGAGATCCTCCTCTTCGCCGCGGTGGTGGTCGCCCTGATGAACATCTTCCTCGTCACCCGCCACACGCGGGCCGAGGAGGAGAGCGGCCGGGCCGAGCTGGTGCGAGCCACCGTGGTGGGCCGCCACGCCGCGCTCACGGCGACGCTCGCCGTGGCCCTCATCGTCGACGTGGCGCTCGCCGCCCTCCTCCTCGCCGGGCTCGCGGGGTTCGGGCTCCCGATGGCCGGCTCGGTGGCCATGGCCGCCAGCCTCGGGCTCACCGGCTTGGCCTTCGCGGCCGTCGCTGCCGTGACCGCACAGGTGACGGAGAGCGGGCGGGCGGCGTCGGGCATGGCCGGAGCGCTGCTCGGCGGCTCCTACGTGGTGCGGGCGGTGGGTGATGTCGGCAGCGGTGCGCTGTCGTGGCTGTCGCCGCTCGGGTGGGCGCAGTCGGTGCAGCCCTACGCCGGCGAGCGGTGGTGGGTGCTGGCCCTCCCCGTGGCCGCCACCGTCGCGGCGCTGGTCGTGGCTCGGGCCCTCGAAGATCGTCGCGACCACGGTGCGGGCCTCGTGCCGCCGCGCCCGGGGCCGGCCCGGGCCGGGACCTGGGCCGGCTCGACGGTGGGCCTGGCCCTGCGCCTCCAGCGGGGCGCCATCGTGGCCTGGTCGAGCGGGCTGCTCCTCACCGGCGTGGCCTACGGCGCGGTCGGCAACGACGTGGAGGACCTGGCCTCCGACACCCCGGCCTTCGAGGACATCATCGCCCAGGGCGGTGGCAGCATCGTCGACGGCTTCCTCGCCACCTCGGCGCTGATGCTGGCCCTGATCGGGGCGGCCGGCGCCCTGCAGGTGGTGCTCCGGGCCCGATCGGAGGAGCTGTCCGGACGGGCCGAGCCGCTGCTGGCCACCGCCACCTCCCGGGACGCCTGGCTGGGAGCCCAGCTGGTGACCGCCCTCCTCGCCACGTTGGCCATCCTCGTCGCCGCCGGGGTCGGGATGGGGGCGGCCTACGCGGTGGCCACCGGGGAGGCCGAGCAGGTCCCGAGGCTGATCGGAGCGCTCCTGGTACAGGCCCCCGCGGTCCTGGTGCTCGTGGGCATTGCTGCAGCGCTCTTCGGCGCGGTGCCCCGCGCCACCGCCGCGGCGTGGGCTGCGCTGGGCGTCTGCCTGGTCGTGGGCCTGTTCGGCGAGCTGCTGCAGCTCCCCGGAGCGCTCCGGAGCGTGTCCCCCTTCCACCACCTGCCGTTGGTGCCGGTCGAGCCGGTCGCCGCCACCCCGCTGGTGCTGCTCCTCGCGGTGGCGGCGGGCCTCGCCGCCGTCGGCCATCGCGGGCTGCGCCGACGCGATCTCCACGCCACCTGACCGAGGAAGAGGGTCAGCCCAGCTCGGCCAGCACCCGACGCATGTCGCGGACCGCCTGCGCGGTTCCTCGAACCGTGCCCGTCACCTTCGAGCGACCGGTGCGGGGCCGGTAGGTCACCAGCACCTCCTCGATCCGCCATCCGGCGGCGGAGGCGCGCAGCACCTGCTCGAGGGGCCAGCCCGACCGGCGGTCGGCGACGGCCAGCGAACGCCACCCGTCGCGGCGGGCCGCCCGCATCGGGCCGAGGTCGGTGAGCGGCGCTCCCGTGATGCGGCGCAGGCGACGAGCGAGGTACCGGTTGGCCAAGCGGGCATGCGGGGGCCACGCGCCCGGCTCGGTGGGCCGGCGGGCGCCGAGCACCAGGTCGGCCCGACCTTCCCTGATCGGGTCGCAGACCCGGGACAGCTCTGCCAGGTCGAAGGAGCCATCGGCGTCGCAGAAGGCCACGATGTCGGCGGTGGCCGCGGCCAGCCCCGCCGCGCACGCCGACCCGAAGCCTCGCCGTGGCTCCACCACCACCAGGGCGCCGAGGCGCTCGGCCAGCGCGCCGGATCCGTCGCTCGACCCGTTGTCGACCACGATGGCTCGCACCCCCGCCGGCACCGCGGCCAGCACCGCAGGCAGCGCGGCCGCCTCGTCGAGCACCGGCAGCACGAGGTCGACATCGACGGCGGTGGTCACCGCCGCATGCTGGCACCCCGCCGCCTTACGGAAGGCGGAACTCACCCTGGCGAGCTCGGTCCGCGGGGTGGCCCAGGCCCTACCGTCGGGCCGATGTCGTGGTCGGACGCCCGCCCCGCCCTGGTCTGGGC
>JBPPMN010000023.1:0-15320 GCA_051306055.1 Acidimicrobiales bacterium
CTTCACGAGGTCGATCAGCTGGTCCTCGTAGCTCACGACGGTGTCCAGGATGGTGGTCATGGTGGTGCTCCTCAGGGTGGGGGGTGGGTGGCTCTCGCCGTGCGCTAACTATATCTAGCACGTGCTTGGTAGACAACATGACGTCCGTCACCCTCCGCTCTGCGGAGGAAAGGTGACCCAGCTGGTCGGCTTTTGCCCGGGCGCTGGTTAGGCTCCGCGCCGACCACCACCCACCTCACTGCCGCAGGAGGCAACCATGGCCATCCGCCTGGGGGACGACGCTCCCGACTTCACCGCCGACAGCACCGAAGGCCCCATCAGCTTCCACGAGTGGAAGGGCGACAGCTGGGCCGTCCTCTTCTCCCACCCCAAGGACTTCACCCCCGTGTGCACCACGGAGCTGGGTCGAGTGGCCGCCCTCAAGCCCGAGTTCGACAAGCGCGACGTGAAGGTCGTGGGGCTCTCGGTCGACGGCGTCGCCGAGCACGAGGCCTGGAGCCAGGACATCACCGATGTCACCGGGTCGTCGCTCAACTTCCCGCTGCTGGCCGACCCCGAGCGCAAGGTGGCCGACCTCTACGACATGATCCACCCCAACGCCAACGACACCCTCACGGTGCGCTCGGTGTTCGTGGTGGGCCCCGACAACAAGGTGAAGCTCACGCTCACCTACCCCGCCTCCACGGGCCGCAACTTCGACGAGCTCATCCGGGTGATCGACTCCCTGCAGCTGACGGCCAAGCACAAGGTGGCCACCCCCGCCGACTGGAAGGAGGGCGAGGACGTGATCATCGTGCCCGCCGTCTCCGACGACGACGCGAAGGCCGCCTTCCCCGACGGCTGGGACGCGAAGAAGCCGTACCTCCGTCTGGTGAAGCAGCCGAAGTAGCGCCGACGCTCAGGTGGCGGGGCTCAGGCCCACCGCAGACCGGTAGGCCACCCGCCACCCGGTGTCGGCGATCCCGAGCTCCGCCAGGCGTGCTTCGGCGGCCACGGAGCGCTCCGCCGCGTCATCGTCGCCGCGGGCCGCTGCCGCGGTGGCGTCAGCCAGGCGCACCAGCGCCTGCGACACCTTGTCCTCGGTGCCATCTGCGGCCGCCCGGAGCTGGTCGAAGGCGGCCACCGACGCTGCGTCGTCGCCGCGACGGGCGTGGGCCAGCGCCCGGGCCACCCCGGCGGTGACCCGGTCGAGGTAGGTGGCGCGGGGATGCGCATCGACCTCGTCGGCGGCGTTCACCGCTGCGTCGACCTCGTCGCAGGCGACGCGCGCCAGCGCCAGCGCAGAGTGCAGGTTGGGGTCGACAGCCGGCGCGAGGCGCTCCGCCATGGCCTCCAGCACCGCAGCGGCGCCCACCACGTCGCCCTGCTGCAGGCGATGGAGCCCGAGCGAGGTGGTGCGCTCGCTGTCGCCCACCATGAAGTCGGGCCCGGGGAGGCCGGCCGATGCGGGCATGGCACCGAGCAGCACCTCACTCCGATCCACGTCGCCCACCTGCACCGTGGCGGCGAGGCCGGCCATGATCGCCAGCACCTGCTCCCGCTCGGTGGGGTCGGCGGCCGCCAGGCGATGGGGCGCCACCAGGACCAGCCCCTCCTCGACCCGACCAGCCAGGATGAGGGCTCGGCCGAGCACCGCAGCGGCGTTGGCGTGGCCGAAGTCGTCGGCCATGCCCTCGAACGTGGCCAGGGCCTCCTCGAGGCGCTCGACGGCGCTGAGCGTGCGGCCCGTCCACAGCCGGATCGAACCGGACAGCACCAGCATCATCCCCATGGCCCAACGATCACCGACACGGGCGTCGTCGCCCAGCACGCGGTCGACCATCTCGCCCGCCTCGACGATGTCGCCCTGCTGGAACCGGGTCCAGGCCAGGAGGCCCGTGGCCCAGCGCAGGCCTCCGGGGTCGCCGATCTCCTCGAACGTGGACGCCGCCCGCCGCAGCAGGCGCTCTGCCTCCTCGGCTTGACCGCTGTAGAAGGCGCACCAGGCGAGGTTCTGCAGCGCCCACGCCGCGCCCCGCTGATCGCCCAGCGCCTCGAACCGGCCGAGGGCCTCGTCGAGCAGGGCGGCCGCCGCTCCGTACTCGTGGCGGAACAGCGCCCCGAAGCCGCGCAGGCGCAGCACCTCAGCCCGGCCCGACTCGTCGCCGATCTCCGCGAACACGTCGTCGGCCTCGCAGAGGGCGGCCTCGGAGGCCTCCCAGCACGCCTCCTTCTGCTCCACGTCGGCCAGCACCAGCAGCGCCCGGCCCAGATCGGCGCGCCCCTCGGGCCCGGCCCGGCGGGACTCGTCGATGGCACCGGTGGCGTCAGCGCGGGCGGGGGCCAGCTCGCGCAGGGCAGCCAGCGCGCGGGCCCGGCCGGTGAGGAAGGCGCGGTGCCGAGGGCCACGATGACCGGCCAGCAGGCGCAGGCCCTCGCTGTAGAGGCGCTCGGCCACCACGGAGATCTCGGCCTGGTTGGCCTTCGCGGCTGCCCGCTCCAGCCAGGACAAGGCACGCTCGCCGAGGTCGTCGACCAGACCGGTGACGGGGCCCAGCTCCCGGGCCAGCTCGGCCGCTTGCACGTAGTGGTGGGTGATCCGGTCGACCACGACATCGCTGGCCGGATCCTCGTAGGTCTCCATCCAGAGGGCGATGCCCTGGTGCGACCGAGCACGGTCGGCCTTCGTGAGGGTGCTGTAGGCCACCTCTCGCACGATGTCGGAGCGGAACGCCCACTTCTCGCTGGGCCCGGCCCCGCTCAGCACGAGGAGGTCCTTCGCGGCCAGCGCCTCGAGCACGGGGCGCACGTCGTCGATCCCGAGGTGCTTGGCCGACATCACCTCGATGGCCATCACCGGACCTCGACGACCGAGCACGGCGCAGTCGTCGAGCACGCGCCGCTCGTCGACGCCCAGGCCGTCGAGCCGGGCTGCCACCAGCCCTCGAAGCGTGTCGGGGAGCTCAGCCAGGCTCGTGCTGCCCGCACCGGGCTCGTCGCCCACCACCCCGGCATCGGCGAGGAGGGTGACCAGCTCTTCGAGGAAGAACGGGTTGCCGCCGCTGCGCTCGAGCAAGGCGGCGGCCAGCTCGGCGCCCAGCTCTGCGCCGGCCAGCTCCTCGAGGAGCTGGGCCGAAGCGTCTGCGGTGAGCGGATCGAGGGTGAGCACCACGAGGTTGTGCCGGCCGTGGGGCGGGTGCCAGCGCTCCTCGATGGCGGGTCGGGCGGTGGCCAGCACCACGAAGCGCCGGTTGGCCAGGCGCTCGAGGAGGGTGTCGATCAGGTCGAGCACGAGGTCGTCGGCCCAGTGCAGGTCGGACAGCACCACCACCACGGGCCGCTGCAGCGAGTAGCGCTCGGCGTAGGTGACCACTGCATGGGTGGCCTCCTCGAGGGCGCGGGCGGGATCGATGCCGCGCAGCTCGGAGTCGTACCCCATGAGGTAGAGCAGCCCCTGGTGCACCCGATCGACCTCGGCGACGGCCGCCCCGTCGCCCAGGGCCACGCGCACCGAGGTGCGGGCCAGGTCGATGGCGGTTTGGGTGAGGTCGCCGGAGCGGATCCCGCAGCCGTGGCGCAGCGCGTCGGCCACCGGCCACCATACGTTGGCCTCGCCGTAGGGAACGCAGCGACCCTCCAGCACCAGCGCACCGTGCTGGCGCTCGGCGTCGGCGGCCAGCTCCTCGGCCAGGCGCGACTTGCCCACGCCGGCCTCGCCCAGGAGCAGCAGGAGGGCCCCGCGCGCGTTGCGCGCCACGTTCTCCACGCTGCTGCAGAGCAGCCCCATCTCGGCCGACCGTCCGATGAGGTCGGCCCGGTTGCGCTCGGGCCGGTACCCCGGAGGCGCCAGCGCGTGCTCGGCCCGCCAGGCCGCCACCAGCTCCTCGCGGCCCTTGGCGTCGATGGGCTCGAGGATCTCGTAGCGCACGGTGCGACGGGTGGCGGCATAGGTGGCGGCGCCCACCAGGACGTCGCCGGGCGCGGCGGCGGCCTGGAGGCGGTTGGCCGTGTTCACGACGTCGCCCATGGCCGTGTAGTCGCCGCCGGCCCGGAGCGCGCCCACCAGCACCTCGCCGGTGTTGACGCCCACCCGCATCCGGATGTCGACGCCCAGGTCGGCGGTGGCCTCCACGAGCGTGTCCTGCATGCGCAGCGCCGCCCGCACCGCCCGCTCGGCGTCGTCCTCGTGGGCCACCGGTGCCCCGAAGAGGGCCACGATGGCATCCCCGATGATCTTGTCGACCCGTCCACCGAAGGCGTCGATGTCGGCGACCAGGCGCTCGAAGCAGCCGTCGATGAGGTTCTTCACCTGCTCCGGATCGCGCGTCTCGGACAGCGCGGTGTAGCCCACGAGGTCCGCGAAGACGACGGTAACGATCCGACGCTCGTCTCCCCGCAGCCGCAGGTCCTGGCCGCAGGTGGCGCAGAACCGTGCGCCTGCCGGCACGTCAGCACGACAGCTGGGGCAGGTCACTGCCGGGAATCTACCTGTGCGAAGGGACACAAACCTCGCCGTGGTCTTCAGGGGTGACCCTGAGCGCGGGCCAGGGACAATCCCGATGGGCGGACCGGACGACGCCCGATAGCGTCCGCCCCATGACCACGATCACCCCCACCTCTGATCCCTCCACGGCGGTGGCCGCCCAGGCCATCGGAGCGGTCAAGGTCTACGGATCGGGCGACACCGAGGTGCGGGCCCTCGATGACGTCACCGTCGACTTCGTGACCGGCCGGTTCACCGCCATCATGGGGCCCTCCGGCTCCGGCAAGTCCACCCTGATGCACTGCGTCGCGGGCCTCGACACCCTCACCTCCGGCCGCGTCTACATCGCCGGCACCGACCTCACCAGCCTCGACGACAAGGCCCTCACCCAGGTGCGGCGCGACCAGGTCGGCTTCATCTTCCAGAGCTTCAACCTGATCCCCACCCTGAACGCCCTGGAGAACATCACCCTCCCCATGGACCTGGCCGGCCGCAAGCCCGACCAGCCCTGGCTCGACTCCGTGGTCGACACCGTCGGCCTGCGCGATCGCCTCACCCACCGCCCGAGCGAGCTCTCCGGTGGCCAGCAGCAGCGCGTCGCCGTCGGCCGCGCCCTGGCCGCCCAGCCCAAGATCACCTTCGCCGACGAACCCATCGTCAACCTCGACTCCCGCACCGGCGCCGAGATCCTCACCTTCATGAAGAAGGCGGTCGACGACCTCGGCCAGACCATCGTGATGGTCACCCACGATCCCGTGGCCGCCGGCTACGCCGACCGCGTGGTGTTCCTGGCCGACGGCAAGATCGTCGACGAGCTGGCCGACCCCACCGCTGAGCAGGTGCTCGACAAGATGAAGGCGCTGGGCGACCACTGATGCTGCGCGTCACCCTCCGCTCCTTCTGGGAGCACAAGCGCCGCATGGTCTCCACGGTCGTGGCCATCGTCCTCGGCGTCGCCTTCATGAGCGGCACCTTCGTGCTGTCCGACACGCTTGACCGCGTCTTCGACGACCTCTTCGCCGAGTCCAGCGATGAGGTGGACGCTCAGGTCCAGGGTGACGTGCTCTTCAGCGACCCCTTCGCCGGAGACCAGCGGGCCACGCTGGACGAGTCGCTCGTCGCCGACGTCGCCGAAGTCGACGGCGTGGTGGCGGCCGAGCCCTTCGTGACGGTGATCGGCTTTGGCAGCATCAACCGCGTGCTCGACGCCGACGGCGAGCCAGTGGGCTCGTCCACCGGCCCGCCCACCCTTCTCGAGAACTGGATCGACGACGAGCGCCTCACCCCGTACGTGCTCACGGACGGTCGCGGACCCGAGGCCGACGACGAGATCGCCCTCAACCTGGGTGCGGTCGAGGACGCCGACTTCGAGCTGGGCGACCCCATCACCGTCGTGGGCCAGTTCGGGCCCGAGGAGTACGAGCTCGTAGGGGTGTTCACCTTTGGCACGGCCAAGAGCGCTGCGGGAGCCGTGTCGGCGGAGTTCACGCTGCCGGCCGTCCAGCGGCTGGCCGGGCTCGATGGTGAGATCCAGAACGTCTTCGCGGCTGGAGAGGACGGTGTCGGCGAGGAGGACCTCGTCGAGCGCATCGCTCCGGTGCTGCCCGAGGATGCGGAGGTCATCACCGGCACCGAGGCGGCTGCCCAGCTCTCTTCCGATGTGCAATCGGGCTTCGCCTTCTTTCGTCAGGCGCTCACGATCTTTGCCGGCATCGCCCTGCTGGTCGGGGCGTTCGTGATCTCCAACACCTTCGCCATCCTGGTGGCGCAGCGCACTCGCGAGCTGGCCCTGCTGCGGGCGGTGGGCGCGAGCCGCGGTCAGGTCATGGGCTCGGTGATGCTCGAGGCCGTGCTGGTGGGCCTGGTGGCAGCGGTGCTCGGCCTCGGTGCCGGAGTGCTGCTGGCCACCGGTGTGATCGCCCTGCTCGACGCCGTCGGCGCCGACCTCCCCACCACCAGCCTCGTGGTCCGAGGCGTCACGGTGGCGGCCGCGCTCGTGGTCGGCCTGATCGTGACGTTGATCGCCGCCTCGGTCCCGGCGATCCGCGCCACCCGAGTGCCGCCGCTGGCCGCCCTGCGCGACGTCGCCGTCGACCGGGCCGCAGCCTCGCGAAGTCGGCTCATCTTGGGCATCGTCGCGCTGCTGGTGGCCGCGCTGTGCCTGTCGACCGCGTGGACCTCCGACGGTGACTCAGATTCGCTCGCCACCGTCGGCCTCGGCGCCGTGCTGGCCATCCTCGGTGCCATCGTGATCGGTCCGGTGCTGGCCGGCATCAGCATCCGCGCACTGGGATCGGGCCTGCCGCGGCTGAAGGGCATCACGGGGCGCTTGGCCACCGAGAACGCTGCCCGCAGTCCCAAGCGCACCTCCGCCACCGCGTCCGCGCTGATCATCGGGGTGGCGCTGGTGGGGTTCATCACGGTGTTCGCCGCCTCCGCCAAGTCGTCGGTGACCACACAGGTCAACAGCGGCTTCTCGGGCGACTTCGTCGTGCAGAGCGACGGGGGCGGCTTCGGCTTCTCCGGGTTCCCCACCACGGTCGCCGAGGCAGTGGCGAGCGTGGAGGGCGTCGCCGTGGTGGCGCCGCTGGGCTTCGGCAGTGCGCAGATCACCTACCAGGACGGTGGCACCGCCACGGAGTTCCTCACCTCCATCGACGCCGACACCCTCGACCAGGTGCTCGACCCGAAGATGGTCGAGGGTGAGCTGACCGATCTCACCGACACCGGCGTGCTGGTCGATCGCCAGCGCGTGGCCGACCACGACCTCGCCATCGGCGACACGATCATGATCACCGTGCCCGGAGGCAACCAGCTCGAGCTCGAGGTGGAGGGGATCAGCGATGACCCCAACATCCTCGGGATCTTCACGCTGTCGCGATCGACTGCGGCCGAGGTGATCCCACAGTTCCTCGACGCACAGGTCTATGGCACCCTCACCGACGGGGCCGATGCCGACGCCGTGCTGGCCGACATCGATGAGGCCGTCTCCGCCACCCCGGCGCTGGAGGTCCTCGATCGGGATGGCTTCGTCGGATCGATCACCCAGCAGATCACGGCCTTCGTGAACATCATCTACGGCCTGCTGCTCCTGTCGATCATCATCGCCCTGATCGGCATCGCCAACACGCTGTCGCTGTCGATCAACGAGCGCACCCGGGAGCTGGGATTGCTGCGGGCCGTGGGCATGACGCGCCGCCAGCTGCGATCGGCCATCCGTTGGGAGGCGGTGCTCATCTCGACGCTGGGGGCGCTGGTCGGCCTGGGCCTCGGCCTGGTGCTGAGCGCAGCGGTGCTCAAGGCGCTGGAGAGCCAGGGCCTCAGCGAGTTCACGGTCCCCGTCGTGACCCTCGCGGTGATGGTGGTGCTGGCGGCCGTGCTCGGAACTCTGGCGTCGATCCGGCCGGCCCGTCGGGCGGCCAAGCTGGCCATCCTGGACGCCATCGCCACCGAATGACGGCGCGCTGACGTGGGGCTCGACCCGGCCTCGCTCCCGGAGGAGGCCCTGACCTTCCTCCGGGAGCGGCACCTGGCCACCCTCACCACGCTGCGGCCCGACGGGTCGCCGCACGTGGTGGCGGTGGGGTTCACCTGGGACGACGAGGCGCAGCTGGTGCGGGTGATCTCGTTCGCCCCGTCCCGCAAGGCCCGCAACCTGACCGCCACGCCGGGCAGCCGGGCTGTGGTGGCCCAGGTCGACGGCCGCCGCTGGCTCTCCCTCGAGGGCTCGGCGGTGGTCACCGACGACACCGACCGGGTCGCCGAAGCGGTCCGCCGCTACGCCGAGCGCTACCGCCAGCCCGGCGAGCGAGACGACCGGGTCGCCATCGAGATCCATGTCGACCGCATCCTCGGCCGCCCCTGACCCGTTCTCCCGTTCTGTGGACGCATTCGTCCGCCATGCGGACGTATGCGTCCACAGATCCCGGGGTCGGGCATCAACATCGAACATCTGTTCGGCTATGGTGCTCGACGTGTTCACCGAGATCGAGGCCCGGCGTGACGTCACCTGGCAGCCGTCGCTGCTGGGCATCGACGAGCCAGGCTTCGACCCGTCCCTGTCCGGTGCCCGCCGCCGCTTCCTGGGTGCCGGGGCCTGGGTCGACCACGTGCCGGGCTGGGTCAGCGGCGCCGACGCCCTCTTCGACGGGGTGCTGGCGGCCGCCCCCTGGAAGGCCTTCGAGCGCCCGATGTACGACCGCGTCGTCGACGTCCCCCGCCTCGAGACCCGTCGCTGGCGCGACCACCCTCCGCTGCTGGAGGAGATCAGCCGCTGCCTCGGCCGCCACTACGCCGTCCGGCTCCCGTCGATCTCGGCCAACCTCTACCGCGACGGGCGCGACTCCGTGGCCTGGCACGGCGACCGCATCGGCACCCGGCGCGTCGACGCCATCGTGGCCATCGTGTCGCTGGGCAGCACCCGGTCGCTCCTGCTGCGACCCGAGGGTGGCGGCCCGTCGATCGGCTTCACCCTGCACACCGGCGACCTGCTCGTGCAGGGCGGCACCTGCCAGCGCACGTTCCAGCACTGCGTCCCCAAGCGAGCCCACGCCGGCCCCAGGATCAGCGTGATGTTCCGCCAGGCCGGCGGCAACTGACGGCTCGACCCGGCCCACGGCCGATCGTCAGCCCCCCAAGCTGTGTTCCACAGCGGCGTTCTCCGCAGGTTTCGCACACACCTTGCGAGGACCTCGCCCGACATCGCCAGCCTGTGTCCCACCGCCCCGCCTTTCGCAGGAATCGAACACAACCTGAGGATGGGAGGGGCCCGGGTCAGTCGAAGCCGAGGGGGGCGCCGCGGTCGTCGAAGCGGAGGCCCGGGGCCCAGGCGATCTCCCAGCGGTTGCCCTCGGGGTCGGCGACGTAGCCGGAGCGACCGCCCCACGGGCGGTCGCTGATCTGGCCGACCTTGCGAGCGCCGGCGGCCTGCATGGCCCGCACGACCTCGTCGACCTCCTCGGCGGAGTCGACGTTGAGGGCGAGGGTGTGTCCGCCCCAGCCGTGCTTGGTGAGGGGCTCGCCGGGGGCGGCCTCATGGGCCAGGTCGTCGATGCCGTAGAGGGCCAGCAGCACGCCGCCCACCAGGAAGGCGCAGAACTGGTCGCTGGCGCCGGGCTGCGGCTCCCAGCCGAGGCCCTTGTAGAAGGCCTGCATGGTGGGCATCTCGCGCACACCCAGCGTGACGAACGTGAGCCGCTGCGGGACGCCGCTCATGCGTCGTCGGCCGGGCGCATCTCGGCCGGGTCCCAGAAGGCGCGCATGGTGGTGATCTTTCCCGCATCGTCGAAGGTCATCACGTCGATGATGTCGACGCAGAAGGTGGCGCCGCCGATGCTCGGACGGGCCTGCATCGGGAAGGCGGCCTCCCCTGCCGCCACCCGCACCGGGCCGGTGAGGCGCAGCTCGATCGACTCGGCCATCGAGCTCGACTGCTCGAAGAACCCGCCGATCGCCTCGTGGCCCTTGATCTGCGGGCTGCCGACGGGGTCCTCGAGCCAGGCGTCCTCGGCGAAGAGGCCGACGTAGGCGGCTCGGTCGCCGGCCGTGAAGGCGGCGCAGTACGCCTCGACGGTGGCGCGGATGGTGGCGGCGTCGGCGGTCATGGCCGCGGACCCTACTGGCGGCGGCCGCTGCGCAGGATCAGACGGGGGCCGCGGTCCCAGGTGAGGTAGTTCCAGGCCCAGTTGAGCAGCACGCTGGCCCGGTTCCGCTTGCCCACCAGGAACACCAGGTGCAGGCCCAGCCAGGCCAGCCACGCCGGCGCTCCCCGCAGGGTGATGCGCCCGGGGAGCTCGGCCACCGCGGCCCGTCGGCCGATGGTGGCCATCGTGCCCTTGTCGCGGTAGCGGAAGGCGGCGGTGGGCTCGTTGGCCAGCAGGCGCGTGATCTGGCGGGCCACGTGGCGACCCGACTGCATGGCCACCGGCGCCAGCTGGGGCAGGAGCTCGCCTCGGGAGTCGCGGGCGGCCGCCACATCGCCGATGGCCCACACGCCGCGACGGCCCGGGACCTGCAGATCGGGGTCGACCACGACACGGCCACCGCGGTCCTGCTCGAGGTCGAGCACGGCGGCCAGCGGGTTGGCCTGCACGCCGGCCGCCCACACCAGCGTCTGGCACGGCAGCACCTCGCCGTCGCCGAAGGTGACGGTGTCGGCGCCCACCGACGCGACCTTGGTGCCGAGGCGCACCTCCACGCCGCGCGAGCGGAGCGTGTCGAGGGCGTGGCGCCGGCTGGCCGGCCGAAACGGCCCGAGCAGGTGGTCCTGCATCTCCACCAGCACCACCCGCGCCCGGCTCACCGGCAGGCCCGGGTAGTCCTTGCGGAACACCATGGCGAAGAGCTCGGCCAGCGCGCCGGCGGTCTCCACGCCGGTGGGACCGCCGCCCACCACCACGAACGTGAGACCACCGCGATCGATCTCGCGCTGATCCGTGTCGGCCGCCTCGAAGCGCTCGACCACGTGGTTGCGCAGCCGGGTGGCGTCCTCGAGCGTGTACAGGGCGAAGCCGTGCTCCTCCGCACCCGGCGTGCCGAACCAGGTGACCGCCGCACCGGCCGCCAGCACGAGGTGGTCGAACGGCAGCGGGTCCTGCTCGGCGACGGTCACCGTGCGGGCGGCCCAGTCGACCCCGGTGACGGTCCCCTGCCGGAAGCGCACGTTGCCCTGGTCGTGGAAGAGCCCGCGCACCACATGGGCCACGTCGGCCGCGTTCAGTCCGGCGGTGGCCACCTGGTAGAGCAGCGGCTGGAAGGTGTGGAAGTTGTGCCGGTCGACCAGCGTGACGTCGACCGGCCGACCCTTCAGGGAGCGGGCCACCTCGAGACCACCGAACCCGGCGCCGACCACCACGACCTTGGGGACCACTGCCATGATCACACCCTATCCAAACGCTTGTGAAAGTTCTCACGAACTGTGCTGGCGGCTCCACAGGACGGCACCCACGGCACCGCCCACCGCGACCGCGGCCACGAGGAGCGGCCAGCTGTCGCTGGTGCCCGCTGCGCGATCGGGCACCGGCAGCCGGGGGCCGGCCACGCTGGCGCTGCACGAGATCATGCCCTCGAGGCCGACGCTCACCACCTCGTAGGACTGGCCCACGATGAGGTTGTCGTCCATGCCGCAGCCGTTGATGGCAAAGGAGTCGCCGTCGCGCTGCTCCCCCACCAGCATCGAGATGCGGATCGTGGAGCCAGTGGCCGCACCCAGGCGCCCATCGACCACCTCGAGGTGCCACGCCCGCTGCTCGCCGAAGCCGTCCCCCGCCTCGTAGCCGAGGTCCTCCACGGCGACGGCGGTCACGTCGAACGACGGCGCCTCGGGCGCCGCGCACGAGCACGCGTGTGCGGGCGTGGACGTGACGAGGAGCAGCACCCCCAGGAGGCCGACGACCACGCCGACGCGGATCCAGCGCACCTGGTGACCCTACGGCCGTTCGGGCCAGCGAGCCGGTTGGCAGGAGGGGCACCAGTAGGTGCTCCGGGCCAGGTCGCCGTGGCGGGTCATGCGCACCGGGGTGCCGCAGCGGTGGCAGGGCAGGCCACGACGGCCGTAGACGGCCAGGCCCGCCGGGTGGGTGCGCCGCTCGGCGTGGCCGAGGTTGGCCTGCAGCTGGCGGGCGGCCACCGTCCACACCCGGCGGCGCTCGTCGGCCGTCACGGCCTCGATCGGCGTGGCCGGATCGAGGCCGACGGCGTAGCAGGCCTCTGACTTGTAGACGTTGCCGATGCCCGCCGCGATCCGCTGGTCGAGCAGCGCCTCTCCCAAGGTGGTGCCGGCGGGGGCGAGCTGCGCAGCCCGCTCGAGCACCTGGTCGAGCACGTCGTCGGCCAGGGACGCAGCCAGGCAGAGGTCGGGTCCGAGCGTGGCCAGCGGAGCGGGCTCGGCACCGCCACGGTGATAGGTCTCCACCACCGGCGCCTGGAAGCACACGGCCAGCCAACCGCTGTCGGTGCCCACCACCGCGCGAGCGAGGTAGGCCGGCTTCTTCCACCGCTCCCGCTCGCGGTACACGTGCCAGGAGCCGCTCATCCGGAGGTGGGTGCGCAGCACGAGACCCCCCTCGAAGTGCACCAGCAGGTGCTTCCCTCGGGCCTCCACCAGCTCGACGCGCTCCCCCACCTTCGGCGCATCGCCCCGCAGGCGAGGCGCCTCGAAGCGGGTGAGGACGTGCCCCTGCAGCGCCGGCTTCAGGCGAGCCGCCGCCTTGTAGAGGGTGTCGCCTTCGGGCACGGCAACAGTGTGCCGGGCCGGCGCGACGATCAGGCGGGTTGGACCACCGGCTGATCACGGGGGGAGAGACCGGCCAGCTCGGCGAGGAGCTGGTACGAGCGGGTGCGGTCGTCGGGGCTGTGGGCCGTGGTGGTGACCATCAGCTCCTGGGCGCCGGTGGCTGCGAGGAGCTCGTCGAGCTCGGCCCGCACGCCCGCCGGGTCGCCCACGATCCGCGAGGCCGACCACTGCCGGATGGCCTCCTTCTCGGCCGGCGTGGGATGGAAGTCGGCCGCCTCCTCCGGTGTGGGGAACGGGCCGGGCCGACCGGAGCGCAGGCGGAGGAAGGCGAGGTCGCCCGGCTTCGACAGCCACCGGGCCCGCTCGGTGGACTCCGCACAGGTGGCGGCCACGCCCAGCAGCACGTAGGGCTCATCGAGCACGTCGGACGGGCGGAACGCCTCCCGATAGGCAGCCAGCGCCGGCAGGGTGTTGCCGGCTGAGAAGTGGTGAGCGAACGAGAACGGCAGGCCGAGGGCGCCGGCCAGGCGGGCGCTGTAGTCGCTGGAGCCGAGGAGCCAGATGGCGGGCTGGTACCCGAGGGCGGGCACGGCGGTGATGCCCCGGTAGGGGTGATCGTCGGGGAAGGTGCCGTTGAAGAAGCCGTAGAGCTCGCCGAGGAGGGCGGGCAGGTCGGGCTCGCGCAGCCCGCCGATGCCGCGGCGCAGGGCAGCGGCCGTGCGCGGGTCGGTGCCCGGGGCCCGGCCGATGCCGAGGTCGATCCGGCCGGGGTGCAGCGCCTCCAGCATCCCGAACTGCTCGGCGATCACCAGCGGCGCGTGGTTGGGGAGCATCACCCCGCCCGAGCCCAAGCGGATCGAGCTGGTGAGCGACGCCAGGTGGGCCAGCAGCACCGCGGGCGACGAGCTGGCGATGCCCGGCATGTTGTGGTGCTCGGCCACCCAGTAGCGGTGGTAGCCGAGGCGCTCGACCTCCTGCACCAGCTGCAGAGACGCCCGCAGCGCAGCGGCCGGCTCGGTGCCCGCTCCCACCGGCGCGAGATCGAGGACCGACAGGGGGACGGAGGTGGGGGCCACGTGGGTTGCAACGCCCGGCGGCCCGCCTCTCTTCCTCAGCGCCTCAGCCGGCTGGCGGATCGAGCGGCTCGAGGACCGCCAGGAGGTCGTCGGCCAGGCCGTGGAGGTGGGGTGGGTTGAGCAGGGTGTTGTGGTCGCCACCGACGTCGAGCACGGTGCAGCCGGCGGTCGAGAACGCAGCCCACGCCCCGAGGTCGCGCCCCGGAGGGCTGGCCTGGGCGCGGACCACCACGAGGGCGACGTCGATGGGCACCGGGCGGTACCGGCTCATCCCCCAGATGGCCGCGTTCATGCGCTCGGTCAGCAGGCGCTCGGGGCGGGGGCGGCGCCCGGCGGCGGCGTGGGCCAGGTAGGCCAGCTCCTTCCATCGGCGCAGGGGGTCCTCGCCCGGGGCGAGCGTGCGGTCGGGCCGCGGCCCGAGGATCGGGCGTCGGCTGGGCACGCCGACGTCGAGGAGGGCACAGGCGGTCACGGTCACGCCCGCCTCTCGCAGGAGGCGGGTCACCTCGAAGGCCAGCACGCCGCCGTAGGAGTGGCCGGCCAGCACGCAGGGTCTGCCACCACCGTGCTCGAGGATCTCGGCCGCGTAGCGACGGGCCAGCCGGGTGAGGCTGAACAGCACTCGGGCGGGATCGTTCGCCCGGAGCTGCACGCCGATGAACGGCCGGTCGGTGCCCAGGCGGGTGGCCAGGGCGGCGAAGGCCAGCACCTCGCCGCCGCCCCCGTGGATGCAGTAGAGCGGCGGCCGCCGGCCCTCGGGCTGCAGCACGACGAGGCTGCCGGGCACCCGGGCGCGGTGCTGGAGCTGAACGGCGAGCGAGGCTGGCGTCTCCGCGTCGAGCAACGCGGACAGCGGCGTCTCGCGCCCGAGCTCCACCGCCAGGCGCACCATCAGCTCCGCGGCGAGCAACGAGTCGCCCCCGAGGTCGAAGAAGCTGTCGTGGCGCCCGATCGGCTGGATGTCGAGCACCGTCGCGAAGGCACCGGCCACGAGCTGCTCAGTGGCCCCCACCGGCGGCTCGTAGGCATGCCCGAGGTCGGGTCGGCCAGGTTGCGGGTCGGGCAAGGAGGCTCGGTCCAGCTTCCCTCGTGTGGTGCGGGGCAGGTCCTCGAGGGCCACGAAGGCGCCCGGCACCATGTAGCCCGGCAGCCGCTTGCGCAGAGCGCGCCGCAGCTCGGGGATGGACCACCCGACGTCGGTGGGCACGAACCAGGCGACCAGCCGATCGCCGCCGTCGACCGAGCGCAGCCCTACCGCGGCGGAGCGCACCTCGGGGAGGTTGCGCATCGCCACCTCCACCTCCGTGAGGTCCGCCCGCTGGCCCCGGATCTTCACCATGTGGTCGGCACGGCCGCGCAGCTCCAGCAGACCGTCGGGACGGAAGCGGCCCTGATCGCCGGTGCGGTAGGTGGTGAGGCCATCGCCGGCATCGGAGATCCGCTGGGCCGCTCCGATCTCCGTCCCGAGGTAGCTCCGCGCCCCCCGGAAGCTGGTGATCACGATCTGGCCGATGCCATCGGGATCCGCGTCGACGATGTCCACCTGCAC
>JBPPMN010000025.1:0-4947 GCA_051306055.1 Acidimicrobiales bacterium
CCCCCTCGCCGGGAAGGATCGTCTCCTGGCCCGCCACGCCATCGGCGCCGGCGAGCCCGCCCCCGTCACCGCCATTGCCGAAGGTGGCTCCCGGATTGGCGCCGCTGCCGCCTCCACCGCCGGCGATGACCACACGGTCTTCGAGCCCCGACCCGCCGCGGCGGATGTCGGAGGCGCCGCCGCCCCCTCCGCCGGAGAGCGCCTCGCTCTGGCTGTGGACCCCGTCGCCGCCGTCGCCGCCTCCATTGAACCCGCCCGCACCACCCTCGGCCTCCGAAGGTCCGAGCTGTCCGTCACCGCCGCGGCCGCCCACGAAGACGCCGAGCGTCTCGCCGGGCGTGACGTCGATCATCGCCACGGCACGGCCGCCGGAACCCGCCGTCGATCCCGGAGAGTTCCCGCCTTCGCCGCCGCCTCCTCCTGTGGCATCGACCACGAGGGAGCAGATGCCGTCGGGGACGACGAACGCCTGGGCCGACCCGGTGAAGGAGAACTCCTCCAGGATCGCCGGCGGCAGCTCGCCCGCACCTGTCGACGGGGACATCAGGACCAGTGATCCGACAGAGGTCAGGGCGAGCAGGTGGATCCTCATCTCGACACCATCGAACAGATTGCCCGGGCTGTCAGTGTCGGACCAGTCCCATTCGCAGGAGCACCTGGCCGAGCATGCGGGTCATGGTGGTGCGGTAGCGGTCGTCGCTCCAGCCGAGCTCGCGCCAGGTGTCGACGGGGGCGACGGCGCAGAGCCGTCGACGGCCGGCTGAGCGCTCCCGGCCACCCGACCCTCCTCGGCCGCCCGCAGACCGACCACCTCGACCCGGATCCGACCGCTGGTCAGCTCACGCCGTTCGTGACTCGGTGACCTGGCGTCGTCCTGCGCGCTTGGCGGCGTACATCGCCGCATCGGCCTCCTCGAGTGGGAGAGGCCGGCGCCGAGTGCTCTGCGTGCCCGCCGATGCGCCCACGGAGATCCCTCGGACCGAGGTGCTCGACACGGAGCGCACCAGTCGCTGGGCCATCTGCTGGAGCCCGGCCCCCTCCAACCCCGGGCACAGCACGACGAACTCGTCGCCACCCCAACGGGTGACGATGTCACCGGCGCGCGTCGTGGCCGTGAGCCTCTCCGCCACCGCCCGGAGGATCTCGTCGCCGACGTCGTGCCCGTGATGGTCGTTCACCGCCTTGAAGCCGTCGAGGTCGAGCATGACGACCCCGAGCGGAGGCATCAGCAGCCCGTTGAACGCCGACCCGCCCAGCCACCGCTCCATGCCCTCGCGGTTGACCAGTCCGGTCAGGGGGTCACGGGTGGCGTGCTCGGTCTCGTCCTCGAGCTGCCGTCGAACCTCGTCGAGCGACGCCTGGGTGTCGTCGAGGCGGGCGGCGAGCACGAGCGCGGCCTGACCGAGGGAGGACTCCGCCACGGTCGGCGGCTCCTCGGAGGTCGCCATGGCTGCGTCGGTGATCGTGCGGGCGGTGGCGGGGTCGACCCGATCGCCGAGCAGCTCCAGGATCCGAAGGGCCTGGGTCGACGCGCCCGCCCGGTCAAAGCCCCAGGTGGCCTGGAAGCGGCGACGGTCCTCGAGGGGCGCATCGGAGACGTCGAGCTGCAGGAGGTCGTCGGCATGCAGGTAGGCGCCCACCGTTCCGCCCAGGAGGACGACACCCCAGACTCCGGTGAGCGCTTCGTCGTCGGTGAGCTCCACGTGGGCCACACCCGTCGCGTGGGGCCCGTGGCCGGCGAAGGCGACGACCACCGTGGCCTGCTCGGCGAGGGTCTCGTAGGTGCCGACCATGGGTGCGAAGTAGGGGCCGCGCTGGAAGAGAGCCACGACCACGGCGTCGGGGCCCGCGCCCTGCGCGATCCCCTCGATGGCGTAGGACAGGGCCGCGAGGGTGCGCTTGGTGGCGGTGCGGGTGGGCTCCATGGCGTGAGGATCGGCCGGTTCGCGCCGGAACTGGCCCCAACTCCCGCGCAAATCCTCCTGTGGTCCTCCCTGTCATACGGTTGCACATATAGGGCCGAGATCATGGGCCGGAACAAGTTCGGCCCGCAGCGCGGGCCGTGGGAGGACCACGACCGGCAGGGCTGGTGGGGCGACTCGCCGCCCTTCCACACGCCCGTGTTCGTGCTCACCCACCACCCACGGCCGAGCTTCACCCTCGCCGACACCACCTTCCACTTCATCGAGGCGTCGCCGGGCGAAGCGCTGCGCCAGGCCCAGGCGGCGGCCGACGGCCAGGACGTGCGCCTCGGCGGGGGCGTGGCCAACGTGCGCCAGTTCCTCGAGGCCGACCTGGTCGACACCATGCACGTCGCCGTGGCGCCGGCGGAGCTGGGCCGGGGTGAGCGCCTGTGGGAGTCGCCCGACGAGCTGCTCGACCGCTTCCACCTCGAGACGGTGGCCAGCCCCAGCGGGGTGACCCACCACATCTTCTGGCGCCGGTAGCGGGCGCGCCGCCCGGACGCGGCCGAGGATCGCCATTGACAATGCTTGCGCAACTCGCCGCCCGTGGCTTCCGTCAGTGCCGGCTCGCGCCGAAGGAGCAGTAGCGGTCAAGAGCTGACTGCGGTCCAACGGCGCTCGCAACCGGCCGCTGCCCCACGTTGAGAGGCGAGTCCGATGGTGACGATCGACCCGGCTGAGCAGCAGCCCTTGCCCGCACCCCCCTCCCTGCCGGTGCTGCAGAAGACCCCGACCGGCATCAGCGGCCTGGATGAGGTGACCGGCGGTGGTCTGCCCACGGGCCGGTCGACGCTCATCTGCGGACCGGCCGGCTGCGGCAAGACCCTCATGGCCATGGAGTTCCTCGTGCGAGGGGTGACCCGGTACGGCGAACCCGGCGTGTTCGTCGCCTTCGAGGAGTCGACCGACGACCTCGTGGCCAACTTCGCCTCGCTCGGCTTCGACCTCCCCGCCGCTGAGGCCGCCGGACTGCTCGTCCTCGACCACGTCAACGTGGTGCGCAGCGACGCTGAGGAGACTGGCGAGTGGGATCTCGACGGGCTCTTCCTGCGCCTCGGGGCCTCCATCGACCGCGTCGGCGCCAAGCGGATCGTGATCGACACCATCGAGACGCTCTTCGGTGCGTTCTCGAACACCGCCATCCTGCGCAGCGAGCTGCACCGGCTCTTCGCCTGGCTGAAGAGCCGGGGGGTGACGGCCGTGATCACCGGCGAGCGAGGCGACGGGACGCTCAGCCGCCATGGCATCGAGGAGTACGTGTCGGACTGCGTGATCGTGCTCGATCACCGGGTCACCGAGCAGACGTCCACCCGCCGCCTCCGGATCCTGAAGTACCGCGGCTCTCTCCACGGCACCAACGAGTACCCCTTCCTCATCGGCGAGGAAGGCGTCTCCGTCCTGCCGGTCACCACCCGAGGCCTCGACCACGAGGTCTCCACGGAGCGCGTGTCGACGGGTGTCCCCCGCCTCGACGTGATGCTCGGCGAGCGGGGCTTCTTCCGCGGGAGCACCGTGCTGGTGAGCGGTACCGCCGGCACCGGCAAGTCCACGCTGGCCGCCCAGTTCTGCGACGCCACCTGCCGCCGAGGCGAGCGGGCCAGTTACTTCGCCTTCGAGGAGTCGCAAGCCGAGATCATCCGCAACATGTCGTCGGTGGGCATCGACCTCCAGCAGTGGGTCGATGCCGGGCTCCTCGAGTTCCGGTGCTCCCGTCCGAGCATCCTGGGGCTCGAAGCCCACCTCTTCTCCATGCAGCGGTCGGTGAGCGTGTTCCAACCCACCGTCGTGGTCATGGACCCTGTCTCCGACTTCCTCCGGGTGGGGACGGCGGCGGAGGTGGCGGCCATGCTGATGCGCCAGGTCGACTACCTCAAGGGGCGCGGGGTGACCGCGCTGTTCACCAGCCTCAACAGCGAGGACGAGCCGGTGCGAGCCGACCAACAGCTGGCCTCGCTCGTCGACACGTGGCTCCACGTGCAGAACACGGAGGGCAACGGCGAGCGCAACCGAGTGCTCTACGTCCGCAAGTCACGCGGGATGGCCCACTCGAACCAGATCCGGGAGTTCCTCCTCACCGCCCAGGGCATCGAGCTGGCCGACGTCTACGTCGGGCCGCAGGGTGTCCTCACCGGCTCCGCCCGCCAGGCCCAGGAGGCGATGGAGCGCTCCGACGGGCAGGCGCGCCTGGAAGACCTCGAGCAGCGTCGGCATCACCTGGAGCGCCGGCGAGAGGCGGTGGCCGCCCAGACCGCGGCCCTGTGGCGAGACTTCGAGGACGAGGCCGACGCCGTCGAGCGGCTGCTCACCCACGGATCGACCGGCAGCGACGACCGCGCCGACCAGCGCGTCGAGCAGGGGCGGCTGCGCCACGCCGACGAGGACAGCGCCACCGACGGCAACGGCCACCGGGCGGCGCTGACATGACCGGTCCCACCGATGCCCGCACCCCAGCTCCCGAGCCCTGGCTCCTGCGCCTGTACGTCGCCGGCCAGTCGCCGAAGTCGCTGGACGCCTACATGAACCTCAAGGCCATCTGCGACGAGCACCTCACCGGCCGCTACGAGATCGAGATCGTCGACCTGGTCGAGCATCCCGACCAGGCCGCCGCCGACGACGTGCTCGCCCTGCCGACGCTGATCCGCCGCCTGCCACCGCCGTCGCGTCGCATCATCGGAAACCTCTCCGACACCGAGCGGGTGCTGGGGTACCTCAGCGTTCCGAGGAGCGCAGCCCGGTGACCTCACCTCACGACTCGATGACCGCCCGGTTCGACGAGGCCGCCGCCCTCCGCGCCAGCACGACCTTCGAGCTGACCCTCATCGTGAGCGGAGCCTCCGAGCTCTCGGCTCGCGCCATCGCCAACACCACCGACCTCTGCGAGACCCACATGGCCGGGCGATACCACCTCTCCGTCGTCGACCTCCACGAGGCTCCGGCCAGCGTGCTCAGCGGCCAGGTGCTGGCTGCGCCCACCCTCGTGAAG
>JBPPMN010000036.1:0-3079 GCA_051306055.1 Acidimicrobiales bacterium
CGGTGACGCGCTGCCGCTGCGATCTTCTGGAGGTGTTCGATGTTGCTGGAGGTTGGCAGGATCACGAAGGCGCATGGGGTGAAGGGCGATGTGCTGGTGGCGCTGTCCTCTGATCGGACGGAGCGGTTGGATCCTGGGACCGTCCTGCAGACGGAGCGGGGGCCGCTGACCGTCGTCTCGTCGTCTCGGCACCACGACCGGTGGATCGTCCGCTTCGAGGGGCTCACCGATCGCGACCACACCGTGGCGTGGCGGGGCGTCGTCCTGCAGGCCGAGGCGCTCGACGACGAAGACGACGACGCCCTCTGGGTCCACGAGCTGGTCGGTGCCCGCGTGGTGCTGGCCGACGGCAGCGAGGCCGGCACCGTCACCGAGGTGGAGGCCAACCCCGCCTCCGACCTGCTGGTGCTCGACTCCGGCGCCCTCGTGCCCGTGGTGTTCATCACCGAGCGCCGCCCCGGCGAGCTCACCATCGACCCGCCCGACGGGCTGTTCGACCTCTAGGCCATCGGCACCGTGCGCATCGACGTCTTCACCATCTTCCCCGACATGGTGCAGGCCTTCGCGGCCGAGAGCCTGCTCGGCAAGGCCCAGGCCGCCGGCACCCTCGACGTGCGGGTCCACGACCTGCGCGACCAGACCTCCGACGTGCACCGCACCGTCGACGACTCCCCGTTCGGCGGCGGCGCGGGCATGGTGCTCAAGCCCGAGCCGATCTTCGCCGCCGTGGAGGTCGTCGACCCGCCCCGGCCGCTGCTCTACCTGAGCCCCGCGGGCCGCCGGCTCGATCAGGGCTTCGCCCGGGAGCTGGCCGCCACCGACGGGTTCAGCCTGCTGTGCGGCCGCTACGAGGGCGTCGACGAGCGGGTGCGAGAGCACCTCGTCGACGGCGAGGTGTCGATCGGCGACTACGTGCTGGGCGGGGGAGAGGTGGCCGCCATGGTGGTGCTGGAGGCCGTGGGCCGCCTGGTGCCGGGTGTGATGGGCAACGACGCCTCGGCCGACGACGAGAGCTTCAGCGACGGCCTGCTCGAGTACCCGCACTACACCCGCCCGGCCGAGTTCCGGGGGTGGGGCGTGCCCGACGTGCTGCGCTCCGGCGACCACGCCAAGGTGGCCCGCTGGCGGCGAGCCCGGGCGCTGGCCCGCACCATCGCCGAGCGGCCCGACCTCATCGAGGCTCGGGGCGGGCTCACCGACGCCGACCAGGCCCTCTTGGCCGAGTTCGACCGCGACCACTGACCGGGCCTATCCTCGTCTGTCCCCACGGAACCGCCGCTGCCCGCCTGCAGCGCCCTTCGGAGAACGCCATGCAACCCACCGATCTCGTCGACCAGTCCAGCCTGCGCACCGACATCCCCGACTTCGCGCCCGGCGACACCCTGAAGGTCCACGTTCGCGTGGTCGAGGGCTCCAAGGAGCGCCTCCAGGTCTTCCAGGGCGCCGTGATCGCCCGCCAGGGCGACGGTGTCCGCGAGACCTTCACGGTCCGCAAGGTCTCCTACGGCGTCGGCGTCGAGCGCACCTTCCCGCTGCACGCCCCCACCATCGGCAAGATCGAGGTGGTCAGCCGCGGCGACGTGCGTCGAGCCAAGCTCTACTACCTCCGCGATCGGGTCGGGAAGGCCGCCAAGATCAAGGAGAAGCGCGAGCGTTAGCCGCGCGGACAGCCGACGCTGGCCTCTGCAGCCCGCTCGATGATCTCGTCGACCGTCTCCTCCGGGGTCTGGTCTGAGGTGTCGAGCCACAGCCCGAGGTCGGTCCGGGTGCCGCCGACGTGCTGGTCGTTGATGGCGGGCGTGAAGCCACCGCGGTAGGCGACCTTCCCGGTGGTGCGCTGGCGCTCAGCGTCTCGCCGCTCGACGACCTCGACGCTGGGGCGGAGCACGACCAGGTGCTTCGGGCCCGGCACCCGATCCAGCCAGCGCTCCACGTCTGGGCCGTAGATGTTGTCCTGCACGACCGTGGTGAAACCTGCTGCGACGTAGCCGGCGGCGACCTGCGACGAGAGCTCGTAGCGCAGGTCGAGCAGACGACGCGCTTCCCGCTCATCGGCGTCGCCCACGTGGACCCACCCCTTGAGCGCCCACCGGTAGAACTGCCCACCACGCACGTGCACGCCCAGCGTGAACCGCCGGGCGAGCAGGTCGGCCACGGTCGACTTCCCCGAGGCCTGCGCACCGGTCACGAGCCAGATCGCGGCCGTCGCGAGCGGCTCCTCGTCGCGCCCGCTCACGGGCATGCTCGCAGCACGGCGACCTCGGGGAACTCCTCCGGCGAGCCGTAGCCGTTCTCGACCAACCAGCGGACGTTGCCCAGGCAGCGCAGCGACCACCACGCCTGGACGAGGTCTCGGTCCACGTCGCTGGCGTAGCCGGCGATGACGTCGTCGAGGCGCTCCGGGTGGCCGAGCGTGAGGGTGGCGAGATCGGCGTGCGCATCACCCTGCGATGCCTCGGACCAGTCGATGATGCCGACCACCGCGTCACCGTCGACGAAGACGTGGTCGACCTGGAGGTCGCCGTGGATGAACACCGGGGGCCAGGGTCGCAGCGCCGCCTCGGCGACGAGCCGGTTGCGGTGGATCACGTCGCGGGGGAGGACCTCGTTGCGCACGAGCCACTCGCACTCGCTGGCGAGGTGGGCGGCGAGCTCGTCGACGGTTCGGCCGGGCCATGGCGGCAGCGGCGCACCGTGGAGCGTCCGCAGCGCGGCACCGGCTGCCGCCCACGCGGTCGGCGATGCGGGAGAGGGATCCCCGAGGTGGCCCAGCGCCGTTCCCGGGAGGGCGGCCAGGGCCAGCACCGGTGGCCGGCGCCACAGGATCTCCGGGATCGGGACGGGCACGATCCCCATCGCCTCGACCTCGACGGCCGAGCGCGCCTGGTCGGCATCGACCTTGAGGAAGACGTCACCGACGCGCAGGGTGACGCGATCGTTGCTGGCCAGGACGACCTCCACCTGCTCCATGCGAGCATCATCGCCGCCATCCGGTCCGCCGTCGCCGGCATATCGCCGCCGGCCGGTGAGCGAGCCCCGGGCGCCCGGCTGCTTCACGGCCGCAAGACGGGTCAGGCGC
>JBPPMN010000038.1:0-3088 GCA_051306055.1 Acidimicrobiales bacterium
ACTTGGTCCGGCTTCGCACCGAGCTCGACATCGAAGCCTGGGCAGCTACCCCCCTCTCTGCCGAAGAGAATGCGCTCGCCGAAATTGCGGACTGGGGCCCGGCCGAGGATTGGTCGGATTGGGCCGATGCAGCGCGGTGAGGTGTGGTTCGCCGCCACCCCAGGCGGCGACCGGCCGGTGCTCGTGTTGACCCGCGACCCGGTGGCGGGCCGGATCGGTGCGGTGGTGGTCGCGGCCCTCACACGCACGCAGCGAGGCCTGGTGTCGGAGCTCGAGCTGACGACCGCCGACGGCGTGCCGACCGCCAGCGTCGTCAACTTCGACAACCTGCACACGATCCCTCGAGACGCCTTTCGACGACGGGTGGCCCAGTTGTCCGCTCCGCGCATGGCCGAGGCATGCCGTGTGCTCCAAGCGGCGACGGGCTGCTAGCAGGAAGGTTTCACTCGCAAGCATCGAGGGCAGGTTTCAAGGATGCCCTCCGACTACGTGAACCCGAGCGGCGACTTCGAGCGCGACGCCGACTACATCGCCACCCGCATCACCGCCGACGGGCGCGACGGCTTCCCGGTGGAGGCGCACCGCTACCGCCTCGTGGTGGCCCGGGCCTGTCCCTGGGCCAACCGGGCCATCATCGTGCGGCGCCTGTTGGGCCTCGAGCCGGTGCTGTCGATGGCGGTGGCCGGCCCCACCCACGACGAGCGCTCGTGGGACTTCGCCGAGACCACCCTCGACGGACGCGACCCGATCCTCGGCATCGACCGCCTCCAGGAGGCCTTCTTCGCTCGCGACCCCGGCTACGACAAGGGCATCACCGTGCCGGCCATCGTCGACACCACCAACGGTGAGGTGGTCACCAACGACTACCCGCAGATGACCCTCGACCTCTCCGCCGAGTGGACCGAGCACCACCGGCCCGGCGCCCCCGACCTGTACCCCGAGGCCCTGCGTCCGGAGATGGACGAGGTCATGGAGACGGTCTTCACCGAGGTGAACAACGGCGTGTACCGCTGCGGGTTCGCGGGCACGCAGGACGCGTACGAGAAGGCCCACGACCGGCTCTTCAACGAGCTCGACCGCCTCGAGGAGCGCCTCACCGACCAGCGCTTCCTGATGGGTGAGAGCATCACCGAGGCCGACGTGCGCCTCTTCACCACACTGGCCCGCTTCGATGCCGTCTACCACGGCCACTTCAAGTGCAACAGGAACAAGCTCACCGAGATGCCGGTGCTGTGGGCCTACGCCCGCGACCTGTTCCAGACCCCCGGCTTCGGCGACACCATCGACTTCGACCACATCAAGCGCCACTACTAATTCGTGCACACCGACGTGAACCCGACCCAGATCGTCCCGGCCGGCCCGGAGCTCGCCGGCTGGACCACCGCCCATGGCCGCGAGGCCCTCGGCGGCCGCCCCTTCGGCGACGGCACCCCGCCCGAGCCGCCCCTGGCCGGCGAGGTCGTGCCCGAGCAGCACCAGCCCCGAGCCGCCTGACAGCGTCTCGCTCTGCCGCCAGTGTCAGACGCCGAAGACCCGCACGACGCCGAACACCGCGGCCACCAGCGCCACGTTGCTGGCCACCGTGGCCGCCACCATCGTGCGCAGGTTCTGTGCCATGTCCTGTCGGAGCTCGCCCGACAGCTCGCCCATCGCCCCGCGCAGCTCGCCGCGGAGCTCGGCCATCGCCCCCCGCAGCTCGCCGCGGAGCTCGGCCATCTCCCCCCGCAGGCTGCTGTCGAGCCTGGCCATGTTGCTGCGCAGCTCGCTGGCCAGCCCACCCATCTCGGCTCGCAGCTCGGCCATCTCCCCGCGGAGGCGGCCGTCGAGGACCATGAGGTCGGTCTTGGTGGCCACCTCCCCCCAGCCGACGGGCGGGAGCAGCTCCATCATGATGGGTGCTCGGTCGGGTCCCATGGCCTCTTCATACCACTGGAAGATCTGATGGCGTTGGTGTTCGGTGATCGGCATGGCCGCTCCTCCGGATCGTGCTGGCTAGGAGGGTGCTGCACGCACCGAGTCGGACCGGAGCCCGTGCCCGCCAACTACGGGAGGCCGTATGACAGCCTCCCGCCCTACGGCTGGCTCAGCAGCACCACGGCCGATGTCGCGCCGCCGTGAGTGAGGCGGGCCACCGGCACCTCCTCCACGAGGCGGCACAGCACCTCGAGCCCGGGCTGGCCCACCCGGGCCAGGTTCAGCACGTGCTCGAGCACGGCCACCACCGCCTCCGCGGGAGCCAGCCACTCGAGCGTGGCCTCGGCCCCCGACTCGTAGCGCGGCACCACCACCTGGCCGATGGGGCCGGCCGGCTCCGTCACCAGATCCACGCCAGGGTGCAGCTCGCCCGGCGCCACGTTGGGTGACGTCGACGGCGGGAGCCCCAGCGCGGCTCGGCTGGTGGCGTCGAGCACCAGCGGCTTCGGATAGGGGACGGCCAGGAACGGGTCGGCCCGCACGCCCACCGCCTCGTCCGACAGGTAGCCCCACCCGGCCTGCACCAGCGCGGCGGTGAGGGTGGTCTTGCCCGAGCCCGACACCGCCGGCAGCAGCAGCACCGACCCGTCGACCGCCCGCACGGCCCCGGCGTGCAGCGTGAGCGTGCCATCGCCGGTGGCGGCCAGCTGGTTCAGCGCGGTGGGCAGGGCGTGGAGCAGCGCGTCGAGCGAGGCGTAGGTGCGCACCGGGCCGTGGCCCGACAGGCGCACCGCGCCGGAGCCGTCGTCGGCCCAGGCCAGGCCCAGGTCCACCGTCGCCGGCCGGTCGACGGCCATCGACGCCAGCAGGAGGTCGGCCGCCGCCACCAGCGTCGGGTCGTCGCTGTGGAAGCGCACGGCGTCGTCGACGACCGTGTGCACCAAACCGGCCACCGCCCCGGAGACGGGGGACCGCTCGGCCACCTCCGGCTCGGGCACCGGCACGTCTCGGCCGAGCAGCCCGGCCTCGGTGAGCTCAGCCAGGCCGGCCACGAGGTCGGCCCGCAAGGCCGCAGGGTCCATGCCGGTGGCCGGGGCCAGCTCGTCGGCCAGCTCATCGAGGGTGCCGCCCTCGCCGCAGGCCGCGAACAGCACCCCGGCGCTGGTGTTCAGCA
>JBPPMN010000065.1:0-3484 GCA_051306055.1 Acidimicrobiales bacterium
GGCCCCTGCCGGCGCCTGGAGCCCGGCCAGGGCCTCCGCCACCTCGGGGAGCTGCCAGGCGAGGCCCTGCACGCTGCTCACGAGCGTGTCGAGGCGCTCCTGCACGGGGGCGAGGTCGACCGGCTCCCCGGCCGCGGCGGGGGCGACGGGGCGCTCCTCGAGGGCGGCCAGTGACGCCGCCATCGCCTCGAGGCGGCCGTCGGTGCGCTCCCCGCGCGCCGCCAGCATCTCCTGCAGGTCGACGACGGGACCGGTGGCGGCGTCGCGCACGGCGGCCAGGCGATCGTCGGTGCGGGCCTCGGCCCGCTCGAGTGCCTCGGCCATCCGGGCCAGCACGTCGAGGGCCAGGGCCAGGTCATCGCGCTGCTGGGTCACGGCCTGGTGCAGCGCCGCCACCTGCTCCGCGGCGGCGCTGGCCATCTCGGCCCGTCGGGCCTCCGCTTCGGCCGCGTGGGCCAGGAGGTCGGTGTGGCTGCGAGCGATCTGGGCCACCGCCCCGGCGACGGTGTCGAGCTTCTCGCTCACCGATGCGTCGGCGGGCCCGCTGGGAGCCCTGCCGTCGGTGGTGTCGTGGTCGGTCATCGGCTCCCCCAGTCCGTTCGCCCGGACGGGGCGGAGCGTACCGTCCCGCTCAGTTCGAGCTGTGGAGGGCGTCGTTGAGGGCCACGGTGCCGCCCGCCCGTGGACGCACCTCCACCACGCCGGTGGTGCTGTTGCGGATGAACAGCAGGTTGCTCTGGCCGCTGAGCTCCTTGGCCTTGGCGACGGTGCCGTCGGGGAGCGTCACCCGGGTGCCGGCGGTCACGTAGAGGCCGGCCTCCACCACGCACTCGTCGCCCAACGAGATGCCGATGCCGGCGTTGGCGCCGACCAGGCAGCGCTCACCGATGCGCACCACCTCGGTGCCGCCACCGGAGAGGGTGCCCATCACCGAGGCGCCACCGCCGAGGTCGGAGCCCTCGCCCATCACCACGCCCTGGCTGAGGCGGCCCTCCACCATCGCGGTGCCCAGCGTGCCGGCGTTGAAGTTCACGAAGCCCTCGTGCATCACCGTGGTGCCCTCGGCGAGGTGGGCGCCCAGGCGCACCCGGCTGGCGTCCGCCACCCGCACACCCGGGGGTGCCACGTAGTCGATCATGCGCGGGAACTTGTCGAGCGAGTGCACCAGCAGCGGGGTGCCGGCGGCCCGGGCCCGCAGCTGGGCGGCGGGGAGCTCGTCGACGGCCACCGGGCCGAGCTGGGTCCAGGCGACCGTCTGCAGGTGCCCGAAGATGCCCTCGAGGCTCACCGTGTTGGGCTGCACCAGGCGGTGGGACAGCAGGTGCAGCCGGAGGTAGGCGTCGTGGGTGTCGACCGGCGGCGCCTGGAGGTCGGCGATGGTGGTGCGCACCGCGGTCACCGAGACGTTGCGCACCTCGTCGCGCCCCAGGGCCTGCGCGGCGCTGAGCCCGGTCAGGTCCTCGACGGCGCCCACGCTGAGCGGCTCCGTGCCCGCCCGGCCGGCATCCTCCGCCCGCTCGGGGCGCACGAACCACACGTCGAGGACGCGCCCGTCGGCGGCGAGGGTGGCGAGGCCGACGCCGAGGGCGCCGCCGGTGGAGGGATCGGTGTCGGTCACGGCGGCCCACCGTAACGTGGGGCCATGGCCGACCTCGACCTGCTGGCGCTCACCGCATCCCTGGTCGACATCCCGTCCGAGAGCCACCACGAAGCCGCCCTCACCGACCACCTCGAGGCCGAGCTGCGCCGGCTGCCGCACCTGCAGGTGGAGCGGGTGGGCGCCAACCTGGTGGCCCGCACCGAGCTGGGTCGCCCCACGCGGGTCCTGCTGGTCGGGCACACCGACACCGTGCCCGCCAACGGCAACCAGCGGGCCCGGATCGACGGCGACACGCTCTGGGGCCTCGGCGCGGTCGACATGAAGGGCGGGCTGGCCGTCGCCCTGCACCTGGCCCGATCGGTCCCATCGCCCTCGGTCGACGTCACCTACGTGTTCTACGCGGGGGAGGAGGTGGCCGCCGAGCACAACGGCCTGGCCCACCTGCTGCGCGATCGGCCCGATCTGCTCGAGGGCGACGTCGCCATCCTCGGCGAGCCCACCGACGGCCAGATCGAGGCCGGCTGCCAGGGCACCCTGCGCCTGGAGGTCACCCTGCGGGGCGCGCGGGCCCACACCGCCCGACCCTGGATGGGCCGCAACGCCGTCCACCGCCTGGGCGAGGTGCTGCGCCTGGTGGGTGGCTTCGAGGAGCGGGAGCCGGTGATCGACGGCTGCCGCTACCGCGAAGCGCTGCAGGCCGTCGCCGTGCGAGGCGGCGTGGCCGGCAACGTGGTGCCCGACCTGGCGTCGGTCACCATCAACCGCCGCTTCGCGCCAGATCGCACGGAAGCGGAAGCCGAGGCCGAGGTGCGGGCGCTCCTGGCGCCGGCCCTGGAGCAGGGCGACGACGTGCAGGTGGTCGACTCCGCGCCGGCGGCCCACCCCGGCCTCGACAACCCGGTGCTCCGGGCCCTCGTCGACGACCACGGCCTCGCGGTGAGCGCCAAGCTGGGATGGACCGACGTGGCCCGCTTCGCGGCGGTGGGCATCCCCGCCTGCAACCTCGGTCCGGGCGACCCCACCTTGTGCCACGCGCCCGACGAGCGGGTGGAGCGGGCCTCGCTGGAGCGGGCCCACACCGTGCTCCACGCGGTGCTGACCGGCGCAGCCGCCCGGTAGCCTCCGCCCACCACCCGCTTCGAGGAGGAACCAGTGATCGAGATCGGCCAGCCGGCACCCGACTTCACGCTCAAGGGCACCGACGGCGAGCAGCACAGCCTCAGCGACCTGTCGGGCACCCCGGTGCTGCTCGTGTTCTACCCCTTCACGTTCACGGGGATCTGTGAAGCGGAGCTGTGCAGCCTGCGCGACGACCATGCACAGTTCACCGACGCCGGCGTGCAGATCCTGGCCATCTCCTGCGACACCGGCCCGGCCCAGAAGCTCTGGGCCGAGCAGCAGGGCTTCGGCTTCCCCGTGCTGTCCGACTTCTGGCCCCACGGCGAGGTGGCCCAGGCCTACGGCGTGTTCAACGACGCGGTGGGCTGCGCCAACCGGGCCAGCGTGCTCGTCGGAGCCGACGGCACCGTGGTCGACACCTTCGCCACCGACAGCCTCGGCACCGCCCGGGAGCCCCAGCGCTACGCCGAGGCCCTCACCAAGCTGTAGCTGGCCCAGCGGTCAGCGGCCGGCCCGCTGCTCCTGCTCGCCCAGCCGCCAGGCCGTGCCGGCGGTAGCCGCGCCCGCCGCCAGCAGCGCGGCCACCGCGGTGGCCACCAGCCAGCCGGGAGGTTCCTCGCCGGTGTCGGCGTCCCGGGCCGCGAACGGTGCCGCCTGGTCGGACCCGGGCAGGGTCACCGGCGGGGTCGTCGTGGGCGAGACCAGCGTCGTGGTGGTGTCGACGGGAGTGCTGCTGCCCCCCACGGTGGTGGGTGGCGCCTGCGT